>CAZVEZ010000063.1:0-13153 GCA_964626135.1 uncultured Nitrospira sp.
GCTGGTTGTTCTGGTTTGTTTGGTTTATCTGGTTTGTCTGGTTTTTTGGTTGACGAAACTAGCCAGATAGACCAAATCAACCAGACAAACCAGATGAACCAGTCATGGTTAGGGCCGGCCAGCTGACTCTGTCTGTTTTCCTTCGAGTTCAGTCCAGCGGTTATAGAGCCGCTCTGCGGCTGTGCGGGCTGCGTCCAGCGCTTCGGATCGCGCCTGTAATTCCGTCGCATTGGAGGCGACGGCTGGATCTTCCACTGCGGCCTGACAGGCGGCGATGGTTTCCTCGGCCTGAAGGATTCTCTGCTCCATTTTCGCCCACTCCTTTTGTTCCCGATAGGATAGGCCTGCTCGTTTTGTCTTTGGAGTGGGTTCCGTCTCAGAGCGGGATACCTTGGAGGGTCGTGATGCCGAGGCGCGCGTCCGTTCAGTGGCGTTGCGTTCTTGCGCAGACTCCCATTGCGCATAGTCGGCAAACCATTCGGTCTGTCCTGTGCCGTCCAGCGCGAGCAGCATGGTGGAGACACGATCTAAAAGCCATCGGTCGTGCGTCACCAGCATTAATGCGCCGGGAAACTCCGTCAGACTGTCTTCCAACACATCGAGCGTTGGAATATCCAGGTCGTTCGTCGGCTCGTCAAGGATCAAGAGGTCGGCCGGTTGAAGCATCAGCCGTGCGATGAGAAGACGGGCCTGTTCGCCTCCGGAGAGGCGGGAGACCGGGAGATCCAACTGTTCCGGCCTGAAGAGAAACCGTTTCGCCCAGGAGACGAGGTGCACTGAGCGGTCTTGATAGACGACCGAGTCGCCGTGCGGAGCGAGAGCGCGGCGGAGTGACGAAGCTTGGTCCAGCGATTCGCGGTGCTGCTCGAATGTGACCACGCGCAATTTGTCCGCGCGGGTAATGGTGCCTGAATCTGCCGTGAGTGTCCCTGCCACCAGTTTAAGCAGGGTGCTCTTTCCGCTTCCATTCGGACCCAGCAACCCAAGGCGCTGCCCCGGTCCAAGCAGCAGATCGAGGTCCTTGATGATCTGTTTCCCGCCGAGCGATTTGCAGAGTTGCGTGGTTTCGACTAACAGTTTCGACCTGCGTCCCGATGCGGTGAAATTGATACCAGCCGGACCTTGGTCTTTCCGAGCGTCGGCGCTGTTCAGTTCCTCGATTAAACGGCCGGCTGAGTCGATCCGCGATTTGGCTTTCGTCGTACGGGCTTTAGGACCGCGTCTGAGCCATTCCACTTCACGTCGGACACGATTCGCCAATGACGCTTCGTAGTTGGCCTGCGCATGCAGCGCGGCATCCCGCTGTTCCAGGAAATCGCTGTAGTTGCCTTTGGCTTCGAACCGTCCGTTGGGATAGCTGCGATTGAGCTCGATCATCCGTGACGTCACGGATTGCAAAAAACGCCGGTCATGGCTGACGACGAGAAATGCGCGGGCTTCGGCCCGCAGTAACCGTTCCAACCATAGAATACCCTCGACATCCAAATGGTTGGTCGGTTCGTCCATCAGCAGGACGTCCGGCTCAAGCATCAGAGACCGGACAATAGCCAAACGTTTCTTCCACCCTCCGGAAAGCGTGGCCGTCGATTGGTCGGTTGTGGGAAATTCTCCCAGGCTGAGAGCCGTAGAGATGTGGCCGCTATGGTCATGGGGATCCAGGCCCTCGTCGATGAGGACTTGTGTGAGTGTTTCCTCGATCGTATGCATCCCGTCGAGTGACGGTTCTTGTGGAACGTAGCCGACGCGAAGTTGCCGGCGCATCGACCTGGTGCCCTCATCCGGCTCTTCGAGCCCTGCCATGATCTTCAACAGCGTCGATTTTCCTGAACCGTTTGGTCCGACCAATCCGACATGATCGCCTTCGGCCAAGCCGATCGATAGATCGGCAAACAACGGTTTGACCCCGTAGCTTTTGCTGATGGACTCGCAACTCAGAAGCATTGTAGGTGGCATAGCGCTACCGAACGAAACAATACATTTATGATCAGCGGATGAACGATCGGGCAGGACTGTTCAGGCCAGGCTGGATCGCAAAGAAACAGTGTACGGGGTGGAAGAGAGAACTGCAAGTAGGGAGGGGAGGGTAGCCTGGTCGTCTCCTGCTCGCGGAACGCGCACGCTCAGAAGGTGCTCGTTCGACGCGCGCAATAGAGGATCGACCAGTCCACCTTTGATGAAGAATGGGGAGAAGACGAGGGGGCAGGCAATCGTCCTTCTTGCTCGCAGAGCCTCCACGATACAGCGTTGCTTGCTCGATGCGCGCAGTGAAAGGCAGCCGGCGACTCCCTTCGGGGGAGGGGTTGACCAAGATATCCTGCCGGCCCAAAAAAACAACATAGACTGCAGCCTATCTCGCTCGGTCGCCGAGACAGTGCCATGGATAAGTGTACGGCTTTGCAGTAGACTTGCCCTCAACGGAATTGCTGAAGGCGCCTGGCTACGCAACATTAGCAAGTTGTAGCAGACCTGGTAGGTATGCGACATTGAATGCCACGCGTCGACCATTTGTTCGCTATTCCTGATCGTCCAAGTGGACCTGACACTGCCGCTCTTCAGTAGATGACAGTGGGGTGAGCTACCTCAAGGAAATGTCAGAAGCTCATGTTCAGGAGCTGGAGAAGAAGGAAATCCTGACGAAGGGGAAGTGATTGGTGCCAGTGATGGAAAGGAGGAGAGTGGATCAGTCATGGACATGAAGGTAGAGGAGCGGCGGGCTACGCCTCGATTTCGTGTGCAGTTTCACACCACGGTGTCGGGCTCCGCACAGTCCGAAGGAACAGGCATCTTGCTCGATCTCTCAAGGGGCGGGTGCCGGCTGGAAAGCCCGCTCCTTATGTTGCCGGGTCTCTCGTTAGAACTGTCCATCCATGTGCCAGGCTGGGAGTGGCCGCTCATGATTGATGGGGCTGATGTACAGTGGGTGAGCGAGGAAACCGCCGGGCTGGCTTTTGTTCAGATCAGAGAGGCTGAGCAGCAGCGACTTGACGACGTGCTTACCACGCGGCTCGCCAGGAAGTCCGAGGACGGCGACGAAGAACGGTTCGAGGCGGTGCCGGTTGATCTCCAAGGACTGGAAAAGGTGCTTTCGAAAGACCCTCAACTCGCCATCAGCAAGGGACTGGTGTGGTTCGGTCAAGACCGGGAGCAATTCCGGTTTCGAGGGGGGAGACTGCTCAGCAGAGCGTTTCCCAATTGCACCCCTGAGTTCGCTGCCGCCCTCGCCGAGTTGGTCAAAGCCGGCTGCGATACGGAGGCAGATTGCTCCCTGGCCATTCTCCAGAACCATCTTGGTGAGACATCCACCTACACGGTTTTGAAAGAGATTGTGTCGCGATTTCCACATGATGAAAGCAAAATGGACGGAGTTCGGATCAGCATCAACAGCACCGGCGTGGTCTCTGGTGAATTCGGGCTTGCGGAAGCATGGCGGGTCAAGAAGGTATCGCTGATGCAATGGCTGACTGACGAACGGCAGGCAGTCAACGCGTTCGCCGAGAAGCATATCGCAGAACTCGACC
This sequence comes from uncultured Nitrospira sp., assembly GCA_964626135.1. Taxonomy (GTDB): domain Bacteria; phylum Nitrospirota; class Nitrospiria; order Nitrospirales; family Nitrospiraceae; genus Palsa-1315. The sequence goes on from CAZVEZ010000063.1 coordinate 3,519, forward strand.
GAATGATCGCATCAGAGCGGCGCCGTGTGGAGGCCGAACGGGAAATGCGAAATAGGAGCAATGACGAGACCGAGCCTGGTAGTTACAGAGCGAAACCCTTCTGATCGAAGAGCGAACTACCGCAATGAGCAAGGCCGTGATCTACAAAGGGTATACTATTCAACCCGCGCTCCGGCAGCTGCCCGACACCGGCCAGTGGGAATTGAATGTCTTCATTTCATGGTCAACCGAAGAGGAAGAGGACTGCCGCCATTTCTATTCGACCGGTCGGTATGCGACGGAGGACGAAGCCACAGCCCAGTGCATTGCCTATGGCCAACAGATCGTGGATGGGAAGATTCCCGGATCATCTGTTGGGTGAGGCAGACGTGTGAGGCTGCAGTTTGCCGAGGCTGAAGCGGCCATCATTAGCAGGATGCTGAAAAAGTCCGCCAGCGGCGTTCTCGCGGCACTTCGAGGTTCAACATACCAAAACGTACGCCCCACCTCTTCGCTTGCTGCGGCCTTGCAGGGCAGCCTTCGCCATGCGAGTTCATGCTCATCGCTCTCTTTCGGTCCTGGCCTGCACGCTCGTCGGCATCATTCCAATCCTGTATGCCATGAAGCGAAGTCGATCCATCTACACAGTAGACCAGCCGACGGAAGTGTCTTCTCATCATGAAATGGCTGAATCGGAGCGGCTGTAAGCGCCCTACCCCGGATTGATCCATGAGCGGGTCGGAGAACGTCTGGAAATCTTGGGGTTGACAAACGACAATATGTCTATTAGTCTGGACATATGGATATTAAGGAAGCGCTTGCCGCGTTCGATACGCTGTCGCAGGAAACCCGCTTGCGGGTGTTTCGTTTGCTGGTCGAATATGGCCACGCCGGTGCGCCGGCCGGTGCACTGAGCGAGTCCTTACACATTCCCCACAATACGCTGTCGTTTCATCTGTCGCATATGAGTCATGCGGGTCTTGTCGTGTCGCGGCGGGAAGGCCGCTCGATCATCTACCGCGCCAATTTCGAGTTTTTTTCGGGACTGATCCGCTACATGGTCGAAGACTGCTGCCGTGTCGAATTTGCCAGCATCCGCGATGATAACAAACGGAAATGTTCGATCATTGAACTGTCACACTGTTGCGAACCAAAGGAGAAACGATCATGAAACGGTTTCACATTCATATCGGGGTTGAAAAACTCGATGAATCCATCCGCTTTTACAATGCCTTGTTCGGCGCTGAACCGGTCAAGACAAAACCTGACTACGCCAAATGGTTGCTGGAAGATCCGCACGTCAATTTCGCCATATCGACACGAGCGAAGCAGAATGGTGTCGATCATCTTGGTATCCAGGTTGAAGACGAGAGCGAACTGACGGAGATGCGTGAACGCCTCAAGGCTGGGGACATGGCCGTTGTTGAGGAAGGCGAAACCGTCTGCTGTTACGCCCGGTCGGACAAATCCTGGATACAAGACCCTGCCGGCATTCCGTGGGAGGCGTACCGGACCATGGAGGACGCGCAATTATTCTCCGGTCAACCAGATTCGACTGGAAGCGCCTGCTGTACGCCGGAAACAATGGGAACGCCTGATTGCTGCGAACCCTCTGAGAAAACCGCTGGATGTTGCGGCTGATGACGTCGGGTCCTCTCAGAGTCTTGGTTCTGTGCACGGGCAACTCCTGTCGTTCTGTGCTGGCGGAAGCGCTGATCAATGGTCTGGCTCGTGGCCGGTATCGGGCATGGAGCGCCGGAAGTCATCCGGCAGGATATGTCCATCCGAAATCTATCGAGACGTTAACACGGCACGGCATCGATCCCGGTCAGCCACGCAGCAAGTCATGGAATGAGTGTGCCGGACAGTCGTTCGATCTGGTGATTACGGTGTGCGATCAGGCTGCTGGTGAACAGTGTCCGCTATTCCACGGCACTCCCAAGATGCTGCATTGGAGTACCCCTGATCCGGCCAAAGTCACCGGATCAGAGGCGGAAATAGACGCGGCTTTCGACGAGGCTTTTTTCTCGCTCAGGGAGCGCATCGAGGAACTGACGCTTCGTTCTGACGCCGCAACTACGGAGAGAGATGATCGGGCACGCGTGGTGTTGTCTGTCGACCGGTAGAACGGGATAGTCTTCCGTTCGACCGTGTGAGCGCTACGGTGTGGATTGTTTGGCCACAACCTCAACGAGGTCGATCTCGAACACTAACGTCGCGCCGGGCTTGATCAAAGGAGGCAATCCTTTGTCGCGATAGCCGAGAGTGGACGGACAGATCAACTTGCTCTTGCCGCCGGCTTTCATCTGCTGTATCCCTTCTGTCCAGCACTTGCTCATTTCACTCACGATGAGAGTGGTCGGCTCGCTCTGCTTGAGGGTGCTATCGAACACCGTCCCGTCGATCAGGGTGCCGTTATAGTGCACCTTCACCGTATCCGAGACTTTCGGGGACGCGCCTTTCCCTTCCTTGATTGGCGTGATGAGCGCGCCGGACTCGGTTTTCTTCGCGCCGGATTCTGACGCGGCCTTCGCGAGGAATGCGGCCCCCAGCTTCTTCTCCCCTTCTGCGATGACCGAGGCTCGCGCCTGTTGCAGTTGTTGAATCTTCGGGCCGAACGCCTGGAGGTCCACTTTGGCGGGGCGTTTGGAGAATCCATCGATGATGCCGGATTTCACGATTTCAAATTCGGACTCGCTCAAGCTGAAGTTATTGAGTGATTGGTTGATGGCCAACCCTAAGGCGTAGAGAGTTTTTTGCTCGTCGGTCGTCGGCTCTGAGGCTGCAACGAATGCCGCAGTAGTTCCAAGGCAGAGCACGGTCGCCAAACAGGAGACAACGAAGCGCATGAGCCATCCTTTCTGTATGTGTGACTGGAATAGATCTGATACCACAAGTCTTGGAATTGTGTAAAGCATGCGAAGTCGTGCAAGATGCAGGTGTCTGCATGGGCGGGCCGCACAGCCGCGGTTCCGTGATTGGCAGAGCATTTACGTGATGCAGCACACGTTCCGTTGGTTGAAATGGGAGACGGGCGGAGTCGAGCGGGAGATGTTCCCGCTCGACCGTGCTGAGAATGAGGTGTGCGGGATTACTTGGTTACGATCTCAAGGAGTTCAACCTCGAATACTAACGTGGCGCCGGGCTTGATGTGGGGCGGCGCGCCTCGTTCGCCATAGGCGAGATTCGCCGGGCAGACCAGCTTGCTCTTGCTGCCGACTTTCATCAGTTGGACTCCCTCCGTCCAGCACTTGATCACTTGATTCAATCCGAACGTAGCCGGCTCACCTCGCTTGACGGAGCTATCGAACACGGTTCCGTCGATCAGAGTGCCATGGTAGTGCACCTTCACGGTATCCGTCACTTTCGGCGTCGCGCCTTTTCCTTCCTTGATGGTCTTGAAGATAGCGCCGGATTCGGTTTTCTTGGCGCCGGATTCAGCTGCGGCTTTCGCAAGGAATGCGCCTCCCACTTTGTTCTCCGCTTCAGCCACGACCAGGGCGCGGGCCTGTTGCAGCTGTTGAATCTTCGGGCCAAATGCCTGGATGTCTACTTTGGGCGTCTTTTTGAATACCCCGTCGCTGATGCCGGACTTTACGAGATCAAGTTCTGACTCGTTCAGGTTAAAGGTTCCGAGCGATTGGCTGATCGCCAATCCCAGGGCATAGAAGGTCTTTTGCTCATCGGTTGTAGGCTCCGTGGCCACAGCGAACGTCGCCGAGGTTCCAAGACTGAGCGCGGTTACTAAACAGAAGACAATGAAACGCATGAGCGGTCCTTTCTTTATATGTGGCTGCGGCGGACTTGATATCACAAGTCCTTGATGCGTGTAGAGTATGCGATGTTACGGTCTGGCTCAAGACAATTGTTCATCGCAGGATGCTGAAAATGCCTGCCAGCATCAGAAGATTGTTATTTAGTTTGTTTGGTTTGTCTCGTTTGTTTGGTTGATGAAACTAACCGGATGAACCAAATCAACTAAATAAACGAAACAAACCAGTCGTTACCAGCGAGGGCCCCAGATGCCCGGTCCGTAGTAGCGTGGGCGATAGAAGAACGGGGGGTAATAATAGGGTGATCCGTAGATCCAGGGGCTTCCCAGGTAAAGACCGAATCCGACAGAGGGGTAGGTATAGAAGGGAGGGGCTGCTTGCACGACAGCGGGTTGTTGTGTCAGACGGCGTTGCAGATCGGCATTTGTGGAAGCCTGACGGTCGAGCTGATCCTGTATGCGTTTGACAGTCTCGTCTTGGGCTTTCATTTTTTCTTGAAGGGCTGCGATCTGGTCGCGTTGCAATTCCACGAAGGTCTCTATGCAGCGGGTGTGGGCATCGCCCGTATAGCCAGAACATTCCCAGGGGGTCTGCAACTCGCTCGCCTGGGCCGGTAGTCCGGTCAAGAACAGCCCTATACCGATCGTTCCGACGAGGAGGTGTGGCCAGGAGCCTGTTGTATTCCGAGAGGAGTCCAGCCGGCAATTCGCGCGTTCGCTCATGGACCTCCCTCCTGGTTGAAACTGCCGATTACAGGCTACCACGAAATTGTTTAAGAGAATAGGTGGTATGGGTAGTCTGGCCACCCCCGCCCCCACCTGCTAGAATCCGTGCCCATCATGCCCATACCGCCTTCATGATTCTCGGATTCGTCACGCTCTATCTGCTCCTTTCGGTGGGGATCGGATTGGCTGCGGCCAGGCGAGTCCATACGGCGAAAGATTTTGCGGTGGCCGGTCGGAGCTTGCCGCTGCCGGTTGTGATTGCCACGGTTTTTGCCACCTGGTTCGGGGCGGAAGCCGTGCTCGGAATTTCTGCCACGTTTGTGAAGGAGGGGCTGCGCGGCGTCGTCGCCGATCCCTTCGGGTCGAGCCTTTGCTTGATCCTGGTCGGGCTCTTCTTTGCCCCCCGTTTCTATCGCCTGAATCTTCTGACCGTCGGCGACTTTTATCGTATGCGGTACAACCGTGTCGTCGAGGTCCTCTGTGCCGTATGTATCGCCGCGTCCTATCTCGGATGGGTGGCTGCGCAGTTCAAAGTGTTCGGACTCGTGTTGAATGCAGTGACGGGAGGCGCAGTGAGTCAACCTGTCGGGATGGTGATCGGCGCGGTGGTCGTCCTGGTCTATACGACCTTCGGCGGCATGTTCTCCGTCGCAATCCTGGACTTTGTCCAGATCTCCGTGATCATGGGAGGGTTGCTCTATATCGCCTCTGTCGTCAGCGGGTTGGTGGGGGGAGTGAGCGCCGTAATCGACCATGCGGCCGTCGCCGGCAAATTGGACTTCTTTCCTCCCGCGACCTTCGCGTCGTGGATTCCTTTCGTCGGGGCCTGGGTGACGATGATGTTAGGATCGATTCCCCAGCAAGACGTCTTTCAACGCGTCACCTCGGCGAAGAATGAGAGGACCGCAGTGCGCGGGTCCATCCTGGGCGGCGTACTCTACTTTTGTTTCTGTTTTGTGCCGATGTTTTTGGCCTATGCGGCGACACTGGTCGATCCGGCTCTCTTCAATACGCTTCTCGATCAGGACTCTCAACTGGTGTTGCCGACCTTGATCATGCAGCACACACCGGTGCTCGCGCAGATTCTTTTTTTCGGAGCCGTCCTCTCCGCGGTGATGAGCTGCGCTAGCGCGACGCTGTTGGCGCCGTCGGTGATCCTGAGCGAAAACGTGATCAAAGGCGCGCTGCCGCATCTCAGCGACGGGGAGTTTCTCCGGGTCATGCGCTTGGTGGTAGTGGTGTTTGCCGTTCTGGTCTTGACCATCGCTCTCACCTCCCACGCCAGCATCTACCATCTTGTGGTGAACACGTACAGTGTGACACTCGTGACAGCCTTCGTCCCACTCTGTGCCGGGCTCTTTTGGTCACGATCAACGACCCAAGGCGCCATGTGCGCCTTTGTGCTTGGGTTGATAACCTGGATAGGACTGGAATTGTTCGGTTCGTCGGATTCGGTCTGGCATCCACAACTGCTCGGCCTACTCATGTCGACGACGGGGATGGTTGCCGGTTCACTCCTGCCTCAGAAGATCGGAACTCGCGACGCATAACGCGCGTGACAGGCGGGACAAGCATGATGGGCAAGAGAATTGCGTCATGCATGAGACGGAGTGTAAAGTTTATGGCGCCGAGTTCGACGGTTCCAGTTCCCTGAAACCTCGAACCGCGAACCTTCTTCTGTCTTACTTGTCACGTTCGTCTCGCGTTTCTCGCGCGTCTCGCTTCTCGATGATGCTGAGGTGAGGTTCTAGAATCATGAAGAGGTCTGCCGGATGGGTGACATATGTGAGCCTGGTTTTGGCGGGCATTGTGGCTGCGCTCGGTCTCGCCGTGGTCGCGTATGGCGCGTATTTGGCGACCTTTCTCGAACTACCCAAGAGCGATGATCATCCCCCTCTGCGTCTTTACAGCGGACCCTTCCAGCTGCAACCGGATCTCTCGCTCGCGCACAGCCATCTTCTTGAGCGGCTGCAACGGTTGGGCTATCGACAAGTGAAGACGACACAAGCTCCAGGCGACTATCAATTGACCGAGGAGGCGCTGACCGTCTATCTCCATCCGCAGCCGGAAAGCTATGTCGGCGCGACCATGGTGACGTTGCCGCTGGATCAGGGGCGTGTCACAAATGTGCTGTCTGCGCGTGAAGGCACACCGCTCTTTTCTGTCTTTCTGGAGCCGGAACTCCTGAGCGGTGTGCGCGGTGAATCGCGCCAAGTGCGTGAATGGATTCCGATGGCGCAGATTCCTCCACAGATCGTCGAGACGGTCCTGGCCATCGAAGATCGCCGGTTCTACTCCCACTTCGGCATCGACCCGATTGCGGTAGGCCGTGCGGTCTGGACCAATGTCACGAAAGGCGGGGTGGTGCAGGGCGGCAGCACGATTACGCAACAACTGGCGAAAAATTTATTTTACTCACCGCAGCGGACGATGGGGCGCAAATTCAAGGAGGCCTTGGCGGCGTTGGTGCTGGAGGTGAAGTATACGAAACAGAATATCCTGGAAAGCTACCTGAATGAAATCTATCTCGGACAGGCGGGATTCGTCTCGATCTATGGAGTGAGCGAGGCGGCTCATCGCTACTTCGGCAAGACCCTACAGCAATTGACGGTCGAAGAGGTCGCGATGGTTGCGGGCCTGATCAAAGGGCCCAATAGTTATGCGCCGACGAAACATCCCGATCTGGCAAAGCAGCGGCGTGATGTGGTGTTGCGGCGGCTGAGGGAACTCGGTCTTCTGACGGAAGAGGCCCTGCATCGTGCCGCCAATGAACCGTTGCGGGTGACTCCGCCCGAAGATGTTCTGACCGATGCGCCCTACTTCTTGGATGCCGTGCTCCGGCAGGTGGAGGAGGCCGGTGCGGTTCCGATACCGGAGGGCATGAGGATCGACAGCACGCTCGATCCGATGATTCAGCAGGCGGCCACCGAATCGCTGGAGAAGGGACTCGCCAAGCTAGAGAAAACGTATCCCTATCTCAATAGTTCGCAGGAGTCGATGCAAGGGGCGGTGGTGGTGATCGATCCCAAGAACGGGTCGGTGCTGGCTTTGGTCGGCGGGCGGGACTACCGGCGAAGTCAATTCAACCGTGCGCTTCAGGCGCGGCGGCAACCTGGCTCTCTCTTCAAACCCTTCGTCTACCTTGCGGCGTTGGAAGCGGCCCGCGAGGGGCAAGCCGGTCAATTGACTGCGGCAAGCCTGTTGACGGACGAACCGGTGACCTTTGAGTCGGGGGCCGGCCCCTGGTCTCCGCAGAACTACGACAAACAATTTCATGGACCTATTACCGTGCGGAACGCATTGGAACAGTCTCTCAATGTGCCGGCGGTACAAGCGGCTAAGACTGTGGGGACCAAGCCGATCGTGCAGTTGTTGCGACGTCTTGGCGTGACGAGCGCTATCGGCGACGATCTGTCGTCGGTGGCCTTGGGCAGTTCGTCGGTGTCGTTGATGGAAATTACGGCGGCGTATGGCGCCATTGCCAACGGAGGAATTGCGGTCAAACCGACTGCGGTGCGATCGACCAGGGATCGGCAGGGAGACATGGTGTGGAATACCGTGCCGGATCGGCAACAAGCGACGTCGCCTCAAGGAGCTTATGTGTTGACGTCGCTCCTTGAGGGAGTCATTCAGCGAGGGACGGCGAGTAAAGCAAAAGTGCTCGGACTCCAAGGTGCGGCGGCCGGGAAGACCGGAACAACCGACGGCTATCGCGACGCCTGGTTCGTGGGGTACACATCCGACGTGGCAATCGGGGTGTGGGTGGGATTCGACGATGAACGATCGTTGCGTCTCACGGGGGCGCAGGCAGCCTTACCGATTTGGATGGATATAGCGCGTCGTGTAATCCCGCCCAATGTCCCGGCATTCGTGGCGCCGTCCGGTGTCGTCACCCGCGACATCGATCCGAAGACCGGACAGTTGGCCACGTCGCAGTGTCCGGAACGGGTCGCGGAAGTCTTTATCGAGGGCACGGAGCCCAGGGTCTATTGCGAAGTGCATGGGGAAGGAATATGGGAACAGCTCAGACATACTTTTGGATTCTCCTAGTCCTTGTCGGGAGGAATAGTGTAAGCTGGCGGCAATGATCGAGTGTGAAGGGGGGATGACGCATGAAGAGCAATAGCTTTGTCGGAGATGACAACATTACCCTCTTGGCCAAAGGGGTGTTGTTGAGAGGCGAGATCCATGTTGAAGGGACGGTGCGAATTGACGGCCGCCTCGACGGCGACATTCAGACCAATGGGCAAGTCATCATCGGCGAAGACGGACTGGTGCAGGGAACGATTACCGCCGGCACGGTAATCTGCAGCGGGCGCATCAAGGCTAAGGTGACGGCAAAGGAGCGGGTCCAGTTGATGAAGACGGCGACGCTCATTGGGGAAGTCCTGACGCCGACGCTGATTATGGAAGATGGCGCCAAGCTTCAGGGGGTGACGGACATGGGGGTCGCCGCCTGGGCCGACGATCTTCCGAAGTTGTCCGGCAGTGTCAGCGATATCTCTACGCACCGGGCCAAGCAGGTCGTGATGCTTGATAAAGAATCCGGCGAAGACACGCGCCGATAGATCTACCGGTTCTCTCCTGTTTCTGTCGAATCCATGACGAAGCCGCAGCTCTTCACCGCCGTGTTCTTCGCGCTCCTTCTGTTTCTCCTGTATCAAATCGCCCTGATGTTTCAGCCGTTTCTTCTCCCCGTCGTCTGGGCCGCGCTCCTTGCCCATTTGACGTTCCCGCTCCATGTACGGCTCACGGCCATCGTCGGCGGCCGCGAGATGGTATCCGCTTCCTGTCTGACCCTCTTGATGCTGGCTCTCGTGGTGGTCCCGATTTCAATGATGGGCGTGCTGCTGGCGCACGAAGCCAGTACCGCCGAACAGACCGTTCGTGAATGGATTTTGAGCGGCGCGCTCCAGACGCTGCCGGAGCAATTGCGCACGTGGCCTGTCATCGGAGGCCTCCTCCATCGGCTCAGTAGCAGCGTGTTATTGACGCCTGATTCTTTGGAACAGGGGCTCCTTTCTGCCGCAACGCTCTTGAGCCGGTTCTTCCTCGATCAGGTCGGCGATCTGCTGAAGAATGCATTTCTGCTGGTGACGGATTTCTTCCTCATGCTCTTCGCGCTGTTTTTTCTCTTCAAAGACGGGAAGCGGTGGTT
>CAZVEZ010000064.1:0-13019 GCA_964626135.1 uncultured Nitrospira sp.
TCGTGACGCGGCTGCTCCGGGATCTGCCCGAGTTGCTGGCGTGCTTCTAATGTCCGCGGACCCTCGGGCGGAAGCGGCGGACCACCAATGTGATTGCGCGGTGGTTCGTAGAAGTCCGCCGTCGCACCCGCCCGATGGCGTGTGTTGTGACCATGTCGAGGGTGGCGCGGATGATTTCCTCCCTCGTTAACCGATTGAACCTGGAGTGGCGCTTGCGCACCCTTCGCCCATTTACACAAGTCGCGTGACATCACCAAACCGACCTATGCACTGTGACACAGCCGACACAGTGGGGTATAGTGAGTGTCGCATATGTGAAGAACGATCTACGTTCACCCATGACTCATTTCTCCCAATTATCGTTCCTGAGTGGTCCCCCGCAACCCTTGGTTCGCACAATCAGAGGTCACGGAAGAACACCCTTTGAACTATACCGCCAGATTGCGTCTCCTTCTCAGCCATCGTTCCTCCTTGACGGCGGAAAAAGAACAGACCATGGAGCCCGCCATTCGTTTCTGGGAAGTGGCCCCTTCTCCGTGCTGACGGGGCGACAAGGACACGCCTCCCTGCTAACCCATGAACGACACAAACGCACGTCGAAAGATCTCTTTGGCAGCCTCTGCCGACTATTCACCGGTCCCCAGATCGAGCCTTCTCCAGGCCTGCCTCATTTTTGGGGCGGAGCCGTGGGCTACCTCAGCTACGACCTTGTGCGTGAATTTGAAACGATTCCGTCCATCGCCAAAGACGATCTACTGCTCCCTCACTTACAATTCGGTCTGTATGACATCATCACCGCCGTCGATCATCAGACCGATCATGTGAAGATTATCTTTTGTCCTCCTATGGAACGGTTTTCAGGAGAGCCACGAGAGAACCTCTATCGCGAGGGCTTAGACCGGCTGGCCGAGTGGGAAGCCAAGCTGAGCAGTCGGCCAGCCCCGCTCACTGCTCTTCCCTTGCTGAATCAGATGATCTTTCATCCGGACCAAACGCGGGATGACTACCTTCAACAAGTCCGACGCTGCCAGGAGTATATTGCGGCAGGAGACATCTACCAAGCCAATCTGTCGCATCGCTTCACCCTGGAACCGCTTCATTCCTATGGTGATGCCCTGGAGCGACAGTTTTATGAACAGGAGATCTATCGACGTTTGCAAGCGGTGAACCCTTCCCCTTTCTCAGGGCTCCTGCACTTCGACGACGTCACACTGATCAGCTCTTCGCCCGAACGGCTTGTACGCCTCCACGACAGACGGGCGGATACGCGTCCGATCGCTGGAACCAGACCTCGCGGGCGCGACGCCCGGGATGATCAACGCCTTGTCGGAGAACTCCTCGCGAATGAAAAAGAGCGGGCAGAACACCTTATGCTTGTCGATCTCGAACGGAACGACCTGGGCCGCGTCTGCAGATTCGGCAGTGTGCAGGTTGATGAATTCATGGCAATTGAGCAGTACTCACACGTGAGCCACCTCGTATCCAATATCAGCGGCCGGTTGAAACCCGACGCCACACCCTTTGATCTGATTCAGGCGCTATTTCCCGGAGGCACCGTCACGGGCGTACCGAAAATCCGTTGCATGGAAATTATTGAGGAATTGGAACCGGTACGCCGTGGCCCTTACACCGGATCATTCGGATACATCGACTGGAACGGTAACCTCGATCTGAATATCGTGATTCGAACGTTGGTATGGTGCAGGGAAAAGGGATATTTGCAAGTCGGCGCCGGGATTGTCGCCGACTCCGATCCGGCCAAGGAATACGAGGAAACGCTCCAAAAAGCTCAGGCTTTCTTCAGCGCACTGCAACAAACGTAACGATGTGGATCTATCTTCATGACCGGTTCGTGAAAGAGCAAGAAGCCGTCGTCTCTGTGTTTGATCATGGTTTTCTCTATGGTGACGGGGTCTATGAAACGATTCGCTCCTACGGAAACCGGATCTTCATGCGGGACCTGCATCTGGCCCGGCTTCGCCGGTCTGCAGATGCGATCGGCCTCACGATTCCAATTCCCGAGCACAGGTGGCCGGTCCTTCTTCATGAAGCGATGACACGGAACGATGTCGGACATGAACGTACCGACGCGTACCTTCGCATCACCATTTCTCGAGGAACCGGCGACATTGGTCTCGATCCGGCCCTGTGCCCAATCCCCACCGTAGTAATCATGGCCAAAGCGCTTCACCCTCCTCCACCCGAACAATATCGTGTCGGCGTGAGCTTAATCGTCGCCCAAACGAGACGAAACCTCCCCAGCGCGCTCTCACCTCAGATCAAGACCACAAATTTTCTGAACAATATCCTGGCCAAACGAGAGGCGATTGCGGCAGGCGCCTTCGACAGTATTCTGCTCAATTGGGAATCGCATCTGACGGAATGCACGGTCAGCAACCTCTTCTTCGTCCGAACGGGCCGGCTCTGCACCCCGGCACTTGCATGCGGTCTGCTGAACGGGATCACCCGCGACATTGTGATTAACCTTGCTCGGGAAGCACAGATCCCTGTTGACGAAGGACATTTCGGAAGCGAAGCGATCCATCAGGCGGACGAATGTTTTATCACCAATACGAGCATGGAAGTGATGCCGGTCACCATGATAGACGGGCATCCGGTTGGAAACGGCACACCTGGCCCTCTCACCCAGCGAATCCATGCGTATTTTGTTGCCAACAAAGTGCGTTTTTTAGAGCCTTAGCGGTGTCATACCTTCACAAACTCCCTTGTTTTCCACACCATTTACGGCCAAGCCTTCGGCACAGGATCTGCACATCATCTGCATATCCTTGACACTCGGTAGCAGACTGGTATCGTTGCACCGATGCGTAACATCTTTTCTCTCATCATAAAATCCCTTGGACGACATGCGGCCATTGGCCTCACCACAACGGTGATTGCGACCATCGGTTCGCTGGCCTTTTCCGTGCCGACAGTCATAGCGGACATTTATCAGTTTGTCGGGCACGATGGCTCGATCTCACTTACCAATGTCCCATCGGACTCGCGCTATCGAAAGATTGAGATCGAATCCAGCCGATTCCACGCCACCCTGTCCGAACGAGAACTGGAACCAGTCATTCGACGCCACTCTTCGCAACATCAGCTGCATCCCGCCTTGATTCGAGCCGTTATCAAAGCAGAATCTGACTTTGATCCACGGGCGGTGTCTCGCGCGGGCGCGATCGGCTTGATGCAACTGATGCCGCAGACGGCTGTGCGCCTGGATGTGCGGGATATGTATGACCCAGATGATAACGTGGGCGGAGGGACCAAATACCTACGGCAGTTGCTCGACCGCTTTCATGGAAATTTACCGCTGGCCTTGGCAGCCTACAATGCCGGAGAAAATGCGGTCGATCGCTATCAGGCACTTCCCCCGTTCGATGAAACCAGGAAATACGTCCGGAAGGTTCTCCGATACTACCGCGCATTCCTGGTCCGCGATGGCGCCATCACGGAGCGTCCGATCGGCCGCTTCTCCCCCGCGGAGACACCAACAGCCCCCGTGATTTCTGAAATGTCTTCCCACTAACGAGCTCTCCACTCAATAGACGACTGTGTTGTTGCCAACCGGCCCGCTTGGCTTCTGTAAAGTCTGATCGATAATGGGCTCCGACGCTATTTTCCCGCCACAGCGCCGCCTCTGCGACACATTGCGCCACTTGCACCATGTTTTTCACTTCCAGTGCGGCTCGGCTCGCGAACGGCTGCGTCACCAATTGGGCCCACCGTGACAGTTGCGCGCAGGCCCTGATGAGTGACTCGCCCGAACGAATGACACCGACCTGTCCCCACATCACCCGGCGAAGCGAGCTTCGCAGCTTTTCCGCATCCTCCAGTATTCCGAACTGGCCCGCTCGGAGCGTCGTTTCCTGAGAAGACAACGTGGGTTGCTCGTGACGACCGGCAAACGCCACGGCTGCCGCTGCCGCACGCATGCCAAATACCAAGCCTTCGAGCAGGGAATTACTCGCCAGACGATTCGCTCCATGCACACCGCTGCAGGCCACCTCTCCGGCAGCGAAGAGTCCTGGAACCGTTGTCGCACCGTATAGATCAGTCCAGACCCCGCCCATCATATAATGCGCACTGGGAGACACAGGGATCCATTCTTCTGTGATATCGATGTCATAGCGAAGACAGGTAGAATAGATCGTCGGGAAACGCCGTTTGACAAACTCCGCACCCAAATGGGTCACGTCAAGATAGACATGACGGGCTTTGGTCGCTGCCATCTCCGCCAATATCGCTCGAGACACGATGTCCCTCGGCGCCAAAGCTCCCATGGAGTGATAGTGCTGCATGAACAGCGCCCCTTTATTATTGCGCAACTGCGCACCCTCCCCCCTCATCGCTTCCGACAGCAAGAAAGGTGGACTCGACGGCAAATACAGCGCGGTGGGATGGAATTGAACAAACTCCATATCTTGAAGCACGGCGCCCGCGCGCAGTGCCATGGCCAGGCCATCACCGGTGGCGTTCGGAGGATTAGTCGTCCTCGCATAGATCTGTCCGGCCCCACCCGTGGTCAGTACGACTGCACGGGCCGGAAGCACGAACTGGCGACCTGACCCTTCATCTAACACAACAGCTCCGCAGCACTGTCCGGCATCGACCACGAGATCAACGGTAAAGTGATGATCCAGCCGTTGAATGTGTTTCTGCCGATTTACCTCGGCAATCAACACTCGTACCATCTCGTTTCCCGTTGCATCTCCTCGCGCGCGCAGAATGCGGCTTCGACTGTGGGCCGCCTCCCGGGCAAACGCGAACTTGCCGCCGACTTTGTCAAACTTGGCCCCCCACCTGATCAATTCCTGAATCCGTTCAGGGCCTTCTTCAACGAGGGCCCGCACCGCTTCCTTCTGACAGAGTCCGTGCCCTGCTTTGAGCGTGTCGGTTAAGTGGATGGCCACGTCGTCTTCTTCACTCATTGCCACCGCCACCCCGCCCTGCGCATGGATCGAACTGCTCTGAAGCGAGTGTCCTTTCGTCAGCACCATGACACGGCCGGATCGGTTCAGCTCCAACGCCGCGCGAAGACCGGCTACACCGCTCCCAATGACCAGGAAATCGGCCTGCACCGAAGCACGGAATCGACGAGATGGCATGGATTATTTCTTCTTGGGAGAAGGTATAGGGTCAGTTGTAGTCTGCCGACCTTTTATTCCAAAGGGAGAACCGCCTTGAACCCCGCGCAAAAGTATCGACTCCGTTCCAACCCACTGCAATCGTGTATGGCCTCGCTGCCGGAGGCCCGGGTCGTCTGCGTCTTTTTTCCACAGCCCTTGCCAATGCACAAATACATCGATGTTGTCTCCTTCGATCATAATGCGCTCAATCTCGAAGTCCACCATGATGGCGCTAAAGAATTCGAAATCGCCCTGGGCCTCTTCCCGCAACCGGTCAAGTTGTTCGCTCGGCATCATGAGGGAAGCCAGATCCGACGAATCTTTCCTCACGTAGGCTTGGCGAAGTGACTCAACCGCTCGATCGATACGGAGGTACCGTTCATGATCTTCGGGATATTGAAGCGTCTTGCCGCCGCAACCGACGATAATCACGCAGATCGAGCCGAGCAGCGCCAGAACAGGAAGCGGTAAGAGTTTGTATCGTGCCATTACGGCTGCAGTATATGAATGGTTCTCAAGTAGGTCAAGCAACCTGTACGGCATCCCTCACTAATCACATCACCGTAAAGCCTGGCTACCCTGCTCCGCCCCGATTGCGAACAATGTAATCCGTTGGTAGCGGGTTCGTTTAAACTACAACTGAGCGGCCGCACGGTCAGCGCATTTCAAATTGGCCCACTACCAATCCGTTGATGATCTTGCAATTTGAGGCGAAAACTTCTACACTCCACCCTTCGCAGGAGAGAACACGCATGTCCAGTGTGCTGAAAAAACGCCGAAAAAAAATGCGCAAGCACAAGTACAAGAAGCTGCGTCGGCGTCAAAAGTTCGAGCGTCGTAAAAGCTAGGCTCACCCGAGAAAGGGGAGGAGGGGTCCATGCCCGAAGGCAAGAAGGTTCGCATCCGCGTCCGGACTGCGACCTATGTCTACGTTGGCGACTTTCTCATTCCTCCCATGCGGAATCGTGTGTCCGATGCCATCAACGAAGAACAACGGCTCTTCATCAGCCTCACCGACGTGCTGATCAACGAGAAGGAACGCTCGGACTTCGTGGCCATCAACAAGAACCTGATCGAGTCCATCGCACAGCTGTAGCTGCTACAACGCCTCCAGCCTGAGACTCTCCTCTGCCGTTTTCCCTTGGTTTTCCGTAACCACCTCTTCTAAGATCGCGCCTCATCATGTCTACTTTTTCACGATTCCTCCCATTTCTGAAGCCCTACCTGTCCCGCATGGTACTGGCGGGCTTACTCATCATGGGGGTTGCCGCTGTCAATCTGGCCCTGTTGCGACTGGCCGGCATCCTGTGGGACATCATTACCGTACAGCACGATCAGCCACGGATGACGGACATGATTATCGTCTTCCTCGGGCTCGTCGTTCTGCAGGGGCTCTGTTCGATGGGTCATAGTTATCTCACCGCATGGATTTCGCAGCGCATCGTCGCCGACTTCCGCCGGCATCTCTTTGCGCATCTGCACACCCTATCGGTGAGCTTCTTTGCCCGCCGGCGAACGGGCGAACTCCTCTCGCGGCTCATGAACGACGTCACGGTCGTCCAATCGATCGTCACCGAAACACCGATCGACAGCGCAAAACAGCTCGTGACCTTTGTCGGAGGGATCGCCTTCTTATTGACGATGAACTGGCGGCTTTGCCTCTTGATCCTGGTTCTCCTCCCGTTGCTCGTCCTCGTGGCCAAGATCTTCGGCCGAAGGCTGAAATCCCTCTCGATCTCAATTCAAGATCAAACCGCTGCCTTAAGCACCCTGGTCGAGGAAGTAATCTCCGGCATTCGAATCGTGAAGTCCTTCGTCCAATCACAGCGCGAAGAAACCAGGTTTGCCGCGCAAGTCGAACAGACCTTGGCACTGGCCATGCGACGGGCCGGTACCATGGCGGTGTTTATTCCCGTCATCAGTCTCCTCACCTTCTCCGCCGCAGCCGGCGTGGTGTGGTACGGAGGACGCCAGGTCATCGACGGGAGCGTGTCGCCGGGTGATCTGTTTGCGTTCGTTCTCTTTGCCGGCATACTGATCGGTCCCTTCAGTTCCGCGGCTCGCGTGTTCGCACAGATCAGGGAGGCGCAGGGTGCGACTCAACGGGTGTTTGAAATCCTGGACACGCGCTCAGAAGTGAGCGACTCCCCAACAGCCACACCACTGTCTACCGTATCGGGACACATTCGCGCGGAGCACGTCAGCTTCGCCTACGATCCGCGCCAACCGGTCTTGACGGATGTATCGTTCGAAGCCAAACCGGGTGAGTTGGTCGCTATCGTCGGTCCCACCGGCGCTGGAAAGACCACCGTGATGAACCTGCTGCATCGCTTCTACGATCCGACTGAAGGACACATCACCATCGACGGGAAAGATCTTCGCCAGGTCACCATGGACAGTTGGTATCGGCAGATCGCGTTGGTTCCGCAGGAGACAATCTTATTCGGCGGGACGATTCTCGACAATATCCGCTACGGGAACAGGGAAGCCGCTGACGAAGCGGTGGTCGCGGCAAGCCGTGCGGCCCATGCCCATGACTTCATCATGAATTTCCCGGACCAGTATCAGACCATCGTGGGAGAAAAGGGAATCAATGTGTCGGGTGGACAGCGGCAGCGCATCGCCATTGCCAGGGCCATCGTGAAAAATCCACGGATCTTGCTGTTGGATGAAGCCACCTCTGCCCTCGACAGCGAGTCGGAACGACTGGTCCAGGAAGCGCTGGAGCAACTCATGAAAGGCCGAACGACCTTTGTGGTCGCCCATCGCTTGACGACCATTCAACGAGCGGATCGTATCCTCGTCCTCAACAAAGGACGCCTTGTGGAAACCGGCACCCATGCCGAACTGATGGACCGTAAAGGCCTCTATCAGTACCTCTATACCCTTCGGCTCATCGAGCTTCCTTCGTAAGTCTCGACATCCACACCAGCAGCCGAACGCCTGGAGACCTCGCAAGGCGCGTTGGTTCATGCCTCCACAGCGCACCAGTAGCCTCACGATGGGCAGAGAAGTCCATGATGATCGCCAGGACTAAGTTTCAACCTCCAATCGACCGATAGAGGGACAACAACAGGTTTCCGAACATTGGAGTTGTCTTGCGGGGAACGGACAAGGCGCACCTCTCTGCTCGGTCTTAACTTGGATCACCGGCGGACGGTTTCAGCGTCCTGCCCACACACTGTACAGGAGACCGCATGTCGCAAGGCACTGTCCCGGTCGTGACCGCTGAGATCAATAGCGAGATTTGCGCGCTGGTGCCTCCGCCGCTGCGCCCGCTCTTCGACCCGCAAGCCCATGCACTCCCGGCCTTGCAGGCCACCTGTCAGAAAATCCTCAACATGACCGGCGACACATCAAGCCCCGACGCGCTCGCGCAGATCGTTAGTCGCGATCCCGGATTGACCTGCAAAGTCCTCCAGATCGCCAATGGGATTGCCTACAGCCCACAGCAGACCATCACCTCCGTGACCCATGCGGTAACTTGGCTCGGGCTGGACACCGTTCGCACGCTCGTCGCCACGGCTCAACTGATGGAGCATTTGAAGCAAGAACCGGATCGCCGACCGGTCTTAAGTCGATTGATCGCAAAGGCTCTTTTCGCGTCGACACACGCTGCCGAACTCGGCACAACCATGAACTATCCTCAACCGGGACAGCTGTTCAGCGCCGCCCTGCTGTACTCGTTCGCCGACCTGGTCATCGCCTATCAAACACCAGATCTATTTGAACAACTCGCCGAGGCACGGACACCTGCCGCTGAAGCCGCCATTCTTGGTGTCCCAAAAGCCCGCTTTGCGACCGCCTTGGCACGGACATGGGTCCTGCCGACCGGCTTGGTAGACCTCATCAGCGCACCAACGCCGGTCGTGGAAACCCGATGGCAGACCCCTCAGCAGATATTTGTGGGACTCGTCGCGGGCGCGAACGCTCTCGTGTCCGCCATGGCTGATTCACCGAAGCCCGGTGCCGCCGACCGAATTCGTCGCACCCTCCAGCAAGGCACCGCTCTGTCTGAACGCACCTTGCAGGAGGCTTTAAATCGCGCCTTCGATAAGGGCCGTCAACTCTCCCGCTCCGTCGGGATTATAGAGACCGTCATCGCTCAGGCCTCGGCCTCGGCTCCTGCACTAACTCCTGCCATCCCGCTACCCAAGATTCCGATCCAGCCACCCAGTGATCAACCAGTCAAAAAAACGGTTCCGCCGATCCAGGCACACCCGTTCGAAACCCTTGAAAAGTTTCAGACCTCGTTGCTGGCGGCGAAAGATCTCAACAGTCTGCTGTCGATCCTGGTCAACGCCCTGCATGATTGCGGCGGCTTTGCGCGGGTAGCGCTGGCGCTGTTAAATCCCGACGATACTGACCAACTGCTCGGCCGCGTCGTCGTCGGCATCGACACGCCAACTCCATATCTGTCCAGCTTCACGGGATCGCTCAGCGCAGATCACCCGCTCTTCTTGCAAGTACTTAAACGGCATGATCCGCTGCTGGTGTCGAATATTTCTGCCGAGGAGCCTCAATCCCTTCAGGTGACATTCATCTCAACCTGGCAAACGTCGTCTGCAGTGCTGGCCCCTATCCGTATCGGCAACCGACCGATCGGACTCCTCTACAGCGACCACGGTCCGCATTCCATCCCGATATCATCCCACGACCTGCAGTCGTTCCAGCTCTTCTTCAGTCAGGCTATTCTGAGCCTCAATCGGCTGGCCGGGGTTCTCTAGGGACGAGCCGCTCTGGCACGGTGATTCCCTTCTCCGAATATGTCCATGGAGACAACGGAACCGGCATCGGCGCGAGTCATCAAACAGGTTGAACGGGATTAGCCGCGAAGCTGATTCAACGGAGCGGGGAATACGTTGCGTGACGCCTCAATCGTGGAACGAGGGACACGCGAGCCGATGACGGTTGACAGAACCGCCGAGGCGTCGCGTTTACATCCCGATCGTTTCGATCACCTGCATATCCTCAGCCGTGAGGATGAGATGTTCAGATTGGAGATCGTCTTTCATATGTTGCGGGTTCGTCGTGCCGGTCAAGGGGAGCATCCCGATCTGTATCGCAAACCGGAAGACGACTTGCGCGAGACCGGTCCCTAATCGCTGGGCAATCGCTCGAATGCCAGGATCAGCAAAGATTTCTCGATTGGCAGTCAACAGCGAAAAGCCTTGATAGATGACGCCATGGACCCGGCAAATCTCCCGCACCGTTTTGTCCCATCCCAGTGCGGCATAACAGCGGTTTTGCACCATCATGGGTTTCACCGCCGCCTTGGCACAGAGCTGAGTGAGTTGCTCAGCCGTGACATTACTCACGCCGATCATTTTTGCTTTTCCTGACCGATACAACCCTTCGATGGCGGCCCACACTTCCCAGTCCGCAGCGCCCAATCCCTGCCGCTGATACGGCCCGTGCAAGACGTAGGAGTCGAGATAGTCGGTGCGCAGATGGACCAATGAACTGTCGAACGATTGAATCACTTGGGTGGTGAGAGAGGCCGAGACATCATAGGGGGTACGATGATCCTGGCCATTCGTCGGGGTAAATTTGGTCTGAAGAAAGAGCCGTTCCCGCGCGACCCCTTGCTGCGCAAGGGCCAGCAGCGCTTCTCCTACCAGGGCTTCCTGGTAATGGATCAGTTGGTTGGCCGTATCGATGGCGGTGAAGCCCGCCGCCACGGCTGATTGCACCAATTGTGTCGTGGCCTCTTTTTTCCAAGCCGTACCGTACATGAACGAAGGAACCGGCACATGGTTATAGGCAGTCAACGGCATGCTGCATTCTCCAGGATGAACGGACTGCTGATATCTCAGCGCATACCCGGGGCCGCCACGAAGAGGCGGCCCCACAGTATTTCCTATGAACGCCGCTATTTCCGGACCGCGACCCCATGAGGATCCGCTGTTTCTTTTCCGTCTTTCATATTCGTGATGGCCGCCTGTCCCATATAGTGACCGACCCTCCCGCCGCCATCCACGTGAATGACGCCGATTCCGGGGATTGTCCCCACGGCATTATTCACCGACTTGTCATTCCCGGTAAGTGGATTGGGGCCACGTAACCCGACGAAGACGTACTGACCATCCGGCGCGCTGTCCATGAGATCGGGAGCCGGATCTTTGTTTGCATCTGTCACCAGTTCGACCGAGCCCACGCTCAGATTCGAGACCGTGTCGATGATTTCGACGTTGTTTCCAGCCCGGTCCGCACTCCAGACATAGCGTCCGAGCCCGGCCATCCCATGCGAATCGGCAAACCTATCATCCCGTTGAGTCACCAGCTTGGCCGAGACCGACTTCGGAAGATTGGACAGATCGAGGGCGTACACATTATAGGAGAGAGGCGCCACGGGCCAGCCGCCGCCGGAATTGACATACATCGTCTCGCCGACCTGAATGCCGCCGCAGCCGGCAGGGTGAATCTCATTATTGTTCAGCATGGCCAGGAGGTTCATCGGCGTGATGGTGACATCGAAGACGAACAACCCTCCTCCCCGCAATGTGACAAACGCATAGCGGCTGGATGACTCCGTGATCGGGCAAATCGGCGACGCATCCGGACGCTCTCCACCCTCCAACGCGGCGAGATTCACCACATCCTTCTCGGGATCGAAGCTGAACGTATGCTTGGCATAGTCGGTCCAGATGCGGATGAACTTCTTCTCAGCGATATTCGCCGCGATCGCCATCTTCTGGTCAGGCGTCGGCCAAGCCGCATGGACATTCTTCCCCATCGACAAACAGGCCTCCGGCTTGCGCGTCTTGGCATCCATAAAAAGCACATGGCCGCTCAGGAATGAGAGGATCGCGTGATCCTGGTCCTTGTTGAAAAACAGCATGTGCGGACGCCTGACCGGCTTCTTGGTCGCGGCCTCGCAAAATGTGTTGATCGCGCCGGACA
Organism: uncultured Nitrospira sp.; assembly: GCA_964626135.1. GTDB lineage: Bacteria > Nitrospirota > Nitrospiria > Nitrospirales > Nitrospiraceae > Palsa-1315. The sequence continues at coordinate 12,039 of CAZVEZ010000064.1, forward strand.
GATCGATGGTGACGGCCGGTTTTGCCGCGGCCGGATTCGCCGTAAGCGCCGCGCCGTCATAGATATAGAGAAAACCTCCGCTTTCCTTGGCTGTATCGGATTGATCCGTCAGCCACACTTCATAGGCTGAAGCCGGGATCACACCTCCGATTCCTGCCCATAGCAGGACACTCACCGCGATGGAACACATATGACGAGCGAGACACTTACTCGCCGGTTCTGACCTTGTCATGTTGGGTCTCCTTCAACCAGATCTACGAGAGACAGGTATCGTCGTTCGGCGGCAGGCCATGACCTCCCACCCGTGAAAGAAGGCATTAGGGTAAGTGGTTTGCCGGAAGAGATCAATGCTCTATTCGTCCAGTAGAATGCTGCGCCACCGGCGCGCGGGCTTCGAAATGTCCGTGAACCACGAACGTCGCTTGCTGTGACATGACTGAACCCGGGGCGACGCAACGCCCTGGGTGGCCGCGTCTCTGATCGCTTCACCACACTCTCTCACTTCGGCGACACACTCATCTTTGTTGCTTCCTTCACAGGCGGCTCGATCTTGATATTGGGCCCTTGAACCCTTGGCAGCAACCCTGCACCAGGCTTCTCCAACAACCGCTGATCATTTTGATTGATCGACAGATTCTGCTTCACATGGCCATCATCAAACTTCGACGCCTGGGTCAGTGAATTTTCTCCTGTAGCATTGGGCTGACCAGGATCGTTAGCAAGCGATTGTCCGTTGACGGGATCAACGGCCTTGCCCATAGGATATCCCGGGTGCTGCGGCAACAAAGTTGGGTTGGCCAAGGCGAGGGAGATCGTCAACAGCACGATGCAACCGATGAAGAGAACAAGGATGGCCTTCATGACGCACCTCCTTGGTGAGAATCCGGTCTCATACTAGCAGGCTGCGGAAAAACCCGGTTTATACATAACGCGCAAATGGAATCATACGTATGGCGCTGATCGCACAATAATCGCAGGATG
>CAZVEZ010000065.1:0-2729 GCA_964626135.1 uncultured Nitrospira sp.
ATCATCCAGAGTATTCTGGATGCTGATGCGAAGAAGTGATGGGTAAGGCGCGAGATGAGCGGAAAGAGCGAGAGACGCGGGATTCGCCGAGTTCCCGGAACCCGCGAGTTTTGTCCATCGCGCAAGAGGGACACGTCGCACGTGTTACGGGGTGATGATGGCGATTGACCCAATCTGCGGAATGACGGTCGATCCGGCTACGGCAGCCGGGAGCCACGAGCATCGAGGCCAGCGCTACTACTTTTGCGGCCTGTCCTGTCTGGAACGATTCAAAGCCGATCCGGAGCGGGCGTTGCAGCCACAGCCGGTGACTCCCGCTAAGCCGACCACACGAAGGCCTCTTCCGATGATGCAGCTTGCCCCTGCTGCAACGGAGGCCGCGGTGATCGATCCCGTGTGTGGAATGACGGTGCAACCGGCTACGGCAGCCGGTTCGTATGAGTATCAAGGGAAGACCTACCACTTCTGTGCAACGAGTTGCCTCACCAAGTTTCGGAACGACCCGACCTACTATTTGACCCCCGCTGAGCAGCGCATTCCTCGCGTCATGCCGGTTCCGTCCGGTGGAGTGGTCGAGTACATCTGTCCGATGGACCCGGAGGTGCTTGAGACACAACCAGGAGCCTGCCGGATCTGCGGAATGGCGCTGGAACCCAAAGTCGTCTCGCTCGAAGATGAACGGAATCCCGAACTCGAGGACATGGCCAGGCGGTTTTGGATTTGTCTGGGGCCTTCCCTCTTGGTCATGTTCTTGGCCATGGCCGAGATGGTTCCCGGCTTGTCGCTCCCGCAGATCCTGACCGGTTCGACGGGGAACTGGGCGCAATGGCTGCTGGCGACGCCGGTTGTGCTTTGGGGGGGCTGGCCGTTTTTCCAGCGAGGGTGGATCTCGGTGGTGAACCGGGCTCCCAACATGTTCACGCTCATTGCCATGGGGACGGGCGCGGCGTATGGCTACAGCATGGTTGCCACCGTCGCGCCGACGCTGCTTCCCGGTTCATTCCGTCTGCATGATGGCTCGACCGCGGTCTATTTCGAGGCGGCGGCCATGATTACGGTGCTCGTCCTGCTCGGCCAGGTTCTTGAGTTGAAGGCTCGGAGTCAGACAAGTTCTGCGATTCGCGCGTTGCTCAAACTTGCGCCAAAGGCAGCCAGGCTGATCAAGCCGGATGGACGGGAAGAGGATGTGCTGCTTGAGCTTGTTCAGGTGGGCCATCGATTGCGTGTCAGGCCGGGAGAGCGAGTGCCGGTCGATGGGGTGATCCAAGAAGGTACGACCGCGGTGGATGAGTCCATGATCACGGGAGAATCGATCCCGGTCGAAAAAACAGTCGGAGTGCGGGTGACCGGGGGGACTATCAACGGCACAGGCGGAATTGTGATGGTCGCTGAACGAGTCGGACGAGATACGATGCTTGCCCGGATCGTGCAGATGGTCAGTGAGGCGCAACGGAGCCGGGCTCCGATCCAGCGTCTCGCCGATGTGACCGCGGCGTATTTTGTCCCGCTGGTTGTGGCTGCTGCGTTGATCACGGCGGTGGCCTGGGTGATCTGGGGCCCGGAGCCGAAGTTGGCCTACGCGCTGGTCAACGCCGTGGCGGTGCTGATTATCGCCTGTCCCTGCGCGTTGGGATTGGCGACTCCGATGTCGATCATGGTTGGGACCGGCCGTGGGGCGACGGTCGGTGTCCTGGTGAAAAAGGCGGAAGCCTTGGAGGTGTTCGGTAAGGTGAACACGCTTGTGGTCGACAAGACCGGAACTCTCACGGAGGGCAAACCGAAACTATTGTCGGTGCATGTGGTGCCGCCCTGGTCCGATGTCGATCTGTTGCGCCTTGCCGCGAGTCTTGAACGGAGCAGCGAACATCCGCTGGCTGCCGCAGTGGTGGCGGGAGCGGAAGGGCGAAGGATTGCGTGTGTCCCGGTTGAACAATTCCGTTCAGTGACGGGAAAAGGTGTGACCGGGACGGTCGCGGGTCGTCGTGTCGCCATCGGGACGGCTGCGTTCCTGCAAAACACGGTTGGGGTATCCGGCCAGACCCTCACGCCGTTGGATGACGAAGCGGCCTCGCTTCGTCATGAAGGGCAGACGATCCTGTTTGTCGCCATCGATGAACAGATCGCGGGCCTACTTGGCGTGGCAGATCCGATCAAAGCCTCTACTCGTGATGCGGTACAGGAGCTCAAGGGCGAAGGTATCCGCATCGTCATGGTGACGGGAGATCACCGCGATACGGCAGAAGCCGTGGCCAGACAACTTGGCATTGAGGAGGTCATGGCTGGAGTCCTGCCAGACCAAAAGGGCCGGATCATCGCCCGCCTCAAGTCGGAAGGTCGTGTCGTCGCGATGGCCGGGGACGGTATTAATGATGCCCCGGCCCTTGCGTTGGCCGATGTCGGAATCGCCATGGGAACGGGAACGGACACGGCCATTGAGAGCGCGGGGATGACACTGGTGAAAGGCGATCTTCGCGGACTGCTTCGGGCGCGGAGGCTGAGTCAGGCGACGATGCGGAACATCCGGCAAAATCTCATGTTTGCCTTCCTCTATAACGTGATCGGTGTGCCGATCGCGGCCGGCGCGCTCTATCCGGTCTGGGGATTGCTCTTGAGCCCTATGATCGCCAGCGCGGCCATGACATTCAGTTCGGTATCCGTCATCTCCAATGCCCTCCGCCTGCGTCATGTAGAATTGTAAGTGCGCCTCCGGCGCATGCGTGCTAGGCTAC
>CAZVEZ010000065.1:2829-12937 GCA_964626135.1 uncultured Nitrospira sp.
TGTTTCGATTCAATCTCACAGTGGGAATTCTGATCGGGCTTTGTGTGGGAGGCTCGATCGTCGGGGGAACCGTTCTGGCCGGAAGCCGGGTGATTCCTGTCGCAGGTGGAGGGGAACTCCAAGCGCAGGTCAAGGTGGCTGCGACCAAAGTGATTCCCGCTGTGGTCAGTATTGCGTCAACCGTGATGGTTCGGGATCAAGCGTTCAGTGACGAAGCGCTGCCGTTCGGACTCTTCAAGGATGCCCCTCCGCGGCGGCAATATGGTCAGGGCTCCGGCGTCATCGTATCGCCGGATGGCTACATACTGACGAACAACCATGTCATTGCCGATGCAGTCGATGTGGATGTGATTCTTGCCGACCGGCGTCAATACAAAGGCCGGGTGGTTGCCACCGATCCGAAGACCGACGTAGCTGTCGTGAAAATTCAGGCGCACAACCTGCCAATGGTGACCTGGGGGGATTCGAGCACGCTGGCCGTCGGCGAATTTGTGCTTGCGATCGGGAACCCGCTTGGTCTCAGCCGCAGTGTGACGTTCGGCATTGTCAGCGCCGTCGGTCGCGCCGATGTCGGCGTCGCCGATTTCGAGGACTTCATTCAAACCGATGCCCCTATCAATCCCGGCAGTTCCGGCGGGGCACTGGTGACTCTCAAGGGAGAATTAGTGGGGATCAATACCGCCATCGCCAGTCCCACAGGCGGAAGTGTCGGTGTGGGCTTTGCCATTCCGAGCAACATGGCTCGGGATGCGATGCAGAGCCTGCTCAAGACCGGTCGTGTCGTCCGGGGCTTTCTCGGCGCTTCGACGCAGGATGTCACGCCGCTGTTGGGGAAAGTGTTTCGCCTTCCCGATGTGAAAGGCGCGATCGTGACCGATGTGCTGACGAAAGGGTCCGCTGAGAAAGCCGGACTCAAGCGCGGCGATGTGGTCGTGCGATTCGACGGGCGCGATGTGATGGACAGCGGGCATCTTCGGAACCTCGTGGCGGCGGCTGCTATTGGGAGCAAGCACCGGCTGGATCTCATGCGAGAGAGTAAGCCGTACCAGGCAGAACTGGTTGTGCGGGAGGCGCCGCGTGAACGGACTAAGAAGAGCCAGACCGGATCGGTTTCAACTGCGACAGCGCATCCTCTCGCCGGAGTCGTGTTCGACGATGTGACCCCGGTCTTGGCCCGGCAGATGGATCTGGCTGTCAGCGGCGGGGTGGTGGTGACCGATATTGAAGAAGGCAGTCTGGCCGAGTCTTCCGGTCTTCAGCCCGGGGACGTCGTACTCGAACTCAATCGACAGCCTATTTCGAACTTCATTATGTTCCAGCGATTGGCCGATCCCATGAAACCCACCGATCTCGCTCTCCTGCTCGTCAACCGGCAGGGGAATGCCCTCTACATTCCGATTCAATCCGAGTGAGGGAAAGGGCAGGCAGCGCGCGCGGGTGTCTCGCGTGCTCGCGCAACGCGCGGCCTCCGAAGGCCCTCGTTGGACGCGCGCAGTCCGAGACATCCCGCGCGTGCCGCCTGCGAGAGGGAGGGGGCGAATGGAACGCGCACGCCAGGAAAGTGCTCGTCCGATGCGCGCAGTGAAGGCCGGCTCGGCGACTCCTTTAGCCTAATACCCGCCGTCCGAGTTACCCCCAGCCTGTTGAACCCATGGATCTCCGCCGAGTGTGTCCCCTCACCGAACAGGGCGTCGGTGTATTGATTTTGCCTCCGTGCAATGTTACGTTCTGTAAATTCGTGTTACTGCCGGGGATGTCATGAAGAAACTGATTCGATTCGGCGTGTCGTTGGACCAACATCTGCTCGATGATTTCGATCTGCACATCAAGAAGCGCAAGTATACGAACCGCTCGGAGGCGCTACGGGATCTGATTCGTGACAATCTAGTCGGGCAGGAGTGGGACGACGACAAGGAGACGGTCGGAACAATTACGTTTGTGTACGACCATCACGTCCGAGACCTCACAAGAAAACTGACTCATATCCAGCACGACTTTCAGGGCCATATCATGGCCGGCATGCATGTCCATCTCGATCATGATCATTGCCTTGAGGTGCTGGTGGCAAAAGGCAAGGGGTCTCAGATCAGGAAGGTAGCCGATGCGCTGCTGTCGATCAAAGGCGTGAAGCACGGCAAACTCACCATGACGACGACCGGTAAGGGTTTGGTCTAGTCGATGCGCGTCTGCGTCATCGACGGGCGGGGCGGCGGGCTTGGCTCTCGCCTGGTCGCAGGACTCCAGTCTGAACTTGGCGTGGCGCATCACATTGTGGCGTTGGGAACCAATACCGTCGCGGCGGCGGCGATGAAACAGGCCGGCGCCATGCAGGTGGGTGTCGGATCGCGCGCAATTGCCGACACATTGCCGACGGTGGATGTGATTGTCACCTCGTTGAATCTGGTCTTGTCGGGCGCGATGCTCGGTGAGGTGACCCCTGAGAGCGTTCATGCCATTCTCGGCGCGCGGGCCACGAAGGTCCTGCTGCCACTCAACCGGGCTCGTGTAGAAATTGTCGGCGCGCGGGCCGACACACTCGAGGGGTTGATTACTCAGTCCCTGTCCCGAGTCCGTTCCTTGGTCAGCCCGGTACAGCCTGCCTAGGCGAGTTGTCACAAGTCATCGTAGTTGCGAGGCCATGAGGGTCTGCGCCAGCCGATGAATCGGCTGTCGAGAGATCTTCGTGGGCGTCTCATCCGTCCACATCTAGCTGAGGAGGGGATAGGGCGATGCGACGTCTTCTACGAGTGCTGGCCATGGGATTCGCGCTGGTGACGGTTGTCGAGCCGGTGCAGGCCCACGACCCCGACGAGCCTGTGTTGAAAATTCCGGAAGTCTCGACCATTGGAGAACGGCCGGTCGCGGCATCCTCGCAGCAATTCATCCTGGACAGTGAAATTCTTCTCCAGCCACAGGGCCGTCCTGCGCAGGTCCTGCGTCTGATTCCCGGTTTCCTGGCCATTGAACATTCCGGTGGCGCCGGGAAAGCCGATCAATATCTTCTGCGCGGTTTCGATGCCGATCATGGCACCGATGTCGCCTTCTTCAACGACGGGATGCCGATCAATTTGCGCACCCATGCGCATGGACAAGGCTTCACCGACTTAAATTTTATTATTCCGGAAACGATCGAGAGCGTGGAAGTCTCCAAGGGGGCCTACCTGCCTGAATATGGGGACTTCGCCACGGCCGGGGCGGTGAATTTCAGGACACGCCAGGTCGTGCAGGAGGGGGTCGTGCAAGCAGCCGGCGGTCAGTTTGATACGCAACGGTATCTGCTCATGTTCTCCCCGACCAAGGACAAGGTCCGCACCTTGTTCGCGGCCGAGGGGTATTACACCAACGGCCCGTATGACTATGAGAATCGATATTTTCGGGTCAACGTGTTGGGCAAAATGACCACCAATTTCACGAGCCGGGATGAACTCAGTCTGACCGGCACGTTTCTGACGTCTCAGTGGAATGGTTCAGGACAGATTCCCTTGCGCGCCGTTACTGACGGCACAATCGGTCGATTCGGCGCCATCGATCCCTCGGAGGGAGGCGATACGCTCCGCAGCACGGCCCGGTTAAACTATCACTACGATACTCCCTCGGGCGGTCAATTCTTTGCGAATGCCTACGGGCAGTATTACCGGCTGGACCTGATCACAAATTTTACGTTCTTTCTGAACGATCCCGTCAACGGCGACGGATTTCAACAAGCCGATCGTCGCGTGATGTACGGCGGCGACCTCGGATACAAGCACAGGGGCGAGGTATTGGGCGTGCCAAGTACGGGCACCATTGGGTTTCAAACGCGAGTCGACGACGTCCGTGCCAGACTCGGAAACCAGACAATGAGAATGCCGACCGGAATAACTACAGACAGCGATATTCTCTCGGCGTCGTATGCTCCGTTTATCAAAGCGGAGGTGCAGCCGGTCTCGTGGATGCGACTCGCTGGGGGGGTGCGCGCGGAGACCTTTACCTTCGATGTGCAGAATCGCTGCGGCACATGCGCGGAGCAACCGAACGGACGAAAAAGCTCGGGGATTATTCTCCCGAAAATGAACATGATCCTCGGCCCGTGGGCCGGCACGGAATTCTTCGCCAACTATGGCGACGGCTATCATAGCAACGACGCACGATCCGCTGTGGCGCCGGGATCCTCTCCGCTCGCACGAGCCAAGAGTTATGAAGTCGGTATCCGATCTAAGCCGTGGGGGGCCGAGGGCGTGGAGTTCATCGCCACGGCCTGGCGATTGGATCTCCAATCGGAACTCGTGTTTGTGGGGGACGAAGGAACGACGGAGATTAGCGGACGGAGCAGACGACAGGGCGTTGAACTTGCCGCGCGCGGTCAAGTCTGGGGCCCGCTCTATGTCAATGGCAGCTTCACCTGGACGCGCGCCGAATTCCGCAACGGCGACGCCATTCCCTTGGCGCCGAAGTATACCGCGTATGGGGCCGCGATTCTGCGATGGCCCGAAGGGCTGACCTCGCAACTCCAAGCCACCTATCTCGGGGTCAGACCGCTCATTGAAGATCGGAGTATCAAGTCACCCGCATGGATCACCTTCGATCTGTCGGAGCGTTATCGGTTGCCGATCACATTGCCGCATGGGCGCATGGAAGCATTTCTCTTTGTGCAGAATCTCTTCAATACCGAGTGGGAACAGGCGATTTTCGCGTTTGAATCGAGACTGGGGACCGAAGTGGCCGGAGTGAACGACATTCATTTCGTGCCGGGAAATCCGCGCACGTTCATGGGCGGCATCGCCTGGTATTTTTGACACCACGCCACTCAATCTGGCACATTGTGATGCGCTCCGTCTTCACAGGACCGATGACGGAGCGGTATTCAATCGCAAGAGGAGCGAGGTGATCTATGCCGGTTACGTCTGTATCGCAGTTTATTGACCACCACTATCGGCACTTCAATGCCGCGGTATTGAAGGATGCCGCGCACGCGTATCGGGCGCACATGGACAAGGGGGGGCGAATGCTGCTCACCTTGGCCGGCGCGATGAGCACGGCTGAGCTCGGCTTGTCGCTTGCGGAGCTGATACGCAAGGACAAGGTGAGCGCCATTTGTTGTACGGGCGCCAATCTTGAGGAAGATCTCTTCAATCTGGTAGCCCACAATCATTACGAGCGAATTCCAAACTATCGGGAATTGACCGCGCAGGATGAATATCGGTTGCTTCAGAGGCATCTGAATCGTGTGACTGACACGTGTATTCCTGAAGAAGAGGCGATGCGCCATATCGAACGCGTCGTCCGCGAGGAGTGGATCAAGTCGGACCGCAAAGGCGAGAGCCGATTCCCGCATGAGTTTCTCTACAACCTGTTGCGTGAAGGCACGCTGAAAGATAGCTATCAGATCGACCCGCAGGACAGTTGGCTGCATGCCGCTGCGTCAAAAAACCTTCCGCTCTTTGTGCCTGGGTGGGAGGATTCGACGTTGGGGAATATCTACGCAGCCTATTGTATAACCGGAAAGATTCAGAATATTCATACCATTCGAACGGGTATCGAATATATGGCGACCCTGGCCGAGTGGTATATGCAGGATGCAGGGAAACAGTCTGTCGGGTTCTTTCAGATCGGGGGGGGGATTGCCGGCGATTTCCCTATCTGTGTGGTTCCGATGTTGAGTCAGGACCTTCGGCGGGAACACGTGCCGTACTGGGGATATTTCTGCCAAATCAGCGATTCAACCACCAGTTACGGTTCATATTCAGGGGCGGTTCCCAACGAAAAAATTACGTGGGGTAAATTAGGAGCCGAGACACCGAAGTTCATCATCGAGTCCGATGCCACGATCGTCGCGCCATTGGTGTTCGCCTATGTCCTTGGATGGTAAATCCGTCCTGCGCCTGGGGGATGCCCGGGTACTGGTAACAGGTGGCGCAGGATTTATCGGGAGCGGGGTGATCTGGGGCCTGAACCGGCTGGGCTGCGAGAATATCGTCGTGGCGGACCGCTTACGACAGAACGATAAGTGGCGGCACCTGGTTTCGCTGCGATTCCGCGATTATCTGGAAGCCGGCGATCTTTTACTCCGCTTGCAAAGTGGAGCGCTTGGAAAGTTCGATCTTGTCCTGCATCTCGGCGCCTGTTCAGCCACGACAGAACGGGATGCGAGTTATCTCATGAGAAACAATTTCGAGTTTACGAAGGACCTGGCGATGTGGGCGCTGAGTCAGGATGTCCGGTTCGTCTACGCGTCTTCCGCTGCGACGTATGGTGATGGCCGCGCGGGCATGAGCGACAAGGAGGCTCGACTGGAACGGTTTCATCCATTGAATGCGTACGGATTCTCCAAACAGTTGTTCGATCTGTACGCGTCGCGGCACAATCTCTTTGATCGTATTGCCGGACTCAAGTACTTCAATGTATTCGGCCCGAATGAAGATCATAAAGAGGACATGCGCAGCGTGGTCAGCAAGGCATTCGTACAAGTGCAGACAACCGGCTGCATTCAGCTGTTCAAGAGCCATCGCGCAGATTGTCGAAATGGAGAGCAACAGCGTGATTTTCTGTATATCAAAGATGCGGTTGCCATGACACTGCACGTGGCTTGCCGCCTCAAGGCAGCCGGATTATTCAACATCGGCTCCGGCAAAGCGCATACATGGATAGATCTGGCAAAAGCGGTGTTTCGCGTGTTGAAACGGAGAAGCAAGATCGAATACATCGCCATGCCGCATGAGATACGAGCGAAGTATCAATACTTCACACAGGCCGATATCAGTAAACTCCGCGCAACAGGATACCGAACACCTGTGACACCTCTTGAAGATGCGGTACAAGACTATATCGAGAATTATTTGATACCGGAACGATTGTTGGATCCGGATGCGCCTGATCGTCATCCAGCCTGCCGTTAGGTCCGTAACGGCGAACCTCTCCCACGCTCTTACGATGTTTTGGATCCTGCTCATCATGCGGGATACTCTGAAGAGCGACACGCCACACACATGAAATAGGTTGGCATCTATGCGGCGATCGCTCCCCGGCACACGCGCGCCCATGTCGAGGTCGCTCACGTGCTGGAAGTCATGCCCCGGCACATCTATCTGTAGTGGTTGAATACTCGATTCAGGTAGAGTTCCTTCCACGGCAGTCCGGGGGGGGGATCTATCGCCCGCGTTTTCTTCGATCCACCAACAAGGGAGCCATGAAGAAATCAACGTCGGGACCAGCAATTCTGCAGCGATCGTATTTCGCGCAACCGACTCTTCGAGTCGCGCGGTCGTTGATCGGCAAGTATCTTGTGCGTGCAATCGATGGGCGCTTGTTGGCGGGGAAGATCGTCGAGGTAGAGGCGTACGTCGGTCAAGAGGATAAAGCCTGCCATGCATCGAAAGGGAGAACGCAGCGGACCGAGGTGATGTTCGGTCACCCAGGAATTGCCTACGTCTACCTCATCTATGGGATGTACCACTGCTTGAACGTGGTGACGGAGCGGGAGGAATTCCCCTCAGCCGTATTGATCCGGGCGGTCGATATCGATGGGAAGCTGGTCGATGGACCAGGACGGCTCTGCCGCGCGCTGCAGATTGATCGCCGGCTCAACCGTGTGGATCTCACGATCGGCGAATCCATCTGGTTTGAGGATCGAGAGGTATCGGTAGAGAGAAAAGATATCGAATCTCACCCCAGAATCGGTGTCGGCTATGCGGGCGAGTGGGCTCAAAAGCCCTGGCGATTCCGGTTGCGTACGGTCACAGTTCCCGCTCGCGCAGGACGCACAAAAAAACGGGAGGGCGCCGGATAAGGCCAGCCCTCCCGTTGTACGCCGCTGAAACGTTTTGACTACTCGATCTTCCGGTCTCCGGCGATCTTCGTGGCGGAGGTCACCGGAGGAGCAATCTTGATCTGTGGCCCCTGTACGGTTGGAAGCTGGTTCGCCCCCTGGCCTGCTGTAATTCGAGCATTGTCCGTCTTCTTGAGATTCTGCTGGGCACGGCTATCGTCGAACGCGGCGGCCTTGAGTCCGGCTTTTTCACCGCTTGCATTGGTCTGTCCGGGATCGTTGGCAGTCGGCTGTCCTGTCACAGGGCTTCCACTATTCTTCATCGGGTAGCCCTCATGTTTGGGGAGGAGTGATGGGTTTGCCGAAGCCATCGAGAGCGCAAAGAGGACACCGGAGACTGTCGCAACAGTGCCGATTACGAGCTTCATACGCCTACTCCTTTTAAATAAATGGTGGCTGGAGACCATAGATGTTCTATTTCAAGATCGAGTCAAGTAGCGGGAATCATAGCCAGAAGGGAGTGGTTCTGTCAAAGGAAGAATGGGAGGGCAGACTAGACGGTCTCCTGTGCTCGTGCAACGCGCGGTCTCAGAAGACCCTCGTTGGACACGCGCAGTGGGAGACCATCTAGCCTGCCTTCAAGGGGAAAGATGAAAAAATGATGCTTGTTCGATGCGCGCAGTAAAGGGCAGCCTGGGCCACTCCCCTCGGGATGGGGGGCGCGTCTAGCGATCACGCTGTTGCATGGAAGCGCAGTCGAGTTTCTGGGGGAGGTTCGTGAAGCGGCGGAAGTTGGCGGTGGGTGTCGGCGTAGGTTGAAGACAAGTTGACAAGCGGTACCTATGAAGGTAACACTATTGATGGGGAAGGTTCGTCGGGGCGGATATGTTTTTGTCACCTGGAAAGGTGACCATTCTCCCCGGCAGTGCATGTCTATCGGGATGATGTGTTCGTCGTGAAATGGGATTTGGACAATAACGTGCCGATGAGGGGGAAGGTTACAAGACAAGTCCGCGAGTTGATTGAACAGTTGGAGTCCGAGGGGGAGCTATGAAAATCCAGTCGGTAAGCTGTAACAATCGCAAGAAGGTATTCCAGGTGAAGGTTTCGAAGGGAATACTCCTGTTTCCCTATTCGAAAGTCGAACCTCGGCCGAGTGGCAAGGATCCAATCGCGACAGTACGTGTGGATAGAGAGCTGGGAGGAGAAGGGTTTACGTATGTGCTGGAGTCCGGCAAGGAAGGGACAGTGCATAGCGAACAGGTGCTCGAATACAACCAGGATCCGCGTTATTTGCGGGATGCTCTGCTGTATAAACTGACGATCGAGGCGCAGAAGCGAGTCAAAGGAAGTCCTCTATCAAAGCGCGAGATTATTAGACGGCTCGCCACATCAGCCACGCAGTTCTATCGTCTGCTTGATCAAACCAACTACAGAAAGTCTATCGATCAGCTCCTTTCATTGCTGCATGTGTTGGATTGTGATGTCGATCTTCAGGTTCGAGTCAAGACGTCGTCGCGAAAAGCTGCCTAACACGGTGGGAGCAGATCTAAGGGATCAAACTCTTTTGTTCGGATGAGAAGTTATTGGAGGAAGAGTGTTATGCCGATCCGCATAAGAAGCCGTGATAAATGGTCCCACAGCCGCATCTCATTGGAACGACAACGATAATGGCATTATGTTTGGAACATTTGACAGTGTGTTATACGGATAGAAATTGGCAGATTCGCTCTTATGCGGATCCGCCTAAACATTGTTATGCGCTTCTCAAGAGGGTGCCGGAGTGAAGCAGATCTATATGATCACTTACCCAACAGGGAAGATTTACATCGGCAAAGACAGTGTTGGCAGTCACCGCTACTTCGGCAGTCCCGATATGTACATCATAAATACAGACTTTCAAGACCTCTCAGAAGAGGTGCGTAAGGACTACACAATCCGGAAGCAAATTCTCTGGGAATCGGAAACTGCCTCAGAGGAAGAACTTTCGGCCAAGGAGGTTGAGTTTATCCGGCAGTACAAATCAAATGATTTAGCGGTTGGTTACAATCGCTGGCCAAAACCGAAATGAAGCGCATAACAATGTATTCAAGTTCGCCCCCTTCGGTCGCCGGACCTCGCTGTCGATCGGCCGCTTAACACAACGTTCGGGCGACGCTTGGCGTCCCCCGAACGGCCCCACGGGTGGCGCGCGTTAGAGGGAGATAAAAGGTCGGGAGTCTTTTCTTACTGTGAAAAGCTCAGCAGGTAGGAGCCCGCAGTTGGCTAAGGGTAGCAACCAGATTTCCGACCCCTTATTTTCTCCGAGAGTCGTCTATATTGCCGACTACTGAGTAATGCCGAGGGGGGCACGACCATGGACCT
>CAZVEZ010000066.1:0-6307 GCA_964626135.1 uncultured Nitrospira sp.
TTCCGGAGTCGCCCTATTTTTATGACTATCTCACGGGTCGTGAGTTCCTAAGCTTCTATGGCCATCTTTTCGGGCTCTGGGGTGTGACCCTGGAGAAGCGCGTGGATGAATTGCTGGAAGCGGTAGGGATGGTCCATGCCCGGGATCTTCAACTGCGGAAGTTCTCAAAAGGCATGCTCCAGCGGGTGGGCATTGCACAAGCGTTGATCAATGACCCTGAGCTGGTAGTGCTGGATGAACCGATGTCGGGGCTCGACCCGGTCGGGCGGAAAGAGGTGCGCGATCTGATCCTGCATCTCAAGGAATCCGGCAAGACGGTGTTGTTCAGCTCCCATATCCTCCACGACGCGGAATTGCTGTGCGACCGGGTTGCGATGATCTTGAAGGGGCAGCTCGTGGCGAGCGGGCATGTCGCCGAGTTGATCGATCCGGGCACGACCCATTCTGTCGAAATGGTTATTGACTCTCTATCGCCGGAAGGGCTGGAGCATTTGCGACCGTTGACAGAGAAAGTAGTTGTGCAGGGGGATCGCTTACTCGCCGTGCTCAAACATCCCCGTGGTGTCGATACCGCCCTCGACATCGTTCGAGCGGCGAAGGCGACGTTGATTTCACTGACTCCGCACAAGAGTTCACTTGAAGAGCTGTTCATTCGACTGGTGAAGGAACAGCAGCCTGCGGGAGAGCCCAGGCCATGAAGGTGCTGTCGATTGCGCACAACACGTTCCGTGAGAATCTCAGAGACAAGCTGCTGTATAACTTGTTGATTTTCGCGTTATTGATGATCGGAAGTTCGATCCTCTTGATGAGGCTCACGCTGGGAGAGTTTCACCGGTTGATCTTGGATATCGGGTTGGGGAGTATCAATTTTTTCGGTGTGTTGATCGCGATCTTTGTCGGCATCGGCCTGGTGAGCAAGGAGATCGAGAAGAAGACCATCTACACGATTGTGTCCAAGCCGGTGGCTCGATACCAATTTCTGCTCGGAAAGTATCTGGGCCTCACGATCACCCTGCTCGTCAACACGGTGGTGATGGCGCTGGGTCTGCTGGTGGTGCTCTATGCCCAAGGAGTTCCTGTCGAGGGGATGCTCTTCAAGGCGCTGGCGCTGATCTTCGTCGAGTTCATGGTGATTACTGCTGTAGCTCTGCTGTTTTCCACCTTTACCAGCGCCACCCTGAGTGCAATCTTCACACTGGCAATGTATGTGATCGGGCATCTCACTGCGGACTTGAAAGTGTTCGGGGCGAAGATGGATGATCTGAGCCGCTGGATTCTGGACGGAATCTATTATCTCTTGCCCAATCTCGAGCGTTTCAACTTGAAGGGGCATGTCGTGCACCACCTCGAAGTCAGCGGGTCGGACTTGATGCTGATCGTCGCCTACGGAGCGGCGTACACGGCAGTGCTTCTCTTCACGGCCAGCCTCATTTTTCATCGGCGCGATTTCCGCTAAGCCCGCCAGTGGTTGTGATTCTCCACTTGCATTATGGTGAGGGGCAGGGTATTGAAGGGAGTGCTATGCTTGTGCCATTGGGCCTTTGAGTGTTGAGATTCATACTGGAGAACAGCCTCGATGAATGTACCGTTGCTCGATTTGAAAGCGCAGTTCCATGCACTCAGGAAAGAGATCCTGGCAGCGATGCAGGCTGTCTGTGACGAACAAGGATTTGTCTTGGGGCCTCGCGTCGTCGCATTCGAGGAATCGATAGCCCGGTATATTGGATCTCGCTATGCGATCGGGTGCGCCTCAGGGAGCGATGCCCTGTTGCTCTCCCTCATGGCGATGGGGGTGAAGGCCGGTGATGAAGTCATTACCATTCCGTTCACGTTTTTCGCCACGGCGAGCGCGGTGTCGCGATTAGGCGCGAAGCCGGTATTTGTGGACATTCAGGCTGACACCTTCAACATCGATCCCGGTGTGGTTGAACAAGCCATCACGCCCCGCACGAAAGCGATTATACCCGTGCACCTCTTCGGACAATGCGCGGACATGGCTGCGATCAACGAGATCGCAAAGAAGAAAGGTGTGAAGGTTATTGAGGATGCCTGCCAAGCCATCGGAGCGGCGCAGAACGGGATACGCGCGGGGGTGCTTGGTGACACCGGGTGCTTTAGTTTTTTTCCCAGCAAGAACTTGGGTGGTTTTGGCGATGGAGGGCTTATCACGACCAACGACAAAGCCCTTGCAGACTCTATGGCCATGCTCCGTGTTCACGGAAGCCAGGTCCGCTATCTGCACGAAGCGGTAGGGATCAATAGCCGGTTGGATGCGCTTCAAGCTGTCGTACTACAAGTCAAACTGAAGTATCTTGACCAGTGGACCGAGGAGCGGCGGCGGAATGCCGAACGGTACCGGCAATTGTTTGCCGGGGCGAAGCACACGGATCGCGTCGTGCTTCCACCGACCATGCCCGGAAATTTTCACGTCTACAACCAATTCACCGTGCGAGTGCCGAAGCGTGACGAGTTGCGCGCATACCTCAAGGAAAAAGGGGTCGGCACGGAAGTCTACTATCCGCTCCCGATGCATCTCCAAAACTGCTACCGTGATTTAGGACATCAGAAGGGGTCCTTCCCCCTGTCAGAACAGGCGGCGGAAGAGGTGATGTCTCTCCCGATCTATCCGGAATTGACGGAAGCGCAGCAGACCTACGTTGTTGAGATGATCGAAGAATTTTACCGGAGTGCGTAGCGTCCACAGCGGAAGTTGATCTCGACCGCATGATGTCGGAAATGCGTGGACGGATAAAGGGACGATAAGCGTTAGGTGGTAATCGCCCCTTCCGAGGCAGACGAGACGTGCCGCGCGTACTTGCCCATCACGCCGGACGTGTAGCGTGGCAGCGGTTGTTTGACCTTCTTGAGGCGTGACCTGATCTCTTTCTGCGAGAGTTCGACGCTGAGCGTCCGCTTGGCGATATCGAACACGATGATGTCGCCGTTCTTCACGGCCCCGATCGGGCCTCCTTTGATCGCCTCCGGCGCGACATGGCCGGCCATCAGGCCGTGGGTGGCGCCTGAGAAGCGACCGTCGGTGAGCAATGCGACGGAGTCGCCCAGCCCCGCGCCGACGATGGCGGCAGTGACACCCAGCATTTCGCGCATACCTGGTCCGCCGGACGGTCCTTCATATCGAATGACCACGACATCGCCCGCTTTGATCTGGCGCGATTGCACAGCGACAAAGGCGTCCTCTTCCCGGTTATAGACCTTCGCTGGGCCACGGAACGTCATGGTCGAATGTCCGGCCACCTTCACGACACAACCGTCAGGAGCGAGGTTGCCCTTTAGAATCACGAGTCCGCCGGTCTTCTTGATCGGATTCGACAGCGGTCTGACGACTTGTTGCCCGGATGTTTCCTTGGCGTCCTTGGCTTCTTCCCCGATCGTCCGGCCGGTCACGGTCGGCTGCCCGGCGTGCAACAGACCGGCATCGAGCAGCCGTTTGGCGACCAACGTGGTTCCCCCGGCCGCATAGAGATCCGAGGCCACAAAGCGCCCACCCGGTTTCAGGTCGGCGAGCAACGGCACTTTCCGATTGATCCTGTCGAAGTCGTCGATGCTCAGGGTGATGCCTGCCTCACGCGCGATGGCGAGCAGATGTAACACGGCATTGGTCGAGCCGCCGGTCGTCGCGACGGCGGCAATGGCATTTTCGAGCGATTTCCGTGTGATGATCCGGCGGGGCCGCAGGTCTCGTTTCAGCAGATCCATGACCATTCTTCCACAGTCGAACGCAACGTCGTCCTTGCGCTGATCCATGGCCGGCACACCGTTTCGTCCCATCGGCGAGATGCCGAGGAACTCGAACGCGATCGCCATCGTATTGGCCGTGAACTGCCCTCCGCAGGCGCCGGGCCCCGGGCAGGCATGGTCTTCGAGATCTTTGAGTTCGGCATTGGTCATCATGCCGGACGCATGTTTTCCGACTGCTTCGAACACGTCTTGAATGGTCACGTCGTGGCCTTGGAACTGGCCCGGCATGATCGAGCCACCGTAGAGCATCACCGACGGCAGGTTCAAGCGGGCGAGGGCCATCACGGTGCCGGGAATGGTCTTGTCGCAGCCAGATAATGCCACCACACCGTCGAACAAGTGTCCACGAGCCACGAGTTCGATCGAATCGGCAATGACTTCCCGGCTGATCAACGATGCCTTCATTCCCTCGGTTCCCATCGATATGCCGTCCGACACCGCGATGGTGTTGTACTCAATGGGAGTGCCGCCAGCGGCTCGAATGCCGGCCTTCACCCGTTCCGACAATCGGCGCAGGTGGAAGTTGCAGGGCATGACTTCGATCCAGGTATTGGCGACGCCGATGATCGGGCGAGACAAGTCCTCGTCGGTGAACCCGACGGCTTTCAACATCGCGCGGGCCGGCGCTCGATCGGGACCGGCCAGCAATTTGTGGCTTGTGAGTTTCAACTCCTTCGGCATGACATCCTCATACAGGCCGTTGAAAATGCAGTCATTCTCACCCTTTCATCCCATCCCAGGCGCGATAAGCGTGAGGCGCGAGACTCGCGTGACGTGAGCGATGCGAGACAAGCGGGACTGGCGAGAGGAGGAAGGGTTCGAGGATCAAGGGTTTCGAACCTTCGAATTTCGAGTCGCGCCTTTCCCGCCCGTCTCGCTTCTTGGCTGGAACTACTGCACATATGTGCCGGATGGCGGCGCCGGCTTTGCGGCATCGCCACCCATGTGAGGATTCTTCATCGCGCCGCCATGAGGGTTGCCGTAGCCCTTGCCGGCGTCCTTATGCTGCTGCATCACCTTGTCGTGTTCGGTCTTTTCCTTCGCGCGCTGCTCCGGAGTCAACAGGGCCAGCGCACCCCGCTTGGTCTTGATGGAGACCATGCGTAAGCCGACTTGCAGATCATGGCTCTGCTTCAACTTGGCTTCGACCGCTCCCAGGTCGGACGTCTCCTCATCGGTCAAAGCTTTCACTTCGCGCTCCGCGACTTGGATGTCGGCTTCGGTCTTGATCCGGGTTTTGTCCAGGTCGAGCTGCATTTCTTTGAGTTTCGTCACCTGCTCCGCCGTGAGCCCGAGTTGTTGTTCATGCTTGAGCAGATGCCGGATCAGGTGGCCGGCACCGCTGTGCTTCATGCCCGCGCCATGTCCGCCCATCGAGCTATACCCGCCGCCCCCGTGTCCTCCCTTGCCGTAGCCCGGCTCATTGGCCCAGATCGTGGAGATTCCAACGGTCAGCGCGAATACCGATGCGATGCCTAGCGTCACGATGGCTTGTGTTCCCTGCTTCATGCCTGCCTCCTTGGGTTGGACCGAATGAAGATGTTTATTTCTACGATGCGGAGCGATCTCTTTACAGTATCACACGCTTCAAGAATGACTGGTTGTAGATTGCCAGATCGATCGAAACAACGCAAGCCGACAACAGATCCTGATGAGCCTACGAGGCAGGCTAAAGGCTGAAGTGTTTGTAACGTCGGACTCGGAACTTCGAGTCGCGCCAGTCGCGCTTTTACCGCCCGTCTCGCTTGAATCATGGGTGCGATCGGCGGCGGGCTTGCGCGAGCAGTTCTGCGCGCGGGTCCGGGTGTGCGATGGTCCTGAGTTGCTCGTACAGTTTGAGTTCTGTGTCGGTCGATGAGGGCGGCATCACGATCTGGATCGTCAGGAACAGATCGCCGTGGCCGCCGTTTGCCGCGGGAAGACCCTTGCCCTTCAATCGAAGTTTACTGTCGGCCCGACTTCCCGGTGGAACCTTCATCCTGACCGGCTCCATCAGTGTCGGAGCCATGACCTCGGCGCCCAAGGCCGCTTCCCACGGGAAGACGGGAAGCAACACGTGAATATCGCTGCCTTGCCGGCGGAAAATCTTGTCCGGAGCGATCGTCACTCGCATATACAAATCGCCGGGCTTCCCGCCGTTGGCGCCGGGCTGTCCCTTCCCGGCTACTCGAACTCGCGTTCCATCCTGTACTCCGGCGGGGATTCGCACTTCGATCGTATTGGGGTGCAGCGTCGCGCCCTGTCCCCGGCAGGTTGGGCAGGGGCGTCCGCGAAGGATTCCGCTGCCCTGGCAGGTAGAACAGGGCATGGGCTCTTGCAAGGTCACGCGTTTCGTGACACCGGTAAACACCTCGGCCAGTGTCAGTTGCACCTCCGTTTCAAGATCCTCGCCTTGCATGGCAAATCCACGGCCATTGCCGGCTCGCCCTTGTCTTCCGAAGAGATTTTCGAAGATGTCGGAAAAGCCTTCAGCGCCGAACGGAGCGCCCGGGCCACTCTTCCCACGGGCTCCGGCCTGACGGCGAGCCTGCTCATAGGCTTCGGCCTG
>CAZVEZ010000066.1:6317-12875 GCA_964626135.1 uncultured Nitrospira sp.
TCGTATTTTTTCCGTTTGTCCGGATCGCTCAGAATTTCGTGCGCGGCGTTCAACTCCTTGAACTTCTTTTCCATCTCTGATTTTTTTGAACCGCTGTGGAGGTCGGGATGAAACTGGCGCGCGAGGCGGCGATAGGCCTTCTTGATATCATCCGCCGAGGCAGATTTGGGGAGACCGAGAACCTGATAATGATCGCGTTCTGTTGTCGCCATGGATCAGTACTCTCGATATGAACGGCCTGTGAGAGAAGATACCGCTGCAGCTTACGGAGTCAATCCCTTCTTTGCAAGTTCTGAGCGGCCCTGCGAGATCATGCGGGTGAAGGCGCCTCCGTCAGAACCCCTGATAGGACAGGCCGATGAAGGGCAACCCGGCATTGAGTCCGGAATTGGGTGAACGGGTTCCACCGTTGGAGATGTGCATCACACGATAGCCGGCAGTCAGCGCCCATGCAGGAGTCATATGATAGGAGGCGCCGGCGCCAGCCCACACCAGAAAATTAAATTGTCCCGGTTGTTCCGGCACTCGACCGCCCAAGTCTGTCCACATGGGGCCTCCACCCGCCTCGACAAACGGGCGTACCCGGGCAAAGGCCGTGGAGGTATAGACCAACTTGGGCGTGAACCCTGCGCCGTAGGCCGTCATCGGTTCGTAGGTGTGGAAAGCAATGAGTTCTGTCCCGAGTGCCACCTGACCTTGATACCAGCCGCTCCCGATCGGTTCTGTGAGTGTGATCATCCATGATGGCATGAGCGCTTCGCCGAAGAGTTTGGATGATTGGCTCGACAGAATTCGCAGAGGAAATAATGGACCGGCCGTCAGTCCGAATGTGTGGGTGCCGACCGGTGTGGCGACGGGCAATTTCTGCGCATACGCCGGGTGTGATGCCGCTATGCCCAACACTAGAATGAGTCCCAGTTTGAGTACGATGGCACGGGAATATGCGCTGAAAGAGGTCACAATCGATTCTCAGGTAGTGGGCCGGTCTTACGACGCGTGGGTCTTGGCTCTGGCCATCATCTTGCAATATGAGCAGACTTCAGCGGTGGTGGGCTGGCTGCAAGAGGCGCAGGGGTGGAGGACGGCCCGATCCTTCTCCGTCATGGTGGTCGCAGTGGGTTGCTTCTTACGTTGTTTCTCGAGAAAACCCCAATAGAATGTCTGCTTCGTGCCCGGGGACTCGGTCTCCAGACGATTCAAGACTTCTTTGTATTGGAGCATCTTCGAGCCCTTAGCCATGGGGCATTCCTCGACGATGTAATCGATCCGGTTCAACACCGCATAGGCTGCGAGTTCCCGTTCCGAGAGCCGGAAGAGGGGCTTCACCTTCTTGGCAAACCCTTCCACCGAAGCCGGCAACGACGGACCCTGCTTATCGAGATACTCCTCCTGCCAATGCAGCACGTTGCCCAAGAGCCGGGCCGCTTCGTCATCGAGGTTGTGGCCTGTGGCCATCACGTCGTACTGCTGTTCGATCGCGACGCGGTTGAATTGGTAGCGCTTGATCGTCCCGCAGGTAGAGCAGGTCGGACGATGAATGAGCTGGGCCAGTTCTTTGATCCCTGCCCCGGCCTCCTGCTCGACCGTATGGAGGTGCAACTTGGCTCCATGTGAGATGGCGGCCGTTTCAGCGAATTTCAGGACTTTGGCATGTGATTGCTCGGAATAGGCCCCGATGCCGAGGTGCACATAGAGCGCATCGGCGCGATAGCCGAGCTTGAGCAGAATGTCCCAGAGGGCCAGACTGTCTTTTCCGCCGGACACCGCGACGAGAATACAGTCATCCTTCGCGAACATGTTTTCCGACTTGATGGCTCTGCCGACCTGGTCGTGGATATAGCCATTGAAGCAGCCTGCGCAGAAGGCCGCATTGTGGCGAGGGAGGTCGATCACCGCTTTCGTTTTGCATTTGGTGCAATTCATTTTAGCCGGTAAGGGGTAAGGGGTGAAGGGTAAGGGGAGAACCTCCCGAGATCACCGGTCGAATTTCAATTTGATCGCCGTCGTGGAGTATTTCGTCTTCGGTGACGAGATCATTCCCTTTGATGACGAGATGCGCTTCGACGACGAGATTCAACTCGCGCAAAAGCTCTTTGACCTTCTTGGGACCTTTGACTTCGACGGTTCTGGCTGGATGGCTCAATTGAACTTGCATGGGGTGGATCATAAGCTTCCGTGCAAGCAGGGGGCAAGGGGGCTCCCATAGTAAGGGGTATGAGGGTGGGGGTATGGAGGAATGTTAAGAGTAAGAGGGAAGAAAATTTCGAGAGCGTAGGATCGTCAATGCGAAAGCGCGCGGGCGCCTATAGCGTCGCCTCCCGAAGAAACTTCGCCGACTCTTCCGGCGCCACAGGGTTGATATAGAACCCGGTGCCCCATTCGAAGCCGGCCACTTGGGTCAGCTTCGGAATGATTTCGATGTGCCAATGGTAGAAATCCCCGGTCTTTTCGTGGAGAGGAGAACTGTGAAGAATGAAATTATACGAGGGCTTGGCGAGGGCCTTGTCCATTCGTCGAAGCGCGTCGGAGAGGATCGGCGCAAGAAACTCGAATTGTAACTTCTGGCTTTCTTCGAAATAGCCCGCATGACGCTTCGGGAGAATCCACATTTCGAAGGGAAAGCGAGGGGCATAGGGAGTGACGCAGACGAACTCGGGATTTTCCGCTACGATGCGATCGCCGTCGGCGAGGTCCTGCCGTAGAATATCGCAATAGATGCAGCGCTCTTTCTGTTCATAATGAGCCCGGCAGCCTTCAATCTCTGCCAGGACGCTGGTGGGGATGATCGGCAGGGCGATGAGTTGTGAATGGCTGTGCTCCAGTGTGGCGCCGGCTGCCGCGCCGTGGTTCTTGAAAATCAGAATGTATCGGAACCGCGCGTCCTTTTTCAGGTCGATCATGCGATCGCGGTACGCCCACAGCACGTCCTCAATTCGCTTTGTCGGCATATCGGCTAAACTGTCTGTGTGGTTCGGAGTCTCGATGATGACTTCATGCGCGCCGATCCCATTCATGCGATCGTAGAGGCCGAGGCCCTGGCGGTCGATGTCGCCTTCGACCTGGAGCGCGGGGAACTTGTTCGGCACGACACGCACGGTCCAGTTCGGGCCGTTGGGCTCGACCGGCGGCAGCCGGTAGGCCATAATTTCTTTCGGAGTCAGCCGTTCCTGCCCGGGGCAGAAGGGGCAGAGCGTGGCGGCCAAAGGCCGGACGGCGTGCACGGGAATAAAATCGTGAGGCCGGCCGCTGCGTTCTGTCGTAATAATCACCCACCGACCGACAATCGGATCACGTCTTAAGTCCGGCATGCGTTCCTCCGTTAAACGTCAGATGTAAGAAGACTGTTTTCACCCCAGTGCTGTTTCGCTTCACGTCTCACGCGTTCAATCACACTCGCCATAGATTGGCTTCAAATTCCGGACCCGGTACGAGGAGAGTCGCAGGCCTGTGGTGCGGGTAGCGCGCGATTTCCAAACGATGTTCCAGTACCAAGATGGTCATATAAAATTCCTGCCCGGGTGTGAGCTGCATATCTTTGAACGGCACAGCCAGTTCGATAATCTTCCCATGATAGATCGATTGGGACGCGCCGACCTCCTGCCGGGATCCGTTTGTGAGTTTCTGCGTGAGCAGATACTCGCTCGGCCCGGATGACGCGAGGGAAAATGAGAGGTGATAGAGGTGTTCGGGCGTTTGCATCTGCAGTTCGACCGTCAGTCCCGCCTGCCGTGTCTGCGATTGTTCGTCCGGATCGAGCCTGAGATACAACCGGTCAAGATTCCAGCCGAACTGGATATCGGTCAGCACTCCTTCGGCTTTCCACATGGCGCCGAGCGGCGGCTGAGTCTTGATCCTGCCTGCGCCCCGCCACTCGAAAAATTCAGTCACGATCCCATCGATCGTGGGGTTCAGCAAGGCGAGAGGCATGGACACGAGGTCGGTCTCCGGCATGAAGCGGGGACGACTGATCGGCTGATTCAACAGTTCCGGAGGCGTCAATCCCGCGATCGTCCAGACGTTCCGAAGATGGGTTCGAAAGAGCCGATCGAACTCCTCTTTGTAGTCCGTGTCGAAGTCGTCCCCATACCACCAGAACCAATCGCTGCCTTCGGCGGCATAGAGTTCGTCCCAGGCGGCTTGTGCTCGATCCGAGGGGAGTGTCGCAGTGATATCTGCGAGACTGGATCGGGTGTGCCCGATCAGGTCCCATCCCCGGTTGTCTTCCTGGTGGCCGATCCAGATCTTAAAGTCTTGATTGATCCAGGAGCCCGAGTGGAGGTGGCTGACCCGGCGTGTCGCCGGCGCAGCGTCAATCGCTTCGGAGATCGTCGTCGTGGTGGCGCGCATTCCGCTGTCATCGAGCGCGCCGGTTGAGCAGGCCTTGTACAGGAGCGAGAGAAACTGTTCGCCGCCCTCATGGTAATGTTCCCATGGATTTTCCCCGTCGAGGACAATCGCGATGGTGATCTGTTCGTGTGGCGCGTCATGCGCGATCTGGCGCAACCGGCGAAGGACATCCTCAGCGGCTCGATCGGGAGTCGTTTTGTGATAGACGAACCCAAAGGCATCGGAGATGTCCCGGTCGCGGAACAGCATCGTGATCTCGTGGCCTTCCGGCCCGACCTGATAGGGCTGATACAGATCCCGGTGGCGTTGCCACGGTTGCTGGACCGCATCGAGCGAGCGGGCGAGGATGCCTTCGTCGGTCGCCAGCCAGCGCAGTCCGACCTTCGGCAGCATCGGGATCAACTCCGGACAGACGGACCCTTCCGACGGCCAGAGGCCCACAGGGGCCCGGCCGAATGTGGTGGTGTGAAACTCGACGGCGCGTTGCAGTTGGGCCTCCGCATCCTCCGGCGCATGAAATCGAGAGGGAAGCGGGAGATCCGGTCTGGCGCGTCGCGTGAAGTCAGTATCGATGACGAGCGGCAGGATCGGATGGAAGTAAGGGGTCGTCGAGATCTCGATTTGTTCCCGCTCCATCAGCCGCCGATAGAGCGGAACGATCTCCTGTATCGCGGCGAGCTGGAGGGACAATACTTCTTGTTTGTCTTCTTCCGTGAATCCCCGGTTTTTTACGCGCAGGCCCGCCAGGCGCGGATAACGGCTGACGGCGCCGTAGCCGAACCAGGCGAGGTTGTGCCATACCTGCAAGTCCAGGAGTTCTTGTGTGGAAAACTGCCGCGCAATCCGCTCCAAGTCCCGGCCGTAGATGTCGGTCCCGCGTTTTACGAGCAATTCATGATAGCGCGGGTAGGGGCGCACCATCGTGGCCCAATTGGCGGAGAAAAAATGCCGGATGAGAAAGGCCTTTTCCTCCGGACGAAGGTCTGCAGCCGGACGTTGCGCATGTTCCAGAAAGAGGTCGCGCACCCTTCCTGATCCGACTTCCTCCAGCTGCCGCAAGAGAGAGGGGGTAAAGTTGAACGTCGCTTTGACCGAGGGGAACCTCTCCAGCCCATCGGCCA
The DNA here is from genome assembly GCA_964626135.1 of uncultured Nitrospira sp. GTDB lineage: Bacteria > Nitrospirota > Nitrospiria > Nitrospirales > Nitrospiraceae > Palsa-1315. The sequence goes on from CAZVEZ010000066.1 coordinate 11,786, forward strand.
TATCGTAGTAGGCTTTGGTGGCATGGAGGCGCACCCAGGGCATACTGGCGGACCCCGCAACGGGGTCCGTGTAATACGGTTGATGCATGTGCCAGAGGAAACAGATGCGGGCAGTTTTCATAGTCGAATGTTATTGAGGACTTCGGGTCAGTATGTCATAGGGGTACAGGGCCTGCAATTAATAAGGCTTGCAAGAAACAGAGAGGGCGGGGGAACCGATGTCTCAGACACATCAGCACAGTGTGGTGGGTCAGGCGCTCTGGTACTGGGCGCCGGTGGCGCTCTATGCCGGAGCGATTTTCTACTTGTCGGGCCAGTCGCATCCGGACGAGCATCTGCCGTCGTTCTTGTTCAAAGAGATCAGCGACAAAGTCTTGCACGCGGTCGCGTACGGCATCCTGTCTCTCCTCTGTTACCGTGCGTTTCGTCGGGCGGCGTGGCCGGTTGTCTCTCGGCAGGCGGCTGTGCTGGCGATCGTGACCGCTTCGCTCTATGGCATCACGGATGAAGTGCATCAATCATTCGTCCCTCTCCGCGATTCCAGTTGGCTGGATTGGTTGGCCGATACAATCGGCGCCATCGTCGGGGTCATGAGTTGGCGGTTCATCAGATCGAAATGATATCTCGCGCGACGGGCGAGAAGGGCGGGACGAGTTGCGCGTTATCCTAAGCCGCGTTTTTACTTGGTGGACCATTTTGGCGTATTCTAACAAGTATGAAATGGTGGTATCTGTACCTGGTCGTCGTGCTGGTTGCGTTGGCGGTATTGGTCTACCTCATAGTCAGATTGATTGTTCCTGTGAACGTCACCGACATATGGAGTCGGGACAGCCAAGTGAAGAACGTGCAGGGCGATATAGAGAAATTGCCGGAGGCGCAAGCTGTTTCCAGAGAGGTGCTGGAGCTACGACACGCGCATCAGCTGAGGCGGCTGACTGAACGAGAAGATGAAACGAAAATACAGGATGTGCCGAATGGAACATTCGGTTTCTCCATGTGCAAGGTCGAATCGCTCAGCGCGAAGCGTGGCAACGCATTCTCGCTGGAGATCCATAAGCATCATGATGGGATCGTGTACTATGTCGGGTAT
>CAZVEZ010000067.1:0-12705 GCA_964626135.1 uncultured Nitrospira sp.
TGTGTTTTGGTGATAGCCTGACAGCGGGGTTTCAGTCACCGACTCGGGACAACCCAACCGGACGGGAGACCCCATACGGGCAGTTCCTTCAGTCCTATTTGGGTGATGGAGTGGAGGTTCGAACAAGTGGTATCTGCGGTGAGGTGACGGGCGACATGGTCATGCGATTTCGACGCGACGTACTTGAGCATGGGCCTGGTTATGTGCCGATCCTTGGGGGGACCAACGATCTGGGGTGGAACGCGTCACCACGTGAAATCATGGACAATCTCATAAAGATGTATGAACAGACCTTGGCGATGGGTAGTGTGCCGATCCCTGTGACAGTTCCTTCAATTCGAGTGGAAGATGCTTTGGACAGCCAAGAGGGACAGGAGTGGGTCGCTGAGCATCTTGCCCGCCGAAGTCAGCTGAATAAGCTCATCCGAGAGTATGCCAGCTCCAAATGCCTTGCCTTTGTCGATCTTTTTGCAGCCACTGCAGATCCGGGGAGTGGCCAACTGGCGGCGATCTATTCGAACGACGGGATTCATCTGACCACCGCCGGGTATCGGCTATTTGCCGAGCGGGTAGCCCATATCCTGAAGCCGCTGTTGGCGCAAGACATGCAACGATGAGTTCCATGCTCCAGGCCGTCACTGATCGAGAGTTCGACCGGGTGGTGGAGACCAGCACTGCCCCGGTGTTGGTCGAATTCTGGAAACCAGGCTGCGGTCATTGCCAGGCTTTGATGAAGGAGCTGGAGCAGTTGCAGCAAGAGTTGGGCGGGCGGGTACTCATCCTTGCGATGAACGTCGACGAAAATTTTCAGACTCCCGCCGAACTGGAAGTCTCCTCGCTTCCCGCCCTGGCGTTGTATCAAAATGGCGAGTTCGTGAAATTTATCGGAGGGCTTGGGAAACGGGATGAGATTATGAAACAGATCTAGCTGAGGCCCGCCTGAGTGATTTGCTTCGGAGGAGAGAAATCTCTACAGCCCTCGTTATGCGTGACAGTCCTTGTGTCCGTCATTTTCATGGGAGATTTAGCAGACGCAAGACTAGGAGCCTGTCCGAGTACTGCGCGACGTTTGACTGGACAACCAGCACGCGATGTGGTTTCTCTGCCACATGGCTAAAACATTCAAATCCTGGGACGTCGATCAACTGGTGCTACTCCCTCCGTCAGTTCATGAGCTGGTTCCTGCGGGACATCTGGCGCACTTTGTGCGGGACATGGTCCGAGATTCGCTGGACTTGTCCGCGATCCTGAAGGTCTATACCGAGGACCGCGGATTTCCGCCCTATGATCCCACCATGATGGTGGCCTTGCTGCTCTATGCCTACTGCCAAGGGATCTACGCATCCTGACGGATCGCGCAGGCGTGTGAGGAGCGCGTGGATGTCATGGCGGTAACGGCGCGGCAAAGCCCGGACTTTCGCACGATCAGTGACTTTCGGAAGCGTCACCTCTCTGCGCTGGGCGGACTGTTTACGCAGGTCCTCCAGTTATGCCAGAAGGCGGGGTTGGTACGATTGGGACATGTGGCATTGGATGGGACCAAGATCCGCGCCAACGCCTCCAAGCACAAGGCGATGAGTTATGGCCGAATGAAGACCGCCGAACCGGCGCTTGCCGACGCGGTCGCTCGTTGGCTGGCTGAGGCCACCGCCAGCGATGCGCGCGAAGACGCGGCGTATGGCGTTGACCAGCGCGGAAACGAGCTGTCGGATTGGGTGAGGAACAAGCAACACCGTTTGGAGAAGATGCGCGCCGCGAAAGCGGCATTGGAAGCCGACGCACAGGACAAGGCACGGAGGAAGACGCCGCAGAGCGATCATCCAGTAGATCGCCCTCGACCAGGCCGCCCTCCGACACATCCGCCCGGCACCCCTCCTGACCGCGCCCAGCACAATTTCACCGATCCAGATAGTCGTATCATGAAGACGCGGGACGGATTTGTCCAAGGCTATAATGCCCAAGCCGCTGTCGATGCCGATCACCAGGTGATCGTGGCGCAGGGGCTGACGAACCAGGCCAGCGACGTGCACCAACTCGAGCCAATGCTGAAGCAGATCCGGCGTAACACAGGCCGACAGGCTCGGGAGCTGTCGGCGGATGCGGGGTATTGCGCCGAGCACAATCTCAAGGCTTTGACTCGCCGCCACGTTCGCGGCTATGTCGCCACGGGGCGCCAGCAGCACGGCGAGGCCTCACCTACCGGCGCGCGCAAGACGGTCCCAAAGACACGAGTCCACGCGATGAAGCTCCGCCTGAGACGAGCCGGGTGGCGTAGTCGCTATCGGATCCGAAAGCAGGTGGTCGAACCGGTGTTTGGCCAGATCAAACAGGCTCGGGGCTTCAGACAGTTCTTGTTGCGAGGCCTGGCCCAGGTCGCTGCGGAGTGGAGTTTAGTCTGCAGTGTCCACAACGTGCTGAAACTAGCTGGAGCGAGAGGATAAGTCCTTCAAAATCTGACGCGAGCCGCAGCCAATGCGGCTCGGCGGCCCGTAGTAACGGTTACTCGGACAGGCTCCTAGCATGTACAAAACGATGCAGAACAAGTTGTGACCACACTGCTGCGGTACTTCCGCATTTCATTTAAGGGTTCGCTTAGCCAACGGGGGCGAGAGAGGCCCGTTTATGCAACTCGGAGCACCAACCGTTTGCCACAGCCCTTGACGTACTTGCGGAGTGTCGCAAGTGACGGGGAGTGTTTCCCGCTGGCCAGTGCTCGTTCCAGGCGAGCCACAGCAGGGGTATGGGTGCCCATTTGTACCGCCACTTGTCCTTGTGTCAGCCCCGCCTCCTGAGGTTAGGAGCTCCCGCCCTATGGCACGTCCCTTCCGAGACGGCCTCTGAAGAGAAGCAAGCTGTACTTGCCCAGCAGCCGTATGGGGCGGATACCATAATGCAAGAATTCGAAGTGCTGTGGCAGAGGCACAAGCTGCCGGTCGAGGCTACAAGGGGCAAAGACAGCGTGCACATAGCGAAAGTAGTAGGGGTGGAGCTTATCCAGTAGGCGTTCTCGGATAAGCCATCGAAAGTGGTCAATCGACCGTTGATCGCGAGCGCTCGGGTCGCGGTCATCAAAAAGCTGCAAGCGCGTAAACTCCACAAGTCGATCAATGGCTGGTTGGGCGCGGACTTCGGCAAGGATTTCTTGTGGAAGAGGCGTACCGAGAAGATCGTGTGCCAAGGATAAGCTCAACAGAACCATCCGCTCACCGCCCCCTTGGCGTGCGTGGTGCAGGGCCTGGGTGAGGTTGAGGGCGGGAAAGGCGCGAAGGAGTGCGGCGACATCACAGATTTTCACCAACTGCAAATAGCGACTTCCGGCGTCTTTGCTGATCTGGATGGCAAGCATGAGGAGGGTATCTTCAGGCGACAGTGTGGGTACCTGTGTGCCCAGGAGGACCGTATGCTGACGACGTTCCCATAAATCTTCAAATTGGAGGGGAGAAGGAAACTCCCGGGAGGTCATCCGCTTATGCAAATCGACCGCGACCCTCCCGCTGCCGTCGACATAGGTCGACTCGTTTTCAAATGCTTTCATGAGGCGATAGCCGCTGGTGCTAAGAAGGCGCTGCGCCCGCTCATAGTCGCGTTCGTGGACTAAGATATCCAAATCGGAAAATTCTCGGAGCGCAAGATTCTCGTAGATGGAGACAGCCAAGGCAGGCCCCTTGTAGGGCAGAGCTGGAATGCCGTGGGACTCAAGCAACGTGAGAAGTTTGAGGAGTTCATCTGTGAGAAACAGAGTACGGGCGGCGTTGGCGCGGGAGTGGTGCCGGAGTTCTTCCAGAATGGTCTGTGGCACGTCCTCGGGGGAAATTGTATGCAGGCTGCGAGACAGGAGCGGCATGACTCCATGCCGGCCAGCGGTCTGGAGCAGAGAGGCCCAGTCGAGGTCGGTGCGGAGGAGCGTCCTGATCCGTTCAGATCTTGCCGCATCAATTGAAGGGGCAGCGCAGCAGAGCAGGAGTTCGACTTCGGGGCGCATAGAGCTGGCTACGGGGCGCTGGATTGTACCAGGCCTTCCTGCTGCAACTCGTCCACAAAGGCCAGCAACACAGGCATGGCCTCCTCATCCGTAACGGCATAGCCGCCCTGCAACGTCTGGGCGATTTCCTGCGCACAGCGGCCCTGTTGCAATAGTTCCCAGATGCGGGTCCCGGTTTCATTCAACGTATAGTAGCGTTTGGTGTCGAGATGCAGCAGAACCGCTTCAGTGTCATCGAGCCGCGTGAACACAAGGCTGGGATGGGGATGCAGGATAATCTCAGACGCGAGCATGGGAGGCCTCCTCAGTAGGTGTGACGGATGGTCGCGACGGTGGCTTCAAAATATGTGCAAGCTGGGGCACTTTCTGATAGTGCAACAGACAGTGGGTGCAGAGAAACTGCTCCGCCTCCGTGGGGGCGCACGTGGCGAGCCGCTCCAGTTTTTCCAGGTTGAGTTGGGCGATTTTCGCGATCAGACGCCGATGCGCTTCGACAAAACTCACGCTGTGTAAATCAGCTAGGATATCCGTGTCGGATGTGCCCCCGCGATAATTCGACAGAGTGCAGCAGGCTGTCAGGTAGCCACGGTAGTCGATGTTAAATTCCTGCATTTGCAGCTGCGGGCACTGGGCAAACCGTGAGGCAGTATAGTGGTCGCCCGCCAGAACGATGGGCATCGTCAACATCTGCTGCAAGGCGGCGATCTCCGTCTCCACGTCCCGCCGTTCGCGGGTGTTCAGCACCAGATCGGCGGCGAGGGCGTCGGGGGTAGGCTGACAGTGTCCATAGCCGAGCGCTGCGCAGCCCAGGCGGCCGGCCAGAATGGCCATGGCTTCTAGTTCGGTACGATTCGCGCGGGTGACGACCATATTGATGTGGACGGGGATGCTGTGTACATGACAGAGGCTGATCGCCTGCATCAGGCGGCGAAACGACCCGGGCTGACGCCTCAAGGCATCGTGCGTGGCCTCAGTGGCACCGTCGAGGCTAAAGGAGATACTCTCGATCGAGCGTTTCCAAGCCTGGATCTTCACGAACGTCTGTGGAAAGTTCCAGCTATTGGTCACAAATGTGAAGCGATATCCATGAGCAGTCACCAGCTCGACGATGTCGGCAAACTGGGGGTGTAGGGTTGGTTCCCCACCAGTGAACGCCACGAGGCCGATTGGCTGGTAGGCCTGCACCTCCGTCAGCACCTTGTCCACAATCGTCACGGGCAGGTCGTAGTGCGGCCCGTCCTCGGACCGGATGCAGTGCACGCAGCTGAAGTTACAGCGGTTAGTGAGCTCGAATATGAGCTTGACGCCAGAAGGTCTCGCTGTTCCAGGAACTAGTGATATGGTCTGTCGTTCCACCAGTCTCTCCTCTCACGCGCAAGACGCTGGTTGTTGTACCTCTTCCAAGATCTGGGCGAGGCGGCACGGGTCGCGGGCCAGGTCCTGGCCAGCCAGCAGCCGATAGTGTTTGGTCTGGCGCACCAGTTGAGCTAGGAGGTCCAGATGGCCGGGCGCCATTTGGGGTTCCACCGTCACCAGGGCACTCTGCTGAATCAGCCGGAAGAGCGCCTCGGCTTTTCCGATGGGGACTAGCTGACTCTGGGGAGCAGATACGATAATGGGGAAAAGCAGCAGGTGCGGGATAGCGGTGGATTGGACCTGTGTGGGATACAGCGTCTGCATGTCGAGGCGCTGCTTTGTGTCACCGGGCCAGGGGCTAGGTTGCCAGTGGCCTACCGTGTCCGGGAAGGCGCGCCTGGCTTCGGGCGCGAGACACAACTCTCGCCGCAGGGGCATGGCCTCTATGCCATCGCGACCGTCCCTGAGTAAGATCGCATCGTCGGCCAGATAGCGCCACCCTGCTTGGACCAGGCCGAGCGTCAGGGTGGATTTTCCGCTCCCGCTGTCGCCGACCAAGAGACAACCAACACCGTCGTAAGCCACACATGCGGCGTGCTCGGGATAGAACCCTCGATAGCGTAGTAAGAGCAGCAGGCTATGGAGGAGGAGATCCATGGGGAGCGCAGGCGGGGCCTGCCCATCAGGGGGCGGGAGCGTGCCGAAACCCGTGTGCGAGGCGGGATCCAGACGAACGACGTATGCACCATCGCGCACATAGACCTGCGAGTCCGCTTGCCAGACCTGCAAACCATGCTGCTGTGCCACACAGCTGGCATGCGTTGGAATGGAGAGCTGGGGCGCGTGGGTGAGAAAGGCCAGGCGAACCTGACACTCCGGAGGAGCCGTAGTGACAGCTTCTAGCCCGAAGTAGGCACTGAGCAGCTGCAGCTGCTCCCCCACCGGCGTCTCATCCCAGTCTATCCCGAGCCAGGTGCCGTGCAGGTTGTAATACATGGAGTCAACGGCATCGGCATTTAGCATCAACCCATTCCTATTCTGTGGGGGGTCTCTCCACGTTATCGTGGAAACGTTCCAAAAAAAGCTGCGGTCACGGCCGGCAGCGTGGCATGGCGTGTCAGGACCGGCCGTACGAAGGGTTTCTTCTGTATCTGTTCATTCCCAGATTGCTCTCCATGGTTGCCTTGGCGTGGCTGGGTATCGTCGTTCGAGATCTTGGTATCCATCCGAACCTCCTTCTCTGGTGAACATTGTCCATCGGGAACGTATACACAGTGGTAAATGCAGGCCGTGGGTTGCCCTTCTCGCCGAAGGGTTGGCCTGCCAACTCAACCCAACAATGGCCTTCGAGGGCTTCGTCTCGCTTGGCCACTCCAAAATACAGGGCGACAGGATGGCCCCACTGGCGCAAGAAGTGGAACAGCACCAGCGATTGTTTCATACAGTTGGGTCGGATCATGCCGATGTGTTGCTGCAAGAGCCCTCGTATGAGAAACAGCAGACGCTCAGGCTCCAGAGGTGGGAGCAGCGTCGGCAATCTTTGCGCTCCAAAGAGGGTGATCAGGGCGGGCAATGGAAGCACCCGCTGCAAGACGGGGAGGGTCACCAGCAGGCCCGCGCTCGACATCATCAGCCAGATCTCGCGCGGGCGGAGCGCAAAGACCTTTCTAGAGATAGTTTGGAACCGGGCGGTCATATCTTCTTCCTCTCACTTCGCGAAGAAGCCGGTCGCGCAGGGGGCCTGATAGGAGCTCTCTCTGCCGAGCAAGTCAAAAAGACTTTCGAGCGTTATGGCTTCGATACAGCGTACGCCATCTCCTCCTACTGGGATTGTTTCACGTATTGCGACGGGTCAAACGTAAATTGAAATGGCCCAGATCTGGGGCTCTCTTCGACCTGCGACGGTTTGGTCCGGCCCTTGGGTAACACATAGACTCTGGCGATCCGATGCGGTGGGGCGTGAGGCCCCTGCGTCGTGGCAATTGCCACATTCGGCGCTAACTGTTTGAGCGCCTTGTCTAGCGGCATCAGGCTCAGGTGAATCGTGATCCGCTCGTCCACACCGGGATACATGGTGACAATGGGAATCCCCGTGCGCTGACCGATCTCAGCCAGGATGAGCGCGAGCGGCGCTTCATAGGCGTCTAGCGAGACCTCACGCTCCGTCACAGTCAGGCGAAACGTGCCCGCGGCAAGGAACGAGGTGGCTTGTGCTGGCGTAGATTGCGCCGCCGCAAGGCCTGTTAGCATCATGCCGCCCAGGATAAAACTTGGAATATACGGTTTTATTTTCGAACAAGATTGGTGCTGCATGTGTATCTCCTCCCGTGAGTAGATCAACAACACGGTCTCCTCTCATGGCAGCAGATGTCCGTCGAAGCACATCCTAGCTCAATGGACTCAGGGAGAACATCCTCTGCCTTTCTGATTCCTCTTTTGGCCATTTGGCAAATCAGTTCGATAATGTTTTTTTCGACGCACCGACTTAGGCCGGCGGATCGCCGAAAAGATCCACTACGAAGCTGAACGGGTCTTCCGTTTGCAGGCCAATGCGAAACTCCTGCTCGAATGATTCTCCACTGCGTAAGAGGCGGTCGGGGCCGACATTGGGAGTTAACGTTGCGCCCACGCTGGCCATGCCTGTATCCGAATTGAGCAATAGGTTGCCCTCCGACAACTCAAGCACTTGAAAGAACGGCTTGCGAATCGTCGCGGCGCTCCGGTTAGTAAATGTGGCGGTAATGAAAAACGTGCCGGCGGGGCCAGTGGGTGTTGAACTGGCGCTAAACCTAGTCTTCGGTTGAGAGGCTAATGCTATTTGAGCTGTAACCTTCCGCGGGGGGATCGAGCCAACTTCGACCGCTCCAGCATCGCAATTACCCAAAGGGTCATTACTGAAATTCAGGGGCCGGGAGAAACCGCGTTGATCTGTTTGAGGACAATTAAAAAACTCGCTAGCGTCACGACCTATACCATGGTTAATAGCGAGGCTGGCGTCCAATAAGTTAAGAGCTATGGTTTCGCCAAAGATCACGTTTCCAAATCCTGGATTCACGGGCTCGTCAGGGCGACCTCTCCTATCAAACCCTCTGGTGGCCCCTGGACGAATCCTCATGTCGCAGTTATCACCGGCAATACCGATTAAATTGCCGAAGGCGGTATGCAAGGTACCGTTAAAGCCAGGCACGTTGAAGCAATCGGGCCCGACAATGTTTCTAGCTCTGGCCTCTCCTTGAACCTCATTGCCTGCCAGGATCGTATTACCCATGGATACTTCGCCGCCTAGGTTCAGAATGCCGCCTCCAGTCCGCTCGTTCACTGGGCGGCGTGACTTGACATCATGGCCAGCGACATTGCTCGTAATGGTACTGAAAGCGATGAACGTCCTCCCTTTTTCAAAGTTGAAGATACCGCCTCCGCCTTCGCCAGCACTATTGTCAAATATCGTACTATTGGTTATTTCCAGGTCACCATTGTTGAAGATGCCGCCTCCTCGACTAGCTTCGTTCTGGTTAATGGTGCTTCTATCTATTATGAGTTCTCCGTTTGAATAGATGCCGCCGCCAATGAATATTGCACCACGTGCGTCGGCACGGGTTTTGTTCTGTGAGATGATGCTGTTAAATATTCGCAATACCCCCTCGTTGAGGATGCCAGCGCCAGGGGCCCCCCTATTGTTAGTGATAATACAATTAAATAGCGACAGACCGGTTCTGAACCCGACCCTGATGCCACCAGTTCCACCTAATGAAAAAGGAGCACCTCCATTCTGGACCGTAATGCCCGACATAGACACGGACGTTCGCTCCCCGGTAACGATAATCACTGGTCCGTTGACTTGATGATTGCCATCAATGACTGTCGATGTCGGGTCTTCTCCAGTGAGAGACAAACTTGTTTTAATCTCGAGCGGCGTGCCCCTTGTTAGCACATACGTAAGAGGTGGTAACTTTATCTGGCCTCCTTGACCAGCATTGCTCTCCTCGATCGCAGCTCGTAAGGTGCATCGACGACCAGGAAGGTCGGTCTCGCATTTGCCATCGCCAGGATTGGCATCTGGAGCGTCGGTACTGATAACTACTTGGAATGTGGCTGAAAAGGCGATGTGAGGCGACACCAGAATAATGGCCAATGCGGTGACGATCGGCCATGTTGTTGTGCCGAGGGACCATGGTCGCGCGCAAAAAGAGAACGTACGATTCCACAATAATGGTTTCATGACTTCGTCTCCTTGTTCATGAGCGCGCCCAACTGAGAGGAGATGACTGCTGGTTTCCAGTGCGTTGGTTCGGTATCTCGGCTGACGTTCTTGGACTCTCGTTGGTCCAAGCTGCCAGCCTTCAGATGGGGATGCAGAAGAGTGCTGGCACTCGCAGGTTGTCCTGTAGGATATGCCCTCAGAACATCACCCATAAGCGCCTCGCGAGAGGTCTGACGCGTGCTTTGTGATGGACCCTGAGGCTATTCCTCGAGAAGAGATTGCGCAATGCCGCATAAGTATAGGTTCATACGTACCTAGTGATATAGGTCTATATGACTCTATATGTTGCAGGGCTCGCACAGGCATTATCCGCTGACAGCGTGAGAATTCCGAGTAGTGTGGCAGGTATCTTGGAAAGAAAGAGGCAGAGGCGAATCTATTTCGATTCGTCGAGGATCAGAACGGATTCACTTGGGGTGGGAAATGCTGTTCAGAGTACCGCTATGGCTAGAATCGGGGTGGTGATTTCCTGAGGAGAGTGTCTATAGCACCCGCCAGGTGCGGCCGTCGTTTTGGATCAAGCGGTCGGCTTCGACCGGTCCCCACGTGCCGGCTTGGTATTCGGGGAGCCACCGTTGGCCGGATTTTTCCCAGGCTTCAAGGATCTGGGTGATCCAAGCCCAGGACGCTTCGACGGCGTCGCGGCGCATGAAGCGGGACGCATCCCCCGCCATCACATCGAGCAAGAGGCGTTCGTAGGCCTCTGGGGATGGCCGGCCAAAGACCTCTCCATACTTGAAGTTCATTTCTACTGGATGGGTTTGCGCGCGCGTGCCAGGGACGCGTGAGACGATACGAAGGGACAACCCTTCTTCCGGTTGAATCTTCAAAGCCAAGACGTTCGGAGCTTGAGGGTTTTGTGTGTTAGCATTGAAGAGGATCTGGGGGATTTCTTTAAACTGAACGGCGACTTCGCTCGCCCGTAAGGGCAACGCTTTCCCAGTCCGCAAGTAGAAGGGGACCCCGGACCAGCGCCAGTTCTCGACAAAACATTTTACTGCCACATAGGTTTCGGTGGTGGAGTCTGGTTTCACGCCTTTTTCACGGCGATAGCCCGGCACCGGTGTTCCGTGGACTTTCCCCTCTGTGTATTGCGCTCGCACGGTGCATGTGTCTACATCTTTGGCTGTGATGGGCCGCAGGCAGCGGAGGACTTCCATTTTGGCATTTCGTACGACGTTCGGGTCCAGCGAGTAGGGCGGCTCCATCGCCACCAGGCAAAGAAGCTGGAGGAGATGATTCTGAATCATGTCTCGGAGCGCGCCCGCTTCTTCGTAATAGGTAGCTCGTGTTCCAACCCCTTCGGCTTCGCTGACGGTGATTTGGACGTGGTCGACGTACTTGTGGTTCCAGATCGGCTCAAAGATGCTGTTGGCAAAACGGACGACCATGAGATTCTGAACGGTCTCCTTGCCCAGATAATGGTCGATCCGGAAAATCTGCGATTCGTCAAAAACACGGCCGGTGACCTGGTTAATAGCTTGTGCGGAAGTCAGATCGCGCCCGACCGGTTTTTCAACGATGATGCGCGTATACGGTACACGAGTCCCGGGCGTGCCAGCGAGTCCAGAACGGGAGAGCCCTTCGCAGACGTCGGTGAAGGAACTCGGGGGAATGCTGAGATAGAAAATGCGGTTCCCCGGGAGTTGGAATTTCTGCTCCAGTTCTTCGACTCGCTCCTTCAAGCGATCAAAGGTCTGAATGTCATCGTTGCCTCCTGCCATGTAGAACAGATGTTGGGAAAATGCGTTCCAGGTATCTTCGATGAGCGCTTGGCGCGAGTGTTTGACGACGCCATCACGGACCGTCGAACGGAATTCCTCGTCGCTCATGGGTGTACGGCCGAGACCGAGCACGACATAGTTTGACGGGAGCAACCCGTCGAGCAATAGATTATAGACGGCAGGGATCAGGCGCCGACGGGCCAAATCTCCCGAACCACCGAAGATAACTAGGGTACAGGGCTCGACTGGTGGGAGCGGTTCCTGTGCGGGGTTGATGTCGATGCGTGGACCATTCGTCGGCGCCATAGAAGTCTCCTCAATGAGCTTGTCTCGTTATCGACGGACCGCATGACCACCGAACGCATTTCGGAGAGCCGCCAGCATCTTTTCCGCAAAGGATTCGTCCTGCCGTGACCGAAAACGGGTAAACAGGGCCGTTGTCAAGGTCGGAACCGGCACGTCCTTCTCGATAGCGTCGGCGATCATCCAGCGGCCCTCACCGGAATCTTGGACATAGCCTTTCAGGTGCTCTAGTTTGGGGTCCTGTTTGAGTGCGCCTGCGGCTAGCTCCAACAGCCAGGATCGGACGACACTCCCGTGCATCCAGAGATCGGCGACACGCGCCAAATCAAGTTTGTATTCGCTCTTCGCCATCAACTCAAATCCTTCTGCATACCCCTGCATCATGCTGTACTCAATGCCATTGTGGACCATCTTGACATAGTGTCCGGCACCAACCCCGCCGACATGGGCCCAGCCGTTTTCCGGAGCGAGGGTCTTGAAGACCGGGGCGAGCCGTTGGACGGCCGATTCCTCGCCACCGACCATAAGGCAGTATCCAATCGTCAGTCCCCAAATGCCTCCGCTGGTCCCGGCGTCCACATAGTGCAGACCCTTTTTCTTGAGCTCGGTTGCGCGCCGCACATCGTCATGAAACCGAGTATTTCCCCCGTCGATGATCGTGTCACCAGGGCTCAGCAACGCGGCGACGGACGCCACGGTCTCTTCTGTGGGCGCACCCGACGGCACCATGATCCAGACGGCACGTGGTGCGCTAAGTTTGCTCACTAGGTCGGCAAGGGAAGAAGAACCGACACCTCCGTGGCCTTCGGCCTGTTTAATCAGCTCAGCGGATCGATCATAGACGACGAGGCGGTGCTGGTCGCGCCTTAGGCGGATGACCATGTTCATTCCCATCTTGCCTAACCCAATAAATCCCAGTTCCATAAGGACTCCTTGGTGTGAATGACGGTAGTCGTGGATTCAACGCCCGCCGATCAGTGCCGGGCAGGGTGATGTCTCGTCCGTCTCCTGGAAACCCATGTTCTTACGCAGTGGCCACTGGTTTTGCACACACCTGCGATCAATCGATGCGAGCAGGA
>CAZVEZ010000068.1:0-12585 GCA_964626135.1 uncultured Nitrospira sp.
AGAGTCAGAATAGCCGCATCCACTCCTTCAACTGGGACGAATTGGTTGCCGATACCGATGACCACAATCCGAGTATCCAGCACCGTTGTTTCAAAGCGGCTGAGAAGTCCCCAATTTTGACGCCGAGTGTGAGGACGCACCATGCTCTCGAGCAACTCCCGGCTATGCCTAGAAAAGATACTTCTGATCACCGTTCTTTCCCCTTCAGGGCTGGCTTGATCCATGCGATCCATAGCCTTAGTAAGTTCGCCTTGCAAAAATCCCATGTATTGTTCCGTGGTGGGATTTGTCAGTGCCAGCATGATACTCACAACCAATGCCGTCACAACCAGGCTCAGACGCAGGAGGTTCACGCAGACCCTCTGATAGAAAAGGAGACTCGCAATCTGGATGATCGATCAAACCCGTATGCGCGGTAAGAATGGCTGGGTGTAGTTCGTCCCATTGGCCCTGGCGCCCCGTCCGAGGCTCATGCTGTTCATCCTTGCTCTTCCAACGCCGCATACAGTCTTGTCGACCGACCTAGACAGACCTGGCATGTGCATCCCGACCGACTTCTTGGTCTAACTGCTTTCGGAGCACCCACACCAACCAGATACCGGGTAACGCGATCATAAACGACCAGAAGAAAAATTGTGCCCACCCGACTATTTCAACCAACTCGGCCGATGGACGACCCGAAAATACGCGCCCGAGCGCTTCCAGGGAAGAGAGCAACGCGAACTGGGTGGCCGTATACCGATGGTCGCACAACGACATGATCAGCGCAACAAACGCTGCTGTGCCCATGCCGCCGGTCACATTTTCGAGGAGGATCGATGTCGTAAGTACCATGTAACTTTTGCCCATCCAGGCAAGCCACATAAATCCCAGGTTTGAAACCGCCTGCAAGAGACCAAAGATCAATAACGACCGGATCATGCCTATCTTGGCCATTGCGACGCCCCCGACCAATGCGCCGATGAGTGTGGCCCCGATCCCGAGACCCTTCACATACCCGACCTCGCTGACGGAAAAGCCCATCCCTCCAATAAGAAACGCCGTTTGAAGCGACGCCGCGACGGCATCCCCAACCTTATACAGAATAATGAGGGCAAGCAGACCCACCACCCCTGGACGCGTAAAGAATTCTTTGAGTGGTCCACCTATCGCCTCAGCCAAACTCGCCGGTGGGGTGCCTGGCTCTGTTGGTTCTGGACTGACGAGGATTGTGACCACTCCTGCCGCCATTAATGACGCGAGCAGCAAATAGGTGTTTCGCCATCCAATATGGTCGGCCAGCAGAAGGGCGCCGGCACTCGCAACCAACAGCGCACATCGATAGCCATTCACCCACACAGCCGCGCCGAATCCTCGTTCCGGGCGCAAGAGCACATCGGTCCGATAGGCGTCGAAGACAATATCGAGTGAGGCGGAAAGGAAGGCCACCACCAGGGCCAGAACCCCGAGTATTTCCGGACGCTGGCCCGGCCCTGTCACAGCCATCGCTGCCAAGCCGAGAGCCACGCAGGCCTGCATCACTAACATCCATCCTCGCCGGCGCCCCAACCAGGGTGGGACCAGGCGATCCATCAACGGAGCCCACAAGAATTTCAGCGTGTAGGGAAGGCCGACGAGTGTAAAGACACCGATGGTCTTGAGATCCAGTCCGACAACAGTCAGCCATGCTTGAAGCGTCCCGGCTGTGAGGGCCAATGGCAACCCCGAGGCAAAACCCAGGGGCAGCATGATGCCGATGCGTCGATTCGCAAGGATCTGAATAAGTGATGGTGCTTTCATCGAGCCATGTCCGTACGCATGAGGGAACAGCATATCACTGGAATGAAGAGGTGACTCAGGACATTCTTGAATTCAATCGCTCGAAGGTTGTCCCTGCATGACCATGTGTCACGAAGCAAAGACGGGGCAGGCACATGCGGCGGCATCAATCGTCACAGTAGAAAAGTCGAGATCGGACCGGCCTCTCGGAAGAAGATGTCCGCGCAGAGGCGTCGGAGAATCAGACCGCGCGAAGTGCGTCGAACCTCAGCAGGGTTGTCCATTGAACGTACAGGGCTTGTATCGTGAAAGATCAAACTCCACATTTTCCTGGTAGACCCGTTCGTTACCGTTTACGCCATCCTGTTCCGGATCGTTATACATGGTGTGATTCCACCAGTAGAACAGAGGATAGGCCTCCGTCTGGTACACAGGATTGCCGTAGCTACTGCGGGCATACTCCCGAACCAACCGGCCCGTCACGTAGTCGATCTGCCCATTGCCCTTGAGCGAATACAACATCAAAAAGAGCCGGGCCTCGTGATCGTATTGCTCGTCGATGCTTGTTGCAAGGTCTGGCTCAAGGGGAAGGCTCTCTTTCGTCCACCCTCCGGACCCTGAGAGCAGGAGAAGTAGAGATGCCGTGAAGAGGGAAGTTGCCAGCTGCGAAGGTGTCACGACAAACTCACGCTAAGGGGGCGGGCGCAGTCGGCGGATTCTAACATGGCCTCCTAGGGCCATCAAGCGAGGGCGCGAGCGACACGAATACCTCGCTGGAGATCCTTGCTCCCGTCACAAGGATCTCCCTATAATGGCCCGACGATAATGAAACGCGCATCTCTCCATACGCTCGGCTGCCGGCTGAACCAGGCAGAAACGGCAGTGCTCGCGGCTCGCTTGCAGCATGATGGCTACCGTGTCGTCGAGTTCGGAGAGCCGACGGACCTGCTCGTCGTCAACACCTGTTCCGTAACAGAAGACGCAGAACGAACCTGCCGGTATGTCATTCGCAAGACATTACGACATTCCCCCGATGCCTTTGTGGCAGTAACAGGTTGTTACGCCCAGACCGGTGTTCAAGCGCTGCGCACCATTCCCGGAATCGATCTCATTGTCGGCAATCAATTCAAATGGGACTTGCCGTCATTTCTTCCAGCCCCCCAGGCTCTAAAAAAGCAGCCGGACCCGGAAGTGCTCCACACTCGCACCATCGATCGAGAGGATTTCACCCTGCCGGAGTATGGCGAACCGGACTCCACCAGGGCGTTGCTCAAGATCCAGGACGGCTGTAACGTGATGTGCAGTTTCTGTCTCATCCCCTTTGCTCGAGGGCATGAACGCAGCCGCCTCCAGGATGACGTAATCAGGGAGGCCGAAATTCTTGCGTCAGGGGGCTACCGGGAAATTGTGCTGACCGGCGTCAACATCGGGCAGTATCGCCAGGGCGGTCTGGATCTGATCGGGTTGGTCGCACGATTGGAGAAGATTGAAGGACTTGAGCGAATCAGGATTTCATCCATTGAACCGACGACGATCACAAGCGCCCTCGTCGATCGGATGGCATCTTCTTCGAAACTCTGTCCCTATCTCCATATCCCCCTACAAAGCGGAGACGACGCCATTTTGGCCTCCATGAATCGTCCGTATACCGTAGAAGAGTTTACACAACTGATCCGCCAAGCCACGGCGTCAATACCTCACATCGGGCTGGGAACGGATGTCATGGTCGGGTATCCGGGAGAAACCGAAGAAGCATTCGAGCATACGATGGACATTGCGCGCGCGCTTCCCTTTTCCTACCTCCATGTCTTCACCTATTCACCACGGCCCGGCACCGCCGCTTCGAAGCTGCCCAACCAGGTCCCGATCACAGTGGCTCGGGAACGTGCAAAAATACTCGCCGACCTGTCTCGCCTAAAAAGGCTGGCCTTTGCGGAACGGTATATCGGGTCCTCGGTATCTGTCCTCTTCGAATCAGGAAGCACGGACGGCTTCAGGTCCGGGGTGACAGCAAACTTCATGAAAGTGGGCGTCCCTTCAAGCGCTGACCTTGCCAATCACCTGAAAGAAGTGCAGATAGTCGGGGCGTCGGACCGTTGGGCATTGGGTCAGCTGACCGCAGAGTGTCAACCCATGCGAAGGGTCCCGGTTCTATGAAAACCAATCCCACAGCCATTCAGGTGCATCTGGAAACTTTCGGCTGTCAGATGAACGAGTACGACTCGGAGCTTGTTCGTTCGCTGATGAAGCAGGATGGCTTCGTGTTTACCGACGAGCGAGAACGCGCAGACGTAATTCTGATGAACACCTGCGCGATTCGCGAAAATGCCCACAACAAGGTCTATAAACATTTGTCTGAACTCAAGAAACTTAAGCAGCAGCGTCCGTTGGTCGTAGGCGTCTTGGGTTGCATGGCTCAAAACCTGAAAGAAGAGCTGACGGATGTTCAGCCGTTAGTCGATGTCCTTGCCGGCCCCGATGCCTATCGGCAATTGCCGATGTTGATCCGCAACGCGATGTGCTCTCAGGAAGAGGGGCTGGATCAGAAGGGATTCGCGGTCGACCTTTCAGAGTATGAAACCTATCACGATGTCATACCGGACCGGAACGACGGGGTGAATGCCTGGATCGCCGTCATGCGGGGCTGCGATAACTTCTGCAGCTTCTGCGTGGTTCCCTACACTCGCGGGCGGGAGCGCTCCCGCGATCCGGAAGGAATCGTCCAGGAAGCCCGCCGGATTGCCGAGCAAGGCTTCAAACAGATCACCCTCCTGGGGCAAAACGTCAATTCATACCGGTTCGGCGACTGGGATTTCGCGCGATTGATCACAGCCGTCGCCGATGTCCCTGGCATCGAACGTGTGAGATTTACCTCTCCGCACCCCAAAGACTTTCCGCTTCCGTTACTCGAAGCGGTCGTGGCCCATCCCAGCATCTGCAAGCAAATTCACTTGCCTCTGCAATCCGGCAGCGACCGTATACTCGGCATGATGAACCGCACCTATACCAATACGGAGTATCGTGTCCTAGTCGACCGTATCCGCTCCCTGAGATCGGACATCGTCCTCAGCACCGATATCATTTGCGGTTTCAGCGGAGAAAGCGATGCGGACTTCGCAGAAACATACGCGCTCGTCGAGGAATTACGGTTTCACTCGGCGTTTATTTTCAAATACTCCGAGCGAAAGCACACCATCGCCGCGCGCAAGTTTTCGGACGATGTCTCTGAACCGGTAAAGACTGAACGGGTCACGCGACTCTTCGACCTCCAACGAAACATTTCCTACGAACGCAACCGGGAATATCTGAAGACGACAGTCCCAGTCCTGGTCGAAGGAGATGCCAAACGATCCGCCGCGCAGGGTATGGGAAAATCCGACGGCAACATCACCGTCATCTGGGATAAGCATGCGATACCCACTCAACCTGGCGACCTGGTCTCCCTTACCATTTATGATGCATCATCCACCACGTTATATGCGGAACCTCCCCCAGTGCATTGAATCGTTGATACCCCATGATCCCCAAGGGAATCATTTCTGTAGAATACGCTACAAAAACGAACAGTTCTGAACAGAACCTGCTTGTATATTTCTCCTCCACCATGCTTCTCAAAAGATTATCTGGACCTATAATCCATACGGTGCTTTGCAGTGAGTGAAGATTCTCTTTCTAAGAGTCGATAAAATAATTTTTCGGCGCCGAAACCGTTAGCGCTGTATTATCATTCACTTAGAATAAAATCCTCATGTGTTAATTCTCGCCTGAATAAGCCGGTCAATTCCAGAACACGTACCCTCTTCTCCTGAGATTGCCCCGACACTTCATCGAGTCCATCTCATCCCTGATAGGGCATAATCTTTGCTTAGCACCTATACGTAACCCTAGGCACTCACTCGAGGAGACCCGTCATGACTGAGAATCCGGATCGCAGTGTGAAAGAAAAAGTTGATACCTCCATCAGTCTAGAAACTGTCATAGCAATGGGACTCTTCGGATGGATTGCACTGAGCATGGCGCTGATGGGCCTGGGAATCTGGTAACTCCTTAGGCGCACCGACATTAGCATCTCGCCAAAGAAAGTCGCACATAATCCGCCCTGAATGAAGGAGAGCCGCATGATACGCCATCTCACGCTCACAAATGCCCGGAGCCCGATCATACAGAGCCTTGTCGGGATCGCTGCATGCGCCCTCGTCATCACCGGTTGTGCCGGCGGTACAAAAATTTCACACACCGCAAAGGGCGGCGTCTACTTGGAAGAAGTGACCGACTGGTCGTTTGAAGCCAGCCATCCCGCTATAATCGATCAACAAACCATGCTCAAGGTTGTGAAGGGGCTGTATCGCAACGACGGCATGAGTGGCGCCTCGGAAATGTCCGCTGGTGGCGGCAAGCCGATGAGAGTGTTCAACGATGAGGATGCCGAGTTTCTCTCTCCCCTGCTCACGCAAAGTTTAGCAAAGGCGAAACCTGAACAAATTGTGTGGTTCCGCGTATCCTCATCGGCAGGGTCAGGCTCTGAACCCACCACGGGCAGTCTTTACGTGCTAAAGGGATCGCTGTACATGACAATCGGGAGTGGCGCGAAACCGACCGAGTTCATGCCTGAGTCGGCTGCGCGCACCGATCCGGCTCCGACCTATGCCGCCGGTGGCGCGATCGGCGCGATGACCATGATCATCGACTATCATACGCTGGCCACAGCCCCGATGCCTCCTGACCTGTCCATCGAAAAAACCGCATCGGTCACTCCGGCCACCCAAGTGATCCCTCCAGTCGCCCCACCGGTTTCTCTCGCAGCCGCCCCCGTGATGGCGTCTACCCCGACGAAGGCCGAAGCGGTCTCTGCCAGTGTGGCGCAAGAAACGGGACAAGACGAATTTATAACGCAGAAACTCAAGGACCTGAGAACGGCTAAAGAGGTACTCGCCAAGAAAGATACGGAGATTTCGATGCTTCGCAGGGAATCGGAATGGCTGAAGCGTGAACTGCGGAACCGCGACGAAGAAATCAAAGCCATGCGGTCGATGAAGGCATACGCGAAACCGGTCCCTAAGAAAAATGCGGCACAGGCGACACGGACTCGCTAGCCTGACTCAGCCGACATTCAGCAGTTCCGATTGGAGCAGGACAACTTCACTGGACAGGGGCTGTCGAAAGTTCATTCGACAATAACAGGCATACGTCACATACGTATCTTGCAGGCAATAGCGAGCCAACTCAAGCCCCTGTCCTTTCCCCCACATCTCAGCCACCTGAGCCCCGCTGCCCGATTTCGTTTCAACGTTCAGTGCTCGCGCAAGGACGTCGAGCTTTACCCACCCACGGGTATCCCAATTGCTCCAGATCGCCATCGTGTCGTAGACCGGTTCCGTACGGAACTTGGCGAGGTTAATGTCCAAAGCCGGTTTGATCTGATGAATCATCGATCGCTTCTTGATAAACGGCAGATCGAAGCCCAGACCGTTATGGGTAATGAAGAGCGACGGGCGGCTCTGGGCCAACCGGCTCCAGAATTGTCGCAGCAATTCCTGCTCATCCCCTCCGTACCAGGCCACGGCTCCACGCGGCTCGAGCTGATCTGAGAATTCCAACAAACCGATACAAACGATCCGGCTGAACGTGCCGTCGAAGGCCGACTTGGCATATTGATCGTTCTCGGCCTGTCGTTGAGCTTCGACAGCCCCCGCCGCAAACAAATCGTAGCCCCCACCCGCCGTCTCGGATTCGCCGATTGACGAAGACTTTCCCGCCAGCTTCGACCATTCTTCGCGGGAGGCTTGAATGGTCTCAATATCCAGGACGACCTTCATAGCGGCTGCTCAATATTCTGACGGCGTAAGGCCTCGATAATCGGACGGTCCGCCGGGGGAAACTCAAAGTCGCCCAGTTCGTGCGGCCAGACCCATCGAATTTCCGCACAGTCGATTGCAGTGGCCTGTCCGCTTTGAATTCTACAATGGAAGAAATGCAGCTCCACAATTTTCTCCACATACTCATGCCGAACGACTTGAAACGGGATCGGCTCGTCGATACGAATACCCAGCTCCTCGAACAGCTCCCGCCGCAGACATTCTTCCAATGTTTCGCCCGGCTCGCATTTCCCTCCTGGAAACTCCCAGAACCCTGCCAAGTGCACACCGGGATTCCGTCGGGCGATCAAATAGCGGCCCTCACAATAAACAAGACCCGCGGCAACTTCAACGACCTTCATGGTACACCGTCGCTTATCTCGACTTCTGCTCGAAGGGATACGTCTTGCAGAACGATTTCATTGGACATCGCCCGCAGGACGGACTTCTTGCCGTGCAGCAGGTCGCCCCAAAGTCCATGATCGCCTGGTTGAAGTCATAACCCTTCCCGGGGGGAATCAAGATTTCAGACAATTGCCACAGCCTCGCCTTTTGAGTCTTAGGATCGCCCTTCGCCATGAACACCCGATGAAGAACCCGAATGACGTTCGTATCCAGGATCGGGGCATCTTCGTTGAACGCAAACGAGCGAATCGCGCCGGCCGTATACCGTCCGATCCCCTTGAACGACAGCAATTCCTCCGCATCGTTCGGAAGCTGCCCTCCATATCGCTCCACAGTCTCGCACGCGATACTATGTAACCGTTCGGGCCGAATATTGTAGCCGAGCGGGTACCAGGTTTTCTTCACATCCGAGACCGGAGCATCCGCCAACTCTTCAAAGCTTGGATAGCGGTCCAGAAACTCGTGGTACTTCGGAATCACCCGATCGACCTGAGTCTGTTGCAGCATCACTTCAGAGACCAGGATGTGATAGGGATCAGAGGTCTTTCGCCAAGGCAGATCGCGGCCATGTTTCTCATACCACTTCAGCAACCGCGTCTGAAAACGGCGCTTCAGGGAGGCGTCGGGTCCGGAGGACTTCTTCGTTCTCTTCTTCCTGCGCTGAGAGATCGTTCGAGAGTCAGAGGTGGCGGGCATAACGATGTAAATCCAAAGGCGGCATTCTAGGAGCGCACCCGGTGAAAATCAAATGGCGCCCAAGAAAACCGGTCCAGAAACCGATATCGTGCCACACGCTGCCGCTGAAGATGACACTCGTTCGTCATCCGTCAGGCCCCGCCTGCTATTCGCCGGCCTGAGCAAGGTCTGACATGTCAAAAGTTCTCTATTTCTTTGACAACCACCAGTTCACCTACTAGCCTTTTCAAAGGTAAGAACAATGTCAACGGGAGGCTCACGCAAGCCTCGTTATAAACCCATGCCATTTGAGAGCACCTCAGAACATCGAAAGTACATTCGCTATCAGGCGGAACTCCCGGCGACCTTTACAGGCGATCATGAGGGGGCCGGGATCATCTACAACCTCGGGATAGGCGGCTGTAAAATGGTCAGCGATTGTGCGGTAGCAAGCGGCGATCTCCTCTCGATGCAGATCAAGATTCCAGGGCAAGCTGAAGCCATTATCATCCGGGCCACCTCCGTCCAATGGACCATGGAACTCGAGTTCGGGGTAGAGTTTCTTGAGATCCAGGAATTGGAGCGAACCCGTCTGGAGCGATTTCTGTCAACCCAGGTGAACATCGCCACATAAGGAGTCGCACAACGTATCACTATGGTCACTAGAAAACACCCCCGATTCTCCGTGTCGCTCTCCAGCACCTTGGTGTACAAGGACCAGTTCCGTCATGCGGGGTCTATTCGAAATCTTTCAGCCAAGGGATGCCGTGTGGAGAGTATCATCAGCCCCTTTACCGGCATGCAGCTGACCGTGCAACTACATATTCCGGGCGAACCCAAACCCATTGTGATCAACAATGCCGCAGTCCGCTGGTCCGGATCCTCCGGCATCGGCTTGGAGTTTCTGACGGTAGCCGCCCCGCATCAAGCTCGACTGGACCGTATGATCCAGCAACTCCAGCCCAAAACCACTCCCCAGTAAACAACCGTCTCTCGTGAATTTCACAGCCCTGTTCACGCTCTTTTTAGACCATACGGAACAGCCGGCTGAAGCGATTACTTGCACACAAAGATCGCGTCCACCATCCATGGGCTATTCACGGCAGTCTGCCAGTTGCATTTTAGCCACGCGCCTTCGTATCCTCCTGCGTCATGGACCTGTCCCAACTGTCCCAGGAACAATTTAAAGAACTCGTGCGCGGCATGGTCGACGATCGCCTGCGCGAACTCGTGGGCGATCCCGACCTCGGACTCCGACTGGGCGATGGCCTGCGTGCCCGCCTGAAAGAGTCCTTATCCAGTACAGAAAGACTGTCCGGCGAGGACATCGCGGACCAACTCGGTCTTCGCTGGTAAATGCAATATGGCCTGGTATCGACTGGCATACCGTCCGGCAATTCTCAAAGACCTTGAGAGCCTTGATCCGGCCATGGCACAGCGTCTCATGGACAAGACCAAATGGATCGCCTCCAACATCGATAACTTGCGCCACGAACCGATCGCGCCGGACCTGCCGGGTCTTTCGAAATATGCGGTCGAGGACTGGAGAATCTTCTACTCCATCGACCGGGACGATCATCTCGTCGATATTCACGGCTTCATTCGCCAGAAAGAGCTTCGTTCATGATTGCCGTCACCGTTGCCGCCATCGCACAGCTGAAAGCGATTCAAGTCCATCACCCTGAAGATCCAATCGTCCGGATTTCCGTGCGTGACGTGGACGATTCACGCTTGAGCTTCAGTATTACATTGGAAGCGACCACCCAGCCCGACGACGACATTCAGCAAGTCGATGGACTCACGATTGCGGTGGACCGGCGAAGTGCGCCACGGATGGAAGGGGTGACGGTCGACTACACGGAAACCAACGGCTTTCGCTTTCTCCACGGTGGCGAAGGCCACGCCCTACCGCTCCTGACTATTCCGACCCTCAACTGATGGAGCGTGCGAGACAGGCAGGACGAGCGAGACATGCGCAACAAGCATAACTCGTAATCTCTAATGCTGCCAGTCTCGCTTTTCCCGTACGTCTCGCCTGTCTCGCGGGCAACATAGCCTTTCAGCATCCTGCCATGCTAGAGGCGGTCTGGGAGGCTCGCCACATGCACCTGAAATATCCCCCGCGTCACATCATCGACATAACGGCGCAATGCGTCCTTGACCACGGGGAATGCGATCGTGTCCCAGGGAATTGCGGAAAGTGAGAACAACTGCGTCTCAAGGCTTTCTTCACCTGCGGCGAAGTCAGGTGAACGCATCGGGCCCCGGAACACCAGATAAGCCTGGCCAATGTGCGGGAGACTCAGGACCGCAAAGAGGCTGATACGATCCACCTGAGCCTGCGCTTCCTCGAATGTTTCACGAACGGCCGCTTGCTCGATGCTCTCGCCGATTTCCATGAAACCGGCAGGAAAGGTCCAGAGACCTGACCGAGGCTCGATCGCCCGCCGGCAGAGAAGGACGTGACCATCCCACTCCGGAATGCAGCCTGCGACAATCTTCGGATTGTGGTAATGAATGGCCTGACAGGTCTCACAGACGAACCGGGGCAAGTTATCGCCTGCGGGAACTTTCTTCGTAACCGGGGCGCCGCAGGCGCTGCAATAGTTCATGGCAATGACAGTGTGAGGGATGGCGAATGACGCGTGAAAAATGGAGACGGTGTTTCACCAGCCGCGCGCGCCTCGCCGGACGCGCACGTCTCGCATATTTATGAGCATGGATAGCACAAAACGACGGTTCTTTGCACCCTGCCCGCGCGGGCTCGAAGGCGTACTCGAAGCAGAACTGCATGGCCTCGGCGTACCGGCCACGACCAGGACCGAGGGGGGCATCGGCTTCACAGCCCCCTGGTCCACCATGTACTGGGTAAATCTGAAGTCTCACCTCGCCAGCCGCATCCTCTGGGAAGTCGGGCAGAGCCCCTATAGGTCCGAAGACGACGTCTACCGCGCGGCCTATGCGCTTACCTGGCCCGATTGGTTTGCTCCATCGCAGACAATCAAGGTCAAGGTCAGCGCGCGCCGTTGCCCCCTCCCCAGCCTGGACTTTCTCACCCTCCGGATCAAAGACGCCATCTGCGATAAATTTGTCGCCACACGCCATCGGAGACCCAGCGTCGATACCGAGCGCCCGAACATTCGCCTAGACGCCTTTCTCGACGAGCAGACCA
This sequence comes from uncultured Nitrospira sp., assembly GCA_964626135.1. Lineage (GTDB taxonomy): Bacteria > Nitrospirota > Nitrospiria > Nitrospirales > Nitrospiraceae > Palsa-1315. The sequence continues at coordinate 11,866 of CAZVEZ010000068.1, forward strand.
TCACGTTCTATCTGGACACCTCCGGCGAGCCACTCTTCAAACGCGGGCACCGTATAGGCTCGGTCGAAGCGCCGCTGAGAGAAAATCTGGCGGCAGGGATTCTTCGTCTCGCCGGCTGGACCGCCAAGGAAGTCCTGCTCGATCCCATGTGCGGAGGCGGGACTATCCCGCTCGAAGCCGCCTTGATGGCCCGCCAGATCCCGCCGGGTATTTCACGGAATTTCGCGTTCGAGCGGCTGCTCGTCCACGACGCTCAGCGCTGGGGCCATCTGCGCGAAGCAGCCCGCGCCAAACAACTGGCCGAGGTACCAGCCGCCATCTATGCGTCCGACCACGACCCCGCGATGGTGAAGGTCGCACAACGGACATTTCAAAGCGCAGGAGTCGCCATCGATGTCCGCCTGAAGCAAAGCGATATTCTCGATCTCGACGCGCCGGCTGACCAGGGCGTGATGGTCATCAACCCTCCCTATGGAGTCCGCCTCAGCCGACCCGACGAATTGGAATCGTTCTATCCCAAGCTTGGCGATTGGCTGAAGCAGCGGTTCACCGGATGGCGCGCCTATGTGCTGACGGGAGATGCCCGCGTGCCGAAACTGATCGGCCTCGCCCCCTCCAAACGCATTCCCCTCTTCAACGGCGCATTGGAATGCCGCCTCTATGAATTCCTCATCGTCCAAGGCGGAGCCAGACGCCGCCTCGTGCCGCCGACGCAGGCCT
>CAZVEZ010000069.1:0-12483 GCA_964626135.1 uncultured Nitrospira sp.
TAAAAGCCGGTGGCCTGCCGTCCGAAGTCAAAGAAGCCGAGATCAGTCTTGAAAAATCCCGCCTCCGCAAGAAGATCGCCGAACGCGCCCGTAAGACTGGTCACTGACATCCTTCTCAGATAATTCCTGAAAGACAAGAAGATCGGTCGGTGGCTGACAGAAATGCTGAACCGTCTACCCGTCCCCTCTATGCTCGCACTACAGCCTCAGCAGGCCCTCGCTGGACGCGCGTAGCGGGAGAGTAACCCTAAACGCAAGGACATCTGGGCCACTGCACCAATCTGCGGGAAAAGGCCAAAAACTTCTGGCGCCTGAGAACTGTGGAGGCACTACGCACATTCACGGCAACCACGAGAGGTCCCTGCTATTTTCCCAGCGGAATTTCGATCACCAGACCGCCCATGACGTCGTCAATTTTAAAGTCCTTCTTAGGGCTGTGCCGATGGGTATTGTGACAACCAACGCAGGATTGGCTGACGGCGCGATCCGCGTAGATGGCCTTAAAGTAGCTCTGATCGCCGATCTTGATCGTGCTGGTGGCAGACCGTTCTGGATGCTCACGCACAGCCTCTAGCCCTCTTTTCTCTTCCTCATCGTACGGGCCATTGTGCGGATTGATCGGCCACAGGCTGATCAACCGGTAGCGGACCTTCGTTCCGGTCTTCGAGGACAGGTCGCTCGCTTCTGCGAGAAACTGCGCTGGTAGCGGCAAGGTCTTTTTCTCCGTTCGCCAGTTCTCCGCTGCTGTGGCGCCGCCCTCTTTTTGCAGACGCTCGACAACATGAATGGTGTAAAAGATGCGATCGGCTTCAATGACGGCATGGATGTAATCCGTGACCGTTTCAGGGGGAATTCCTGGCAAGCCTGCTGCGCGCGCCGTCATAGTGAACGAGGCAACTATCATCACTGCCACCACCGTCCGGATAAGTCTCCATCTCATGATTGTGCCTCCTTGTTCGGCATCAGACCAGTCTCGTGGTTGTCAGCTTAGTCCAAATCAATTGGAGAGGCAATTGGATTGGCAGGCCTTCTGATTGCAATTGAGCCTTGCGCTGCAGTAGCGTGGCCTGAACGTGCAAGAGAGGGCGATTCGTCTTATGGTGACAGAGTTTGTCGTGACGGCCGGCGAGTCTCCTAAACGGCTGGATGTCTTTCTCGTCAATCGCGAGCCCAAGTTGTCACGGTCGGCCTTACAACGGTTGATTGGACAAGGGCGGGTGCGGATGAACGGCCAGGTCGTCAAGCCCAGTCAAAAGATCAAACCTGGCGACACCATCACCTTTGACATTCCGAAAGCGGAGCCGCTGGAGCTCAAGGGGGAATCGATCCCACTCGATGTTCTTTACGAGGACGACATCTTGTTGCTCTTAAACAAGCCGGCCGGCTTGGTCGTTCATCCTGCACCCGGTCATTGGGCAGGCACACTCGTGAATGCCCTCCTTCATCATTTTCAAATATCCGGCGGCACAGTGTCGACGATTGGCGGGAAAGAACGGCCAGGGCTGGTTCATCGGCTGGACAAGGACACCTCTGGAGTCATGGTAATCGCCAAGACGGATGAAGCCCATCGGGCGCTTTCGGCTCAATTCAAACATCACACGATTACGCGGGTATATGAGGCGCTTGTCTCAGGCGTACCGAAAAAAGGACATGGGCTGATCGAGTTGGCGATTGGTCGTGACAAAAAGGAACGGAAAAAGTTCTCTGCCCACACGGCGCGTCCCAAAGAATCCGTGACGGAGTATCGTGTCGATCATCGCTTTGGCAAGCTGGCCACTCATGTACTCTTGTACCCACGCACAGGCCGGACTCACCAGCTCCGCGTCCATCTGGCCTCGTTGGGCCATCCGATTCTGGGCGATCAAACCTATGGCGGGAAAAAAGTCTGCTTGATGGAAGGTGTCGAGATCCCACGTGTGATGCTGCATGCGAGGACGTTGGGGTTCCATCACCCCTCCACCGGTGAGTTTCAAGAGTACACCAAGCCGTGTCCGTTGGATATGGAGCAGGTCGTTCAGGCCCTCAATAGTCTCACGCCTCATTGCGGCGTTCGAACGTCCTGATAGGCCCTTTAACGTGGCGTGTGAACAACTCCGCCTCAAAGGATCGTTTCATGCAAACCGCCGATGTGCTTGACGCAATAGGTGGATTGGTGGCTCAGCTGAAGGTCTATGCGGAAAAATTGCCGCCGATTGTGCATTTATCAGCGGTGCCGACCGGTGTGAAGCCCAAGTTTGAGGCGGTTGAGGAATATGAGGAGATTGTCTCTCGCTTCCGAAACCAAAGCACCGGGACTCCCTACAAAAGTCTGAACAAATTACTTGTGGAATCGCTGGAAGCCTTTGAAGGTGGTCGATTGCTTAGCTCCGTCCATCCGCTTCTCTCGGTGCTCGATCATCTTGAACGGATGCAGCGAGATCAAGAAATAGAAATTGGGCGAACCGATGAGAAGCGCACGGGCGAGTATCGGTCTACGCTAAATAAGATTCTACCCGGCAACAAGCCTGAGCTTGACGGCGCAGGACGGGGGATGTGATTGAGACATGTTGAATGATGAATTGCAGATTTGACATTCCACATTCAGCATTGAACATTCCGCAAAGCGGTCAATGTCCCATCTTCGGGCCGGCCGCATTATCACCTTGTGACACAAGCCTGAAACGAACCATCGACCCGCATTGGGGACACTTTCCTCGGATCGTCTCCCCATCAATCTGTTCGTACTGGTCTTCTTTCAGCCACATCAGCTGCGCGCACTTGGGACAGGTTCGTACTTGCGTTGACATGATGTTCCTCGTACACTCCGCGTAACTTCGGTTGCTGTCACTGGGAGATAATCTAGTACAAGATGCCCCCAACCCTCAAGCCCGTCATCACCTTCTCCCAAAAGAAGAATCTCGACCCAGCCGAGCTCGTCCGCCTCTACCAGCAAGCGCCTTGGGCCAAGGGACGAACTCTTGAAGATGCACGTGAAATGTTACGCCACACCGATGTGGCCGTCACAGCCTGGGACGGTGACTTGCTCATCGGACTTGGACGGGTCTTAACGGACTATGTGTACCGAGCAACCATCTGGGATGTGATTATCGATAAGGCCTACCAGAACCAGGGCGTCGGCACCGGTATCGTCCATCGCATCTTGACCCACCCTCGTCTCAAAAAAGTCGAACTGTTCTGGCTCTGCACCCGCATTCCTGGCTTTTACGAAAAGCTAGGCTTTAGTTCAAAGGAACAGACCGGGATGGTGTGGAGCCGATCAAAGCAAGGCCGATAGGACTAGCGTATCTGGTGTGGAGCCTCTGGAGAATGAGGGCTCTACGCCACTACACCTAATCTTGAATAGCGCCCACTAGAAGAACACCTCGACGCCGAAGAGGAAGCCGAAAGACGAGGCGTTCCAATCTTCGTTGCGCCCCCTATTTATCGTCGCATGTCCGTTATTGTGCTTGTAGGCCATTTCTGTGTTCAGCGCGAACTGCTTCGTGAATACATAGTGGGCACCCCAGCCGATTCACCAGGCAAAGGTGTTGCTGGGAGAGATACGAGTCTGCTGTTTTCACCGATACTATTCATATTCACACCGACGCTCATGTTGGCATAGGGACGGATCGGGCCAAACCGAATGGGGCATACTTCGACGGTCGGCAGCACCGATAGAGTGTCTTGATGGCCTAAGTCGCGGAACGGCCGTTCTTGATCGACGGGATGGCGTTCCCGCTCCAATATCATCCCGGCCAGGAGCCACGTGTTGAAGCTATACATCACTTGAAAATTGACCAAGAGGCCCACGTCGGTTGAGCTATGAGCGGTCAACGATTGAGTCAGGGGGCAAATCCTGCTCGCATGCCGAGCACAACTTTGCCTGGCTCTATTCGGCCCTGTTTGGCCTTCCATTCTTACGCCTGCGCCTGGCCGCTTAGGACAAGCAGCCTCAGTATCATGCAGCTCACGAAACCCCTACGAGTCATCACAACACCCCTACGACAAATCCTCCCTCATAATATACTGATCCAAATGAGCCATGGACAGGCCTTCTCTCCACATGAGCACCGCACGTTCAGTCCCTCGATTGCCTTGGCTAGATTGTAGGCTGGAGAGCAGCATCGCACAACCAATATGGGCGGGTGGGCATATCAGGATTTCTCGACAACTCAGGGAGAGTTACGATACCGCTTCATTTGTGGGATAGCGAATCGTTGCCGCCATCGTGTCGTATCGGCAGCTTCGCCTGGAGAGAGGCGACTTGTAAATGGATGAGAACTCCGATGGCACAACGAGACATGGAACTGAGATCAATTGACGGCGAGTGACCGCCGTTGTTTCTTGGGAGAAAGGAGGGTCGCGACAAAGAACAGCAGCGTGGCAAGCAACACGATGGCAGGACCGGAGGGAATATCCCAGTATGAGGAAATGAGTACCCCTCCGACTGAACAGGAGACCCCGATCAGGATGGAATACCAGGTCAGCGTCGAGAGACTATGTGTCAGTTGATACGCAGTGGAAGCAGGAATCAGGATCATCGCGAAGACGAGGATTGCGCCGACAGTCTTGAGCGATATTACGACCGTAAGGGCGACCAGGGTCAGCAAAATGAAAAATATGCGCCGCGCCGGCACACCAGAAGCTTCCGCCATTTCCTGGTCAAATGCGATGAAGTAGAGCTCTTTTGAAAAGAGTACGATCGTCCCAATGACGACGATGCTCAATCCTGCAATCGTGCCTAGTTCCTCGCTGGTCACGGCCAGTACATTTCCGAAAAGGTAGCCATAGATCTCGGCATTATAGGTCCTCATCAAGCCGATAAAGAGGATGGCCAGCGCCATGGTTGCGGTGTAGAGAATGCCGATGGACACATCCAGCTTCATTCGGCCTTTCTCTTCCATCCATCCCGTAATCCAGACCGTGGCGAGACCAAAGAGCATGGCCATGAGCAACGGCGGCCAGCCCATGAGAAATCCAAGAGCGACCCCGGCAAACGCCGCATGTGCCGTGCCGGCTCCCATAAACGCCAGCCCTCGTAAGACAACAAAGACGCCGATCGTCGAGCACAAAGCGCCAACCAGCGCCGCAGCCAACAGCGAGCGTTGCATGAAGTCGTACGCAAATAATTCCAGCATCGTACTTAGTGATCAATGATGGTGATGGTAGTCCTCGACAATGACGAGGTCTTTTTCTGTAATGACCAGGTCTTTTCCATACACCTGGCTGAGGATGTCGGCTTGGAGGACTTCGGCAGGCGACCCTGCTGCGTAGAGGCGGGTTTTGAGCAGTACGAGCCTGTCCACACGTGAACGGATCATGTTGATATCATGGGTGATCAAGAGGACGGTCAAGCCTAACTCTTCATGCAGATGCTGCACCAACTCGACGACATTGTGCTGCGTCGTGATATCGAGTCCGGTCGTCGGCTCGTCGAGCAACAAGACTTGCGGTTGCTGCGCTAACGCTCTGGCGATGAAGACCCGCTGCTGTTGCCCTCCAGACAGGTGGCCCAACGCAGTGTCCTTGTGCATATCCATTGCGACATGGGCCAACGATTCCATCGCAATCTCCCGATCCTTCCGCCCTGGACGCGTAAACAAGCCCAATGCCCCGTAGCGGCCCATTGTCACCGTTTCCAGCACCGTCACTGGAAAATTCCGGTCGACGACACCCTTCTGTGGAAGATAGCCGATCTTAGCCTTGTGGTGACAGCGTAACTCTTCGCACGCACAATCGAAAATTCTGAGACGACCCTTCAGCGGGGCCATCAAACCGAGGACCGCGCGGCAGAGCGTCGTCTTTCCCGACCCGTTGGGCCCTATGACCCCGATGAACTCACCGGATTGAATCTCGAGCGAGATATCTTCAAGGGCAATCACCCCGGGAAATCCGAATGTGGCATGATCGAAGTGAATGACAGGGTGCGAATGATGTACCACGTCTGGGAGAACTCCTCTCATCCACGTCGCTGAAACCGAAGCCTATCATGTGTCAGGCCGCATCCAGCGCATTGGCCAATTGGAGCACATTATAACGGAGCATGTCGAGATAGGTCTCTGTGTGCGGAAGACCCCCTGGAAGCGTAGTGAGCACAACCACACGCGCACCGGTCTCCTTGGCCAACAACCCGGGAATCTTCTGGCTTAACTGAATTTCCGAGACGATGACCTTGAGTCGCTCATTTTTGATCTTCGCGATGAGCTTGTGAAGATGGAGCGCCGATGGTTCGGTCCCCGATTGTGGTTGGATCGTCTCGACGATCTGAAAACCAAAACGTCTTGCAAAATATGGCCAGGCTGGGTGATGGGCGATGAAGCGTCGATCACTGAGGCGTGCGATCCGATCACTCAGGTCTCCTCGAAGTTGATCCAGCCTTCGAAGATACGATGCCTGATTGGTTCGGTAGTCCGTCGCATGGGCCGGGTCTACCTGAATGAGCGCCTCCGTGATATGCCGCATCATGGTCGTCGCATTCTCCGGATCCAGCCACACGTGAGGATTCCCGTGCTCATCCTCTCCGGTCGCATGAGCCGGGCCATCATGCGCTGGTCTGTCGCGAAGCAGAGCGATGCCCTTCGATGTGGTGACGACCCGGAGTGATGAGCTACCGGCATTCTTCACCAATGAGGCGACCCAAACTTCAAGGCCGATACCGACCTCAAACAGCAACCTGGCTTTCCGAACGGCGACGAGGTCGCTCGGTTTAGGAGAGTAGGTATGTTCGTTTTCATAGCCGCTCAAGAGGGAGGTCACCCGTACGTGCGGTCCTCCGACTTGCTCGGTCAGGTCTTTCAGGACAGGAATCGTGACCACGATATTGAGAGGTTCGGCAGCAGGAGCAGCGAGGGTCAGCGGTGCGGCGAGTATACTGTGGCTAATGAGGATAGCCCAGAGGACTCGCGCCAATTGAACATTCCGCATGGGTGAGGACGCTAACATTGAGGCCCTTCGTTGTCAACGCAACGAAGTGGGATTGATCGCACGGCCGGGATGCTGAAACACCTACCATGGGCCACAGCCTGTGCCGGGGAAGGCGCGGCGACCCTTAAACATGGGGGGTTGTTGAATCGGACACACGGGGAACCAAAGTTCCGGGATGCCGAACAAGCATATTCGGCCCGTTAGAGTTTAGTCGCGATAACTTCCCTGCTTGACCCCGTCGGATAGTTCCATTAGCGTAGCCATCCTATAGCCTGCGAGGCGATCATAGGAGGAGTAAAGAATGCACATTGTAGGACTCATGTCTGGAACATCCGGTGATGGTGTCGACGCAGCACTCGTGCACATTACCGGGCGAGGGCGGTCTCTGAAGGCGCGGACACTCTCGGCACATACACTGGCCTACCCACGCTCGTTACAACAGCGCATTCTCTCCGCGTCGGTTTCCGGAACGGTTGCTGATATTTGCCACCTCAATGCGTTGCTTGGTGAATGGTTCGCGAACGCGGCGCTGCTCGTGATTCGGCAGGCAAATCTTCTGCCGAGCGACGTCGCGTTGATCGGCTCTCATGGGCAAACCGTGCACCATCTTCCACATGGAATCCATGCGCCGGGTGTCGGCGCAATTCGTTCTACTCTCCAAATCGCCGAGCCGGCTGTTATTGCAGAACGAACGGGGATTACGACCGTGGCCAATTTCCGTGCGCGTGACATTGCGGCAGGAGGCCAAGGGGCTCCTCTAACGCCCGTCGCACATGCCCTGCTCCTGAAGCATGCGCGTCGTGCGCGACTGGTAGTGAATCTCGGGGGCATCAGCAACGTGACGTATGTGCCGAAAGGGGGACACCTCAGCGGAGTTCAGGCATTCGATACGGGACCGGCCAATATGGTGCTGGATGGTCTCATGGTGCGGATGACTGACGGAAGACTGTTGATGGATCGTGATGGAAAACTGGCCATGAAAGGGCAGGTCGATTCACGACTGTTGGGCAAGCTGCTCGCACATCCATTTTTGTCCAAGCGGCCACCCAAATCGACCGGCCGGGAAGCATTCGGTCCTGATCTCATCGAGGAACTCATGGCACTTCAGCAGCAACGAAACCTCTCGACCGAGGATCTGTTGGCCACCTGCAGTATGTGGACAGCCAAGGCGGTGGGAACCTCTCGACGGTGGATCAGCGATGAGATTGATGAAGTCGTGGTGGGCGGCGGTGGCGTCCGTAACCGTGCGATCATGAGCCATCTCGCGACGGTCTTTGCCCCGATTCCCATCACCACATTTGAAGCCCTGGGGTGGGACAACAAAGTGTTTGAGGCGGTGGCCTTTGCCCTCTTGGCTTATCAGACAATGACGGGCGTCTGGGGCAATATCCCATCTGTGACAGGAGCAAATCATCCGGTCATCCTTGGCACGATAGTCCCGAACGGGCCACGCTGGCGAGAATCCATTCCTGCACGGTAACGGTAGTTGCCATCATGGAGAATGTTTTTATCGGGCTTAGCATCGTGCTCCTGGCATTCCTGATTTGGCGGCTGAGCCTCGCTTCAACCCGTGGGCTAGTCAGAAAAGAAACCTTCGTCCTTCCTCCAGATGTCACGCTACGTCCTCAGCCTCTGCTGACTGATACAGATCTCTTGCTCTACAATCTCATACGTTTAGCCGTAGAAGATCATTATCTTGTCTTTCCGAGGGTTCCACTCTGGTCTGTTGTCAGCGTTGACGCAGAGGGGACCGTTCGATCGCACGTGTTGAGACAGATCGCGCTCAAGCAACTTGACTTTGTATTGGTTCACCCGGGAACGAAGACTGCGGAGCAGGTTGTGTTGGTTGAGGATAGTTTTCTCCCTCAACCGCACGAGGTCACTCGGAGAAAGGATATCCAGTCTGTCTTAGAGGCAGCAGGCATCACATTGACCACATTGAATCCCGATACGTCCTACACGGTGCCTCAACTGGCCCAACTGCTCGGCGTTGGCGACGACCAATGACACTCACTGGATCTTGACAACAGGTTCTCTGTCGGTCCCGGACTTGAACTAGTCGGAAGAGCTGTTGCCGGTCAGCTGAGGGGTCGGGTCCTCGTTTCGCAGCGACAGCGCGTCGAGGGCTTTTCGTGCCAGCTCTGCTTCGGCACTTTCAGGATATTCATCGATCACCCGTTCGTACATCATACGAGCTTTGTCGTGATCCTTCAGTTTGGTGTGGGTTTGCCCGATCTTTAAGGTAGAGGCAGCAAGTTTCGGACTAAGCGGATAGTAGGACACGACATGGTAGAAGGATTTCAACGCTTCCTTGTAGCGCCCCAATCGATATTGACATTCTCCCGCCCAGTATTGCGCATTAGCTGCGAGAGAGGACTGCCCATGGAGTTCAAGAAAGAATCGAAAGCCAGCCAATGCAGCCTCGTAGTCCCTGTGTTTAAACTCCTCCATGACTCGATCATAGAGATGGCGAGACGAATCCCGCATATTCGAGGGCGCGGCGACGGCAAAATTGAGAGACAACAGTACCGCAATCATTCCTGTAAGCACGATCCTCAATGTCTTCATGGTCATACCTCCATACAGCCCGGCAAGGTCTCGGCGCCCTTCCTCTCGTGATGTCGCAATCGCCGTGCCACCACGTCACTATCTAATGTGGGTAAAACCGACGATAATCCAGGAGCTTGGTCCCATTTGAAGCCAGGAGTTGACATGTAATTGCCCTTGCCCGAGCGACAGATTTGTACGATTAGCGAACGAGTCATTTTACTTGACAGGATTGAGAGCACTGCTCGTAAAGTGGCTTTGGCAATCAGTTTGCCGGAAACTTGACTTGCTTGCACATGACCGAAACGCTGCCATACGGTCAGTCCGATTCGTCGGGTCTATCTGGTTTGTTTCGTTTATTTTGTCGGTCTGGTTCAACCAAACAAGATAAACAAAATGAACAAGAACGGCGCGGTGAAGGAGTAGGACATGATGATTGATCCTCCGCCGAATCCACACGGTGGAAAAACCCTGATTGTCGACGCGAACGACAGCAACTCGTATCCGCGACCCAGTGCGGCATTACTCAATGCAGGAGAGCACGACCAAGTCTTCATTCGCCCAGGGATCTATGAGGACAAAGTCTTTATCACGGGACGACCGATTCATTTGATTGGAGCCGGGCGTGACGATGTGCAAATTTTTTCTCGTCGAGGGGGCCCCCTCTATCTCCAACAGGTCCCAAGCGGCCGCATCTCCGGCATCACGTTTCGATACGTCGGAAGCGATCAGAATTCAGCGATGAACCTGCTCGATTCTTCTTGTGCTGTGACACACTGCCGTGCCACGGAAGGTATTCTTTCCGGCGTGGTGATTTATGGTCCGCAATCGCGGCCGACATTTATCGAAAACGAAGTCTGCGGCAACCGCGAATCGGGGATTTTCGTATTTGCGGGAGCACAGCCGAGAATCGCCGATAATGTGTGCAGGGGCAACCATCATTTTGGTATTGCGGTACGGGATCCTGGGAGTCATCCGGATCTTGTCAGGAACAGATGCCGAGACAATATGCTGAGCGGGATTCTGCTCTTTCATCACGCAGAAGCGCTTATTGTCGACAATATATGCAGCGAGAATCAGCATTGGGGAATTGTGATGACTCCCGACTGCCGCCCTACTCCCGATCGGGAGGCGATCGAGACCTCAAACGTTCTTGCCCCCAATCCACGCGGGGCTTTGATCGTTACAGATCAACCGTTAGGTGACATCGGACGATAACCGGCAGGGTGTTGAGAGCGCCGGCGAACCGAGAATCAGCGCGTAGATTATGGGAGGAGATTGGCCGAGTGAGTCCCAGGGACTTCATGAAGGTAGAAGGCGCTGCCACCTTGCCGCTTTGCTCGATACATCGCTGTGTCGGCATGCTTCAGCAATTCGTCGGCTGGGTGATCGTCGTGAGGATAGATCGTAATTCCGACGCTGACGCCGACGGAGATGTGGTGGCCCTGTAACTCGAATGTCGTGGCAATGGATTCCGTAATGCGTTTTGCCACCACAAGTATGTTCTGTTCGGATGTGACCCCTTCTAGAATAATCGTGAATTCGTCCCCGCCCATACGGGCTACGGTGTCAACTTCACGCACACAGGCCTTCAGTCGTTCAGCTACGGCTTTGAGTAATTCGTCGCCGATATCGTGGCCGAACGTATCATTCACGGCTTTAAATCGATCGAGATCAAGGAGCATGAGACCAATCGGTTGATGCATGCGCTTGCTTCGAGCCATGGCTTGAACCAGCCGATCACGAAAGAGGCTACGATTCACCAGTCCGGTCAAGTGATCGTACTGTGCAAGATAGGTCAGGCGTTCTTCAGAACGTTTCCGTTCGATAGCATAGCGGACAGCGCGAGCTAACAGCTCGGGATGACCCTGGCCTTTCACAAGATAATCCTGCGCCCCCTGTTGGACCGCTTGAAGGGCTAGGCTTTGGTCGCTCACGCCGCTCAGGACAACAACAGGAATCGTTGGACTCGTCGCATGGATTTGTCTGACCGTCGGGAGACCGAATGCATCGGGGAGAGACAGGTCCAACAGCACGGCGTCGAACCGTTCACGGCTCAGATACGTGAGCCCTTCTCCTAATGTTTTCACACGGGTAACCTGGAACTCCTCGGTGCTCCATTCCGAGAGAAGATCCTGCGTGAGCTGCGCGTCGACATCATTGTCTTCGACGAGAAGCACTTTGATCATCTGGTACCCTCGCTATCGATAAATCACTGGCGTGACTCCTCATGTCCAAGTCTGAACCAGTTGTCTCTGACGAGGCCGCTGCATGAGGGACTGATTATAACGAAGAGAGCAGGGAGGATAAAGTAAATGCGAAAATACGGGAAGGGAAAGGCGTGAAACTCTCTCCGAGTTTCACGCCACGGACACATGTCATCGCGCGACCCACACGTTACCGCTCTCCCGAATGAAGACCTTGCACGCCCCTTGTACCTACATGCACGGTTCTGAGGGTACGAAGGCAATCATGAAGAGCTGGTTGGGCAATCTGGAATGACGCCTGCTCACTGTTAACCGACATGAAGAGCTTCTGCCCGTCGACGAACATCTTCGGCCTTTTGCGATTGTCCGAGGTTGTCGTAGAGTGAGGCGATGTTCGCATGCAAGTGCGACAAGAGTTGCCCCAACTGCGCTTCCTGTGCGATCACATTTGCTTCAAGCGCCAGTTTCTTTTCCTCACTCCGGCGAAACCGTTCTTCAAGCCGCTGCACGAGTTGAATCCAGCCTTTGACCTTGCCAGAATCCAAATCAGGGAGCGTCGGTAACGGTTCGGCGCGGTCGAGAGCCTTTTCGGTTTGATTCATCCAATTGATGAAGACGAGAAAATCGCCGAGCGTAATTTTTAGCGCGGATGAGGTGCCTTCTTCTTCGATAACCAGATCTTCCATAAAAGAACTCCTTATGACGCAAATTATTTCGAATAGTGTGTGGCAGACGAACACAACACTTCTACCAAATTGCCAATGATAGATTCTGTTGTCATGCTCTGAAACACGAACACCACGGCTAGATCAAAGCGAGACACCTC
>CAZVEZ010000070.1:0-12327 GCA_964626135.1 uncultured Nitrospira sp.
ACTTCTTCTCCTAATTTACTACGCGAACGCCAAACGCCCTTTTGGTTCAGGAATGGGACGGCCGAGGTTTTTCGCGGTCTCGATCCATTCTTGAATTATGGTTTCCACGTTCGCCAATGCTTCCTGGTAGGTAGCCCCATCCGCTGCACAACCAGGCAATTCCGGCACTTCGGCGATAAACGCCTGATCGTCCTTACTCCAATAGATGATTACTTCATACTTACTCATTCACATCACCTTCCAGCTTATGCCGACAAAACATTTTCAGTTATCTTCTTCTCCTTCTCACAACTCGTGACGGGGTGGCGGGATGGGCGGATCAGCTTCTACTGCGCGTCCTTTCTCACCCGCCCACCCGAGCGCGCCAAGACGCGCTCTTCACCCATGCGAGCACATTCTCATCGTGCGCGGTCTGCGAGCAAGGAAGCTGGCCGCCCGTCTCGCGCACCTGCGTCGTACGAAAATCATCTTTCCAATTCCTACCTCTTTCACCTCCCGGGCTGGCAGGGAGGAGTAGCCCTCGGCTGCGCGCGTCGAACGAGGGCCTTCCGAGGCCGCGCGTTCCGCGAGCAAGGAGGGCTCTCCTCATTGCCAGCCACTTACCTCATACCCCTTTTCTTGCAGACATCGATTCACAAAATTCGAATAGGCCTGACTCGGTTGAGACGATCCTGACGCACGAAACAGCCCCATGAGAAACCCCCACACCGACCCAGTCGCGGCTCCGATCATGGAACCGCGGCCTACTGAACCTGAAATGGCTCCGCCCACCGCTCCAGCTGCAGCGCCGGCTCCAGCTCCCACCGCAGTGCTGGTCGCAACACGACCCGACTTCCCACTGCCTTCCTCCGCCCCTGCCTCTTCTGCCGACTTCCGGCAGGCTTCAATATCTTGTGCGGCAATCTCTTTCCCGACAGACTGCAAATGGGCATTGGGATACAGAATCGGTTGCGCCGTCGAACAGGCGACAAGCAACAGCGATACCCCGGTGATAGACAACCCTCTGCGTCTCAAGACTTCGCCGGTCCTTTCTGATTTCCAAGACTCAAGCGAGCCATGACGAACTGCGCAGTGGCCCCTTCGATGAGCACGCGTTTGCGCCGGCCTCCCGCACCGGACTGAATCTGTACCGAGACAGCAGGAATCGACAATCGGCGGGCCAAAAACCGGATCAATTCATGATTCGCTGCGCCATTGACCGGTGGGGCGGCTATACGAATCTTCAACGCATCACCGTGAATGCCCACACATTCTGTGGTGGAAGCTTTCGGTTGGATGTGAACGGAGAGGACTGCTCCAGCTGTGGTGTCCTGCACGATCAGCCCATTCATCCGCGACGGGAGACTCCTGGACAGGTTTCACGGGATCAGAAAATGGCCTTCACCAACTCCACAATACTGCGCTGCATATCGGGATCGTCGGTGATCGGGCGGGCAATCGCGACATCGCAGGCTCGATCGGTCGCGACACCTTGTCGAATGAGTGTCCCTGCATAAATCAGCAGCCTAGTGCTGACCCCTTCTTCCAAACCATGATTTTTGAGGTTCCGGATTTTTCCACCGAGTTTCACCAATCCGGCGGCAAGATCTCGACTGATCCCCGCTTCCCGCTCGACCACGGTGGTTTCGACGTCGGGCGCCGGATAGTCGAACTCAATCGCCATGAAGCGCTGCTTCGTGCTTTGCTTCAAATCCTTGAGCACACTCTGGTAACCGGGGTTATAGGAGATCACCAGGAGGAAGTCGTCGGCCGCTTCGAGAATCTGACCTTTTTTTTCGATTGGGAGAAAGCGGCGATCGTCGCTCAGGGGATGGATGATGACCGTCGTGTCCTTGCGCGCCTCGACGATCTCGTCCAAATAGACGATCGCGCCATGTTTCACACCGACCGTCAGCGGCCCATCGACCCAGACCGTCTCCTGGCCTTTGAGCAAATACCGCCCTACTAAATCGGACGCGGTGAGATCTTCATGACACGCCACTGTGATCAAAGGGCGCCCAAGCCGGTAGGCCATATGCTGGACGAAGCGGGTCTTGCCGCACCCGGTCGGCCCCTTGAGCATGACCGGTAGCTTGCTGTTCGCCGCAATCGTAAACAAACCGATCTCACCACGAACCTCCGCGTAGAATGGCTCCCGCTCGATCCGATACTGTCCCACGTCGACTTCTCGTGATTGCTGCATGACCCTGTCTCTCTGGTCTTTCTAGTCTCTCTGGTCTATCTGGTTTGGTGAAGGCACGATAAACGGAACCGATGTCGAAGATCAAGCGATTCAGATGGAATATCAGAACACTGACAAGCAGGCGGCCTTCCGATTTCTCACACTTATCTCTTGGAGGGAGCGGCCAAGGCTGCCCTTTACTGCGCGCATCGAACGATATACATGCTCCTTCCAAGCTTGCTCGTTATTTCTCCAGGGATGGGGGCTGATTGATCTTCTACTGCGCGCGACTTTCTCACCCGCCCACCCTCTGGCACGCTGAGACGTGCCATGCGCCCAGGCAAGGGCCTCCCGTTTTTCCCACTTTGCCCCTAGGGGGAGCAGTCAGACTATCCTTCACTGCGCGCATCGAGGGAGCACATTCTGATCGTGCGGCCTCGGCGAGCAAGAAGGATGGTCTGGCTGTTCCCCCTCCCATCCTTCTGAGGCCGCGCGTTGCGCGAGCAAAGAAGGTCATCAGCCTCCATCCTACGCCGCTTTTATACCGTCAAGCGCTTTGCGCACTTTTTGCGCCAGCACGTGGGGCGAAAAGGGCTTGGGCAGAAACCCGGTCTCGCGACGCACGCCGCCTTGGTCAAATACCGGATGGTCCGGGTACCCCGACATATACAGCACTTTGATTTCCGGCCGAACGGTCAGAATCTTCTCCGCAACCTCAGGCCCGCTCATCTGCGGCATGACGATATCCGTCAACAACAGATGGATGGGCCCAGCATATTTTGCGCTGGTGAGGAGGGCTTCGATCCCATGACGCGCCTCCAGGACCGTATAACCATGAAGCCGCAACGTCTCGTGCACAAGACCGCGAACGCTCGGCTCATCCTCAACCAAGAGGACCGTTTCACGGCCATGGACCGGATCGATCGTGTCACCCGCACCCGTCGGCCCCGATATCTCCTGTTCGACACGTGGGAAGTAGATCCGGAACGTCGTGCCCCGACCAGGTGCGCTCTCGACGATGATACTGCCTCCGCTCTGCTTGACGATGCCATAGACGGTCGAGAGTCCCAATCCCGTCCCTTTTCCTTTCTCCTTCGTCGTGAAAAACGGTTCAAACAGATGCGACTGGGTCTCGGCATCCATCCCATGACCGTTATCGCGAACCGTCAGCAACACATACGATCCCGGCGCCACCCCCACCGCGTCCAGGCGCACCTCTTCTCCAATCGTCACATTCCGGGTTTCGATCGTCAGGCGCCCGCCCGTAGGCATCGCATCACGCGCATTGACCACCAGGTTCATGATGACCTGCTCGATCTGGCCGGGATCCGCCTTGATCGCGCCGGTCGACGCATCGAGTTCGGCGCTGAGTTCGACGATATCTTCACCGATCAGACGCCGTAACATGCCGTCCATGTTGGCGACGAGCGCATTCAGATCCAGCACTTTCGCTGCAATGAACTGGCGGCGGCTGAATGCCAGCAATTGACTGGTTAACCCGGAAGCCCTGTCCGCCGCTTTCTTGACCTCTTCCATGTCCTTCCGCATGTCATCGGCGGGCCCCATGCGGCCCAGGAGCAACTCGCTGTATCCTCGAATCACCGTGAGGAGATTATTGAAATCGTGAGCCATACCGCCGGCCAATCGCCCCACGGCCTCCATCTTCTGCGCCTGCCGCAATTGTGCCTCGGTTTCCCGCAACACGCCCTCCGTTCGAGCCCGCTCGCCGAATTGGCCGATCTTGAGACCGATGTCTTCCACCATCTTCAACAGCTCGTCATCGGGCTGCCGCACCTGCCTGCTGAAGAACTCGATGACGCCGTCGATCTCACTCCCTACGAGAATAGGCCATCCAAACGCCCCGTGAAACCCGACTTGTCGAGCCTGCGCTCCGCGAGGGGAATTGACATCCACCATGACATCCGTGACCCAGGCCGACTTGCCGTCGGCCCAGATACGTCCTGGCAAATCTTCACCGGGTGTCAGGACACGCTGCCAGGTGTCCTGCGTAAACGGTTCGGCCTGTACCGAGGGAGCCTTCCACTGATCGAAACATCGCAGCACCCCGGCCGCCTTATCCACCCGCCAAAATACGCCCAGATCCCACTCCAGGCTCTCTCCGATTGCCTGGATGATTTTCGGAACAGCCTCTTCCAT
The DNA here is from genome assembly GCA_964626135.1 of uncultured Nitrospira sp. Taxonomy (GTDB): domain Bacteria; phylum Nitrospirota; class Nitrospiria; order Nitrospirales; family Nitrospiraceae; genus Palsa-1315. The sequence goes on from CAZVEZ010000070.1 coordinate 4,319, forward strand.
GGTTCTCGCCTCGGAAAGAACCCGAGTCACCGCATACTGGGATGCGAGACGCCGTTCAGCCCGGAGACGGTCGGTGATGTCTCTGATAAAGGCGCTGAAGATATAGGCGTCCCCAATTTTTGCGGGCGAGACCGCAAGCTCGACAGGCAGCTTCCGCCCGTCCCTGTGTTGGCCGACAATTTCAATCCGGCGATTTAAAATCGCGCCGGCCCCTGTCCGAAGAAATTCACGGATGCCCTGTTCGTGCGCCTGCCGGTCCTGTTCGGGAATGATGGTCTCGGAGAGGGCCCGCCCCAGCGCTTCCTCGCGGGACCAGCCGAAAATCACGGTGGCCTGCGCATTCCAATCGGTCACAATCCCGCTTGAGTCGATGGTGATCACCCCGTCAAGCGCGGTATCGACGATGGCACGATTCCGCTCCTGGCTCTGGAGCAGCGCCGATTCAGCGGCTTTCGCCCAGGCACTTTCCTGTTGAGCCTGTCGATGTTCGGCGCGCAAGCGGGCTGTGGCCCAGAACAATAGCCCCAGCATGGGAATCCAGACCACGCCGCCCGTGATGCCGACTTTCCACAAAAAGGCATGAATCGGCGCCAGAATTTCCTGCCGCTCCATGCTCACCAGGACCGACCATCCCAGCCCGGCAAATTCTCCAAAACCTTCGGTCTGAGCATAACCGGTCACGACCTGAACATGCCGCTGCAGATGCTCTTCCTCGACGAACCCCGGTACGCCGGCTTCACTCAGCAGTGCCGAAGGCAGTCCCAGTTCTTTGAGATTGATGGCGCCTTTGTGCAGGAAATTTGAGTCGGCAAATACCCTGCCTTTCTGCGTCAACATTTGATATTCGATTCGTCCGCTTGCTCCCCGTCGAGTTTCGAGCGAGCGAATAGTCCTGGCGGTCACTTCTTCCAAAAATGGGATTCCCACCTGCAAGGCCACCACGCCCAGAAACATGTCTTGAGCATTCAAAATCGGAGCCGTAAACGTAATCATCTCGACGCCGCTTTCCCCTGTTTCCTGCACCGCAACTTCCGTCACATTGAGCCGTTGGGTCGCACGCACAGCGGCAAACGATGCGGTACGGCTATAATTGCGTCCGACTAGCGACGCCTCCGTCGCCGCTACGACTTGACCTTGATCATCCATGACCGTTAACGACAGGTAGACAGGGGAATATTCCTTCTGTATCCATTTCAGATACTCGGAGAGAAATTTCTTATCGGCCATGCGCGAGGCCAGGGCTCGCGCCATCATGAGGGCATCGCCTCGCCGTTCGAACAACATCCGGTCGAGCTTCTCGGCCACTTCCACTGCAGCCAGCGTGAGTTCTCCTCCGGTCACCCCTACAAACCGCTGCTCGACGAACCTGATCATGACGATACCGGCGAAGACCCCGAATACGGTCATGACGACGAGGAGGTAGGGCAACCACCGATAGCGGCGAAGATCGAGGAACGATAAGGCTCGCGATGTCTTCATCATTCACACGCCGGTGAGGCCACGAAGTTGGGAATCAGCCTGGTGGGGTGATAGGCCTGTTTCGATGCGCGCAATCCCGGAAGGCCTGCATCATCCATTGTATTGATGTATTCAGCTCCCTCCGCCGCAGCCGTCCGGCAGGTCTCCCGAAAGAGATACTGCGCCAGACCTGGAAACGTCCGATCCGCGACCTCTAGGAGGACACAAAATGTCGTGCTCGTCAGCCAGTAGCCGAAGGTATAGGCACAGATCCGGCCGTGCACCCTCACGACCTTTCCCGTGATTCCAAGAAGCGTCGCCTGCGACCAGATCACTTCATGAGCCGACACCGCATCCGCCAACAACATCGCGCCGTACGACTCGAGCCCTTCCGCTTGCTTCTGCCGTGACCACTCCCCGAGAAGGGCGCGACAATCCTGACGGTCACCGACCTGATAGGAGCCCACTTGAAACGACTGTTCTCGTTCGAATCGATTGCACAATGCTCGTTGAGATTTATACCGGTCGCCCGTCAAGTCTGTGAGGTCCGTTGCGCGATAGAGATAGTCCGGTTCCTTGAGCGTCACACGGTAACCCAGATGCTCCAGCTCCGGCGCCAACTGAGCAGGAACGTTCTCAACCCGGCTGACCGGCGAGTCACCGTTCCAACGCCGCAGCAATTCCATCGCGTCCGACAGAGGCGCGTCGATCGAGCCGGCCCCGATTGGAGGCAGCGCCATAAACCAGCCGTCGGGCGATTGCGCGAAGAGACAGAAAGCACCCCGAAGCTCCATCCACCAATAGGCCAGGAGTCCATTCCATATATAGTGATAGACCGGCGAACAGGCTGCTGGTGGCTGATCGCCACGCCACATCGAGCAATCCAGCGCCGTCGTCATACGTGGAAAATCATCTAACGCGAACCGACGCAGCGGCGCAGATCCCCACCGATCAGTCACGGCTCCGGTAAGAAGCGGAAGGCGGTCGAGCACGACCACGTCCCCTTGAAACTGCCCGATGAGGCGAGGATGCGCGACGATGCGGTCGCGGATATCCGGTTGACCGAGCAACACCATCACCCGGTCGGCATGCCGTCGGATCTCTTCCGGAACTTCCTCTCCCATGAACGGGCATTTCGTGTCCCACCCCAGCAAGACCCCATCGTGCGACTCATTCCACATCAACGCCAGTGGATACAGCTGACAATCGAGCGGGCGCTGCTCGTAGATGCGGCAGGTTGAGTTCGCGGTGTCGAACGCCGGGCAGACATACCCCTCTCCCCGTGGGCCGGGAACGAGCATCACCTGTGACCCGCGCCGATTGGGAAAGGCCGTTCCCTCAATGCCTCCGGCCAGAGCCCGGGTGATTTCATGTTCGGTAAAATACGGGCGGAGGGCGCTATCGGGGTCCGGGAACCGGCAACAGACATCGCACTGGAGACAGATACGGCTCGGCACAAGTTGTGGGAGTATGATCGGTGGTGTCATGGAATGACCCACCAGATCGCCGGCGTAGAAGGACATTGAAGGATTCCAATTAATATTCGGCTCATACTAACATCATTCTGCAGGGCGGCCCAAAAGGATGTCACTTTTTCACCGCTGTTCCGCCCCTCATATTCGCTTCGCCCCTTGTACGGTCCCAAAGCCCGTGTTACAGTTCTTGCGCCTCGCATGAGAGGCGCTCATTGACACGGATACTGCCTCTGTCTGACTTGGCTACCTCTGACCTCCTTCACCGTTGCGAAATCATCCGTGACCAGCTGAGCCGAGCTGGGCTCTTTCCATCTCTGCCCGGGCAGGCTCCGGTTTCCGGATTTGTCTCCGCCACGACAACCTGGCGAATTGCCCCTACCCCATTCCCTCTGACGAAAGATCAGTTAGCTTTTTTTCACGACCTGGGCCCGCAACTCTTCTCATTTTATCGAGCGCTGAACCGCCTCTATGCCGACAGCGTGCGCGGACTTCAACCAGCCTGGATCGCGGGATACCTGGACCAAGGTAAACCTGACGCGTTGATCGCGTACAGCCGGATGAAACGGTTTCGCGACCAGCTTCCCGCGGTGATTCGACCGGACATCATCCCCACTCAGAACGGCATGGTCATCACCGAACTCGACTCAGTACCGGGAGGAATCGGATTAACCGGAGCGTTGACTGAGATATACAATGCCGCTGTTCCAACCCCTTACTCCTTACCCCTTACCCCTTACCCCCTGGAGATCGTCGGAGGCCCTGAGGGGATGATTCGGGGATTTGCGGCGATGCTGAGGAGTCAACTCGCACAGCATACGGGATGCGTCGCGATTCTGCTATCGGAGGAGGCGAAGGACTATCGGCCTGAAATGACGTGGCTCGCAACCAGGCTCCGAGACATCGGGCTCGACGCCTACTGCGTGGAACCTCGTCAGATTCGATTCACCGAGGAAGGTCTCCGGATCATCGGCGAGGGCATGGATCAGCCGGTCGCCTTGATCTACCGGTTCTATGAGCTATTCGACCTTCTGAACATTCCGAAATCCGAACTCGTTCAATATGCGATCAAGAAAGACCGGGTCGCCGTCACGCCTCCGTACAAGCCGGCGCTGGAAGAGAAACTGGCTTTTGCCCTCCTCCATCACCCGGCCTTGCGGCCGTTCTGGGAGCAGACCTTAGGCCGGGACATCTTCCTGCATCTGACCACCATCATGCCCCGTACGTGGATGCTCGATCCTGCGCCGATCCCTCCGTCCGCCACGATTCCCGGTTTGGCCATCGGTGGACGTGCCGTCATGAACTGGCACGATCTGGCTACGGCAACCCAAAAAGAACGGCACTTCGTGATCAAGCCATCGGGGTTTTCCGAACTCGCCTGGGGCAGCCGAGGCGTGTCGGTTGGACACGATATGCCGCAGGGAGAATGGACCGGCGCCATCGACAACGCTCTGGCTTCCTTCCCTCACACGCCCTATATTCTGCAAGAATTCCACAAGGGCCGCCTGTACGATCTCGACTACTTCGATCCGGTCACCGGTGAGATGAACCGGATGTCCGGTCGAGCCAGGCTTTCGCCCTATTATTTCGTGAGTGGCGAAAAGATTGAACTGGCTGGTATCCTGGCAACCATCTGTCCGTCGAATAAGAAAGTGATCCATGGGATGAAAGACGCCATCATGGTACCCTGCGCTATTGAAACCAGTAAGGGGTGAGGGGTAAGGAGTTAGGGGTCATCATGATACCTGTTCATTCTTGTGTCATCGCCGCGCCCTTCACCCCTTACCCCTTACGAGTATTATGACGCTCTATCACGTCGCATGGTGTCCCGACTGCAGGGATGTGCGCCAGAAACTTACGGACCTCCACCTCGAATACGAGCAGGTCGTCGTGCCCGACTTTCGCCCGATGCGCAAAGTGGTTCATGACGTTTCAGGCCAGTACTATGTGCCTGTCCTCAAGGATGGAGACCTGGTGTTGACGGAAACCGACGATATCCTCGATCATCTGGACAAGACCTACGGTCGGGAACGGACCGCCGGCAGCGAATCGCCTGGGCAGGCCGGCTGATCTACTGGATAGTAAAGGAGACTGCATGGAAGCCTGGAGACGCATACTCGCCGACAGCATCGTGAAGCCAAAAGACTTGGCGGACCGGCTCGGTGTCGATGCAAAAGAAATCGAAGCCATCGTGGGAGACTATCCGATGCGCATTACCCCCACGGTGCTGGCCACGATCAAAGAAAAGGGCGATGCCATCTGGAAACAGGTGGTCCCTGACATCGCCGAGATGGATGACTTCGACGCGGCAGACGATCCGCTCGAAGAAGACCTGATGAGTCCGGTTCCGCATCTGGTCCATCGCTATCCGGATCGAGTGCTACTGATGGTGACGAATCAGTGCCCGATCTATTGCCGGTTCTGCACGAGAAAACGCCTGGTTGGAAAACCGGGATTTCTCAAGAGAGGCGAACTCGACCAAGCGATCGCTTACCTGCGCGAACATACTGAAGTGCGCGATGTCATTCTTTCAGGCGGCGACCCGCTGCTTCTGCCGGATCATCTCTTGGAGCGGATACTCAAGGCGCTGCGGACGATCCCGCATCTGGAACTGATTCGCCTCGGCTCGCGGGTGCCCGGCACCTTACCGGAACGGATCACGCCGGAACTCTGCGCGATCGTCAAGAAGTACCACCCCATTTATATGAATCTGCACTTCAATCACCCGGACGAACTGACCCCGGCCGTCAAAGCCGCCTGCGGGATGCTGGCCGATGCCGGCGTGCCGCTCGGAGCGCAAACCGTACTGCTCAAAGGCGTCAACGACGATCCGGACGTTATGAAACGATTGATGCACCAGCTCCTGCTCGCTCGCATCAAACCCTACTATCTCTACCAGGCGGACCTGACCAAGGGGACGAATCACTTCCGCACCACGGTCGAGACAGGGCTGAATATCATCAAGTCATTGCAGGGCCACACCAGCGGAATGGCGGTCCCGCACTTTGTGATCGATGCGCCGGGCGGGGGCGGCAAGATTCCGTTGCTTCCAGGCGACTACATGGTGCACATGGATGCCGAGGGGGTTCTCTTGAAAAATTACGAGAACAAGGCATTCCATTACCCGCAACCACAGCAGGGGTCCGCGCGGGAGCTGCCGATGGTCAGCGCAGGGCCTTCACTGGGATCGTGCAGTACCGGAGAGCACGACGACCTGTGAGCACCCGAAACACGCAGGGCATTTTGCCCTACCAACAGATTCAGCAGCTCATTGCGCGCAACGCCATCTGCGCCGATGTGCCGATCGAAGACCGGCAGATCCAGCCTGCGAGTCTTGATCTGCGTCTTGGGCGCAAAGCCTATCGGTTGATCAGCAGCTTCCTGCCGGAGTTGTCCGAGATCACGGGCCGGCTCAACATTCTGGACTTCTACCAGTCCGACCTAGTCATGTACGAGATGGATCTGACCGAGGGCGCCATTCTCGAAAAAGGCCACGTCTATCTGGTGCCGCTGCTGGAACGTGTCGCATTGCCCAAGACCATCCGGGCGCGAACCAATCCCAAAAGCACGACCGGGCGGCTGGATGTCTTTACCCGAGTCGTGACGGATCTCAACACCGGATTCGACGAAATCCGGGCCGGCTATTCCGGGCCTCTTTATCTGGAAATCGTTCCGCGCTCATTCGCGATCAAGGTGAAGACCGGCTACTCTCTCAACCAGATTCGCTTCGTGCGCGGCAACGCGACGGTGTCGGACAAGGCTCTTCAGACGCTCCACAAGCGAGAGCCCCTGCTCTACCACAACCTCCCCACGAAACATGCGTTGAGCACCCGTGATCTTCGAACGGACCGCGGCCTTTTCCTCCGCATCGATCTGAAGGGAGATGACCGAAACGGCTCCCCGATCATCGGTTATCGGGCGAAGAAAAATAGTCACGTCATCGATCTGTCGAAAATCGGCCATTATGCGGCGCTCGATTTTTGGGAGCCTCTGTACCGGCACCCCCAGGACAGTCTCCTCTTGGAACCGGAGGAATTTTACATTCTCGCGTCGAAAGAACGGATACGCGTTCCCGCCGGCTACGCGTCAGAAATGGTCGCGTTCGAAGCGGCCTGTGGCGAGTTACGGACCCACTACGCTGGATTTTTCGACCCGGGATTCGGGTACGGCCGCGGCGAGTTGCACGGCACCCAAGTGGTCCTGGAGGTCCGCCCCCACGACGTGCCCTTCCTGATCCATGATGGACAAACCTTTTTTAAGGTTGTATACGACAGGATGCTCACACGCCCCAGTCAACTCTATGGCACCGCACTCGGGTCTTCGTATCAACGCCAAGGGCTCACCCTGAGCAAACATTTTAAGGTCTAGCAGGATGCTGAAAATGTCCGCCAGCTTTGTTCTCGCATCGCTCAGAGGCTCAACGTACCGAAGCGTACGCCTCCGTACGCCTCGCCTCTTTGCTCGCTGCGGCCGCGCTGAACGGCCATATTGAGCATCCTGCGAGTCGTCTTGCGCTATCGCCATTCGCAAGATCATAGTGCGTTTTGAAGACACACTGAGTTCTTCCGCAACCTGCTAGACACAAGCCTCCAGCAGGGAGAAGGCCGAGGTTCAAGCTCAGTAAGATTGAGACAGAGATAACGAACGTCGTGGGGCTTGACCTCGACTTCAGCCTGCTCTGTTCGCGCAGAATTCCGATATTTCACGAACGACGAAGGACCAGCTAACCATGCCACCAGAGCCGACGAACGAGCCGGAGCGCCGCAATCAGGAGGAGGACTCCGGAGGCGACAACCAGATGCGCGTCGCCGGGATGATCGTGGGCATTGCCCTCATTTTTCTCGGGTTCCTTGACATCTTTCTCTCGATCAGCGGGGGATTCGAGATCGACGTCATTCCCTTCTTGATCTACTTCGGTGGAATCGCCGTGTGGGCCAATGCCGTCGTCCAACACACGACCCTCCGCTACAGCATCATCGGCGGCGCACTCCTACTCGCAGCCGTCTTCTTCCACTATGGGGAAGTGCTCTTCTGGCATAAGCAAGTCGTGTTCTGGGGCACCGTGATCGTCGTCATGTA
>CAZVEZ010000071.1:0-12135 GCA_964626135.1 uncultured Nitrospira sp.
AGCCCGCATCAGTCTTCCTAAAAGATCGGCCTGCTGACATACCGGAAGGGCGGCACATTACCGGACCACGGTCGATTTCATCAGACTGTCCGCCTGAGGAGGCGAGAATCCTTGATACCCGCGGTGGCGCTCCGTGAGTTCAAGGACGGAAAAAGGTTGACCATCAATCATTTCCGGCACCGTGAAAATCTGCCGTAACTGGCCGCCACGGGCGCCGATGATCTGACCGGCAAAGGCGACACCCTGTGACTTCAACCGTTCAATCGCCTGCTCGATATCTTCCACACGCACCGCCACATGATGGAACACCTGATCGCCGAATGTCTTGACCCAACCGGGGATGATGCTGCTGCGGCCCCGATCGTCGGGATAGGCTTGATCCACAAAGAGCGCGGGATACCCGACCTTCCGATAGACCTTCGCGTACCAGTCTTCATACTCGATCGTTTCGCTGTACACGTACCCGAGCGTCGTGTATTCCTCCGCGCGCCGGTCGATATTCTGCGTCCGCAGCGTCAGATGATCTGCGACCGGGTAGAAACCGACTCCCGCCTTGTCCAGCAAGTCACTCAGCACCTTGGCCGCCCGATTACGCGCCACATACTCCTGAATCATTCTGGAAATCAACGCATCTAGCTCGACACCTTGGTCCATGGTATAGCCCCTTTCCAACGAGTGCGGGTCAACGGTCACTCACCGATCAGGTCAAGAATGATAGGAGAGACTGTGCAGGATGCTCAAAAAGGCAGCCTTCTCACCCGCCCAGCCCCAGCGCGCCAAGACGCGCTTGCTCCGCAGGCAAGACCGCAGCGAGTTGTTACCTTATTAAGGGGTGGGTGGGATGATTCCAACTGCGCGCATCGAACGAGCACAGTTTCACCGTGAGCGTTCTGCGAGCAAGGGGATCGTCCCAGCTACCCCAGTCCCCTTTTTCAGCATCCTGTTATGAGCCGAACTGAATGCCCTGAGCCAACGGCAGATCGTCGCCCCAATTGGTCGTGTTCGTCTGCCTGCGCATATAGGCTTTCCAGGCATCCGAACCGGCCTCGCGCCCTCCCCCGGTTTCCTTTTCGCCTCCGAAGGCGCCGCCGATTTCCGCGCCTGACGTGCCGATGTTCACATTGGCGATCCCGCAATCGCTCCCGACTGTGGAGGTAAACCGCTCGCTGCTCCGCACATCGGACGTAAAAATCGCGGAAGACAAGCCCTGAGGCACCGCATTCTGTAACGCGATGGCCTCGTCAAGCGCCGTGAAGGGCATGATATAGAGAATCGGGGCAAAGGTCTCACGCTGGACGACGGACCAATGGTTCTCCGCTTTCACGAGAGCCGGTTCGACGAAATTGCCAGGCTGATCCAGTACCCGCCCCCCATAGAGAACTGTTCCTCCCGCCTCCTTCACCTCTTCAAGAGTCCTCCGATAGGCCTCGACCGCCCTTCGATCGATCAACGGCCCCATCAACACGCCTGCCTGCAAAGGATCGCCGATTCGGATTTGTTTGTACGCCGAGAGAAGCTTCGCGACCACTTCATCGTAACGAGATGCATGGACGAACAGCCGCCTGGTCGTGGTGCAACGTTGACCGGCGGTGCCGACCGCACCGAACACGATCGCGCGAATCGCCAGGGAGAGGTCCGCCGTCTGATCCACGATGATCGCGTTGTTACCGCTCAGCTCCAAGAGCGTCCGCCCCAGCCGTTGCGCGACGATCGAAGCCACGGTTCGACCGACCGGGACAGATCCCGTGAACGAGATCAACGGGAATCGACTGTCCTGGACTAACTTCTCCGCGATGGTCTTCTCGTCCGTCACGATCAGGGAGAAGATCCCCCGATAGCCCTGCTGCTCCATGACCCGGTTGCAGAGATGCTGCACCGCAATCGCGCAGAGTGGCGCTTTCGGCGAGGGCTTCCAGACCACCGTATCTCCGGCAATCGCGGCCAGGAACGCATTCCAAGCCCAGACTGCGACGGGAAAATTGAAGGCGGTAATCACGCCGACCGGTCCGAGCGGATGCCATTGCTCCGACATCCGATGCTGCGCCCGCTCGGAATGCATCGTCATGCCATACAACATACGCGACTGGCCCACGGCGAAGTCCGCCATATCGATCATTTCCTGCACTTCGCCGTCCCCCTCCGCCTTGATCTTGCCGACTTCGAGAGACACCAGTGAGCCAAGCAGGTCCTTGTGCTCCCGCAACGCAACGCCGATCAGCCGGACGAGTTCTCCACGCTTGGGCGCCGGAACGACCCGCCATTGCTGAAATGCCGCGACGGATTCCCGCACGATAGATTCATAGTCATCGGCTGAACAGGTGCGAATCTGTGCAATCGTTTCGCCGGTCGCCGGATTCACTGATTCCAACATCGAGGTATTCTTGCCTGACGCCCACCAATGGGTTCCGGTGCTGCCGCCGGCATTGACGGCGCTCACGCCCAAGCCGTTCAGAATCTCCGCGATCGACATCATCGGTAGCAGGCTCCAAAGCGATTATTGAGCACGTCTCGCAATGGAAACGATTCCTGGGTCACGAATCCTCTGTACTGTGCCGGCGCCGCAAGCACGAGATCCACCACAGCACAGAAGCTCGAGGCAGTCGTCACTTGAATTGCGGACCACAGTTTCCCCTTAATACATTGAGGATAGATCTTCTTCACGTAGTTCTCTTCGAACAACGCGCCTTCCCTCGTTCCCATCACAGAAGCATAGATCAGCACGACATCCTGCAGCGTCTGAGGAACCGCCCGTTCGAGGATACGTTTGAGCGTCTCGCGATCCTCATTCAGCTTGAGATCGTTCATCAAGAGATGAATTTTCTCGCAATGGCCCGGATACCGCAGCGTCTTGTAGTTCATGGTCCGGACTTTCCCTGCATAGGTATCCGACAACGTTCCCAATCCTCCGGAGGTGTTGAACGCTTCGTACAGGAGTCCATCGACCTCAATCGTCTCATACCCTTCGAGAGGCAGAAGGGACACCTTCACTCCCCCTTCAATCCCGTAACAGAGGTTGCCGTATTCGTTGATCAACCCATCGGTAGACCACGTCAGCGAATATTTGAGCGCATTGCTGGGATGAACCGGCAAGGCTCCGACTCGCATTTTGACCGTATCCACCGTGTCGAAATGGGTGATCAAGTCGTTCGCCGCAATGCTGATGAACCCCGGAGCCAGACCGCACTGCGGCACAAAAGCCTGGGGAGAGTCGGCGCTTAGAACTTTGACCTGACTGGTGACTTCGACGTCCTCTGTCAGGTCAAAATAGTGCAGCCGATGTTCCCGGGCCAATCCGGCCACGATGGGGTTGCAGAAATACGGGAGACTGGATAGAACCGCATCGAATCGATGCGCCTTCAGATGCGCGCTGACGCTGTCGGGATGCCGGACGTCGAGGAGCAGGGGCGTCACTCTCGAGAGACCGAGGTCTTCGACGAACCGCTTGGAGGCGTCGAGGCTAATATCACCGAGAAAAACTTCGTAGTCCCCGCTTTCTGACAAGAGGCAGGCAACCAGGGATCCGATTTTCCCAGCACCAAGAACGAGCACACGATACATCAGCGGCCTCCCTCTCCAGCAGTATACTCCTGCTCCAGCAGGATGCGAAAAACTATCTCGGCATGCCGGCGCTTCGATGGTTCGAGGCCTGAAGTTCGGGGTGTTCGGAATACCGAACCACGAATGACGAACTTCGGATTACGCGTACCGGTCGTTTACAAAAATCTTCATTTCGATAGAAGAACCCGCGATATCGACGACAGAATCAAGGACCCTCGGCTCCGGTAATCGCCAGGATATTACGACAGGAGTAGACCGGTGAAGGCGTCGAATTTTGAGCGGGAAACACTTACAACTCATTGATCTTACTTAACACGTCCCCCGTGAAGCAGGAAAGGGCTTTATGATACGCTAACAGACACCTAGGAGCAGCGGTGATGTTGCGCATACCTTCGCGAATTGTGTTCCCGTTCGGCTATCGGATCTCCATACGCCAGCTGTCCGATACCGACATGGACCGCCGGGACCCGAATGCCGACGGCATCTGGGACGACGCGACGAAAACTATTTACCTTCGCAAGCGCTTACCCGTGACCAGGCGGCGCTATATCCTTGCCCACGAACTTGGCCATGCCTGGCTCGACTGGCAACATCGGCATCTTGACAACGGTAAAGCCAAAACCTAGCAGGATGCTGACAAAGTCTGCCAGCGGCGTTCTCAGTCGCTCGTCTCCCTGCAACGTACCCCAAGGGTACGCTTCAGTCGCCGAGCTCCCTGCGGCCTTGCTGGACAGCCTTTTTGAGCATCCTGCGAAAGCCTGCTAGGCCCCTGCAAGCTTCAGTACCACAGCCCATTCGGCTTCTGTTACCGGTTGGACGGAGAGGCGGGAGCCTTTTTGCAACAAGACCATGCCTTTCAGTTTCGGCTCCTGTCGTAATTGCTCGAGCGGCAGACTGGACTTGAATGTCTGGCGGTATCGGATATCCACCATATCCCATCGTGGAGCAGAGGGATGGCTGGCCGGATCATAATGGTGGCTGGTCTTGTCGAACTGCGTCTTGTCCGGGTAGGCTGTCCGTACGACCTCCGCAATCCCCGCCACAGCCGGCGGATCGGCATTACTATGGTAAAAAAGCACGTGGTCTCCGACGGCCATGGCGCGCATGAAGTTGCGCGCCTGATAGTTCCGCACGCCATCCCAACAGGTGGTCTGCTTTGGAGATCGCGCAAGGTCTTCGATCGAAAAGACGCGTGGCTCCGACTTCACCAGCCAATAGCGGCGCTCTTGCATCATCGCATTACCTCCTCCTGCTTGGTCATCCGACTCACTCCCTGTATGCTGTCAGCGATAGCTCGTGTTCGATTGAGGTCCGACGATGGAACTGACCCCATTCTTCTTTGGTCTGTATAAGCTCGTCAAGTACGGCCTCTATCCACTGACGTGGGTGGTGTTGCTCCTCAGCGTCGCGACGATCTTCGCCCTCTTCCCCTTCTCGCCGACACGCCTGCGGTGGGTGCGCCTGCTCGCCATGTCCTCTCTCCTTCTTCTGGTCACGCTATCCAGTCCATTGGTCGCCACCCCGCTGATCGGCTCGCTGGAATCCTGGTATCACTACCCGCAGCTGACGCCGTCCGATCGCTTCGATGCGATTGTGGTCCTGGGCGGAGGCCTCGAGGAAAAAGGCTCGCTCCGACCGGCCGTTGAACTCTCTGCCAATTCGAGAAATCGAACCACCTGCGGCGTGGACCTCTTCCAACAGGGCTATGCCCCGGCGTTGGTGTTGACGGGGGGAGATGCGAGAGTCTTCGGCACCGGCCCCCAAGAAGCGGTCGAAATGAAACAATGGGCCGTTCGACTCGGCGTTCCCGAATCCGCCACGATGATTGAAACAGAAGCCCGAAACACCTACGAAAACGCGACAGGGACCAAACGGCTGCTCGGTCCCGCTTCGATCCTTCTCGTGAGCTCAGCCAGCCATCTGCCACGTGCCGTCCCGGTATTCACAAAACAGGGGTTCCGCGTCACGGCAGCTCCCTGCAATTATGTCTCGCAAAACCTGCCACGAGAGAGCTGGGACGATATCAATCCATTCGATTTCTTGCCGAACGATATTGCGTTACAACATTCCACGGAAACGGTTACGGAAGCAGCGGGCATGGTCATCTATTGGCTGACAGGGAAACTGTAACAGGATGCTGAAAAAGCCCGCCAGCCTGTCTTGTTCCTGTGGTCTATTTGGTCTGTCTCGTCTATTTTGGTGGACTAGATTATGCAGATTGACCGGAGAAACCAGATAGACCAAACAGACCTGATAGACCCGGAGAGTTGCCGCGCGTCCTACTAACGCGATATCTCGATCACCGTGAGCAGCGCGCGATAGGTCAACTCCCGAACCCTGGCCTTCGAATGCGGCTGGTCGCTGCTGTTCATCTCCAACCACACGCGGTCCGTCACCTGAGCGCGTGCATCGTTGCAAAGCTCCCACATCTGATGGAGAAACTCATCCGGCAATCCAACCTGCATCCCTTCTGATTCGATGCGATCGTCCAGAATGGCCAACAAGTCGGACAGCGCCTGATCCGACCGATAGGGCGTCGCAGAAAAACCGAAGACGGCATGAGCTGCCTCCTCTTGCTTCGCCTGCTCGACCAGATCCCGCATGTACTCTTTGAGCAGACCCACCACATGACCGGACAATGCCATGCCGTTCACCTCGGCCCACATTATGCGGCTGTAGCAGAAATGGCGCAAGAATCGGCATGTGTCTGGAACAGGTAGGCTTCGAAGTTCGACTTTCGAATCGTGCCGCTCTTGCTTGTCTCGCAAGTCCCGCCTACTTTATGATGCCGGTACGAACAGGCACGAGGCAAAGGCTTCTGATGGTTGAACGATTCGAAGTCGCGCTGAACACTCCCGCTGGTCGATTGACCACGGCCATCGACGTGCCGGTCGGATTCATCCCCATTACCGCAATCGTTCCGGTCACGCGCCGTCTCGGGGAAGAAGCCGCACAGTTGGAGATCGAGCAGGCCGCGACAACGGGCTTGACAATTTCCTGCCGGAAAGGTTGCGCCGCCTGTTGCCGCATGCTGGTTCCGGTCTCCGCGCCGGAAGCGTTCGCGTTGCGAGAGTATGTGGAACAGCTGCCGGCTGATCAGCAGACCTTCCTCCACAATCGCCTCAACGACACGAAGGCTCGCGTGACACGCGAGGGGTTGTGGGATCGACTCACCGACGTGGCCGAGGCCTCCAGGCCGGTGCCGGACGAAGAGCTCGACCCCATCAATCAGTCCTACTATGCGCTACGAATTCCTTGCCCCTATTTGGAGGATGAGACCTGCTCAATATACGAGGCTCGCCCAGCCGCCTGCCGGGAGCTCCTCGTCACTTCGCCTGCTGAGCTCTGTCAGGATCTGGAGCAGAATCCGGTTTCGCCCCTGCCGATCTCGATGCGGATCGGGTCCATCCTGGGACTGCTCTGGGGGACATTGACCAGCTCGCCTCCCAGGCTCATCCCCCTCCCGATGGCCTTGGAGTGGGCTGAGCGGCACAAGGAGGAGTCCCGACTGACCTGGCCCGGCTCGTCTCTCTTGGATCAGGTCCTCGACAATATGTGGCGGTTTCTGAGCCAGGAGTTTACGAACAGACGCAGGGTAAACGATACGGATCGATAGCTCGCATCACACCGATGGTCTCTATGAGAAGGAGAAGAACTTCATGAAGAATCCCGTTATCGTCTGTTTAGATCTGGAAGGAGTGTTGGTGCCGGAGATCTGGATCAACGTCGCGCTCAAGACCGGCATCGATGAACTATCAATTACTACCCGCGAGATGCCGGATTACGATGCGTTGATGAAACGGCGCCTGGCTATTCTGAATCAACACAAGCTCTCCATTCACGATATCCAGAGTGTCATCGGCACGATGGGCCCGCTGGAAGGCGCCGTAGACTTTGTCTCCTGGATTCGAGCACGGTGCCAGATCATCATCTTATCCGACACCTTCTATCAGTTCGCCCATCCACTGATGCGCCAACTGGGATTCCCAACGCTCTTTTGCAATCAGCTGGAAATCGATCACACCGGACGCATCGTCAATTACCACATGCGGATACCGAACCAGAAGAAACATTCCGTGGCCGCATTCAAGTCGCTCAACTTTCACGTTCTGGCTGCCGGCGATGCCTACAACGACACCGCCATGTTAGGAGAAGCCCACGCAGGGTTCTTCTTCTGCCCTCCGGATCATCTGCCCAAGGAGTTCCCGCAATTTCCCGTGACGAAAACGTACGGGGAATTACAAGCTCGCTTCGCAGAGGCAGGGAATCTAAAGTAGCTGTCAGCCATCAGCATTCAGCTATCAGCTAGAGAGGTAGCCAAACACGGATGCGGGACTTCAGGCAACTCAAAGTTTTGGAAAAAGCTCACGGGTTAAGTTTGGCAATCTACAAAGCTACAGCGACTTACCCCCAACAGGAACTCTTTGGCCTCACCAGCCAACTACGGCGCGCCGCAGTGTCCATACCTGCAAATATTGCAGAGGGTTGCGGAAGGAGCGGCGAGCCAGAGTTGGCTCGATTTTTAAGAATTGCGCTCGGATCGGCAAGTGAACTCGAATATCATATTATCCTCTCAAGCGACCTGTGTTACCTCAATAAATCCGTCAGCCAACAGCTCTTCAAGCAGGTAACTGAGGTGAAACGCATGCTGACCTCTCTTATTCAGAAGCTGACAGCTGAAGGCTGATCGCTGATGGCTACTTCTCCCCGTTCACCACTTGCAGCACACGACGGCCATACCGTTCCGCTTTGAGAGCGCCGATGCCGGGAATTTCCAGCAGGGCTGCAGGTGATACAGGCTTGTAGCCGGCAATGGCCTGCAATGTCTTGTCGTGAAAAATCAAAAACGGCGCCACGTCTTCTTCTTCGGCAAGCTCCGTGCGGAGTTGCCGGAGCCGTTCAAAGAGCTGCGGGTCCGCCGGCAAGGCTCGTGGAGCAACGACAGGCGTGGTCCTCTCGCGGGACGGCTTCTTCACCGGTATGTCGGGTTGAGATTCCTCTACCTGCTTCAGCACCACTGCGCCGGTCTCTTGCAAGGCCTCCTGTCCTTTGTGCGTCACATCGAGAGTGGGATATTCCTGACCTTCGACTTGAAGATGCCCCGAGTCGATCAGCCCCTTCACCAGATTGGTCATGGCCGGTTTCGAAACCGCACGACACGTTCCGTATGTCGGACAGTCCTCCGCGCCATAGGCCAGCATCGCTTTCGAACGGCTTCCGCGGAGAATTTCGACAATTCGACTCACGCCGAACCGACCCATGCACCAGGACACGGTCTCTAGGATGGCCTTCACGGACGCGGCGTTATTGTGGGAGACGTCCCGGCTCAGCTGCCGCACCGGCGCAACACATCGATCGCAGAGGCCGCAGGGACCCAAAGCCCGCTCATCGTCATCGCTGAAGTACTCGAGTATCGCGAGCTGCCGGCAGGTCGCAACCGACACATATCCCAACATTTCTTGAAGGAGCGTCTTCATCCGCTCCGCGCGGTCTGCGCCTTCGAGATCCTGTGACGCCTGCTGAATAAAATATTCCTGCGTGGCCAGATCCCGCTCATGGAACAGCAGCACACAGGCGGCAGGCCGTCCGTCGCGACCGGCCCGCCCGACCTCCTGGTAATAGGCCTCCACACTTCCCGGAACGTCGAAATGGACGACCAATCGGACATCGGATTTGTCGATACCCATGCCGAAGGCGTTCGTCGCGGCCAGAATCCTCAGCGTCCCACGGCGAAAGTCGTGATGGATGAGTTGCCGTTCTTCATCCGAGAGACCGGCGTGGTAGTAGCCGACCGACTGGTGAGATTGCCCCAGCCATTCTGCGGCCTCCTCTACCGCCCGGCGCGTCGCGCAATAAACCAGGATCGTGCCGTGTTCCGTTTCGCGCACCAGACGCTCCAGCGTCGCCAATTTTTCCTGTCGGGACTGACAGAGACGGACAGACAAAGCGAGATTGGCTCGACGGAAACCCGCAACCAATCGGAACGGCTCACGGAGTGACAACCGTTTGCACAGATCCGTTTGAACACGAGCCGTGGCCGTGGCCGTCAGAGCCAGGCAGGGAGGATTGGTGAGTTCCTGGCGCAAACGACCGATCTTCAGATAATCGGGCCTGAAATCATGGCCCCACTGGGAAATGCAATGCGCTTCGTCGACGACCAGCAACGAGACCCAGAGAGAGCGCAAGAGCTGGAGAAACCCTTCATGCTGCATCCGTTCCGGCGCCAGATAGAGCAGTTGAAGCCGCCGCTGCTGGAGATCCTGAATCACGCGGCTCTTTTCAAACCCGGTGAGGCCCGAGTGAAAGGCCGCCGCCGCGATCTTCCGCTGCTTCATGGCGGCCACCTGATCCTGCATCAAGGCGATGAGGGGAGAAATCACCAGGGTCAGCCCTGGTAAGAGCGTCGCAGGCAATTGGTAGCAAAGCGACTTACCCTGTCCCGTCGGCATGACCGCCATCGCATCGCGCCCGTCCAACACGGCGCGGATGACCTCCTCCTGGCCGGGCCGAAACTTCGCAAAGCCGAACCGGTCGCTGAGCTGTCGAGTCAGATCATCCACGGTGAGATAGAAGAGACAATGAACGGTTGGAGACCATGCGTGCGTGCGGAGTATAGACGACTGACCCGTCACGGGCAAGTCGAACGAGCCGAGATGGAGAGATCAACTCTCAGGCTTCAGCTTCGTCTCGGAGAGAGAGATGAAGAGATTTTCGCAATCAATGTAGAGTATCGGCGGTACGGTTCGCGTCGATGGCTCACGTACAACTCTGACGATTTTCCAAGCATGGTCGATCTCCCAGCAGGCTGCGAAAAAAGACTTGTCACGTGAAAGACCAGCCCACCCGGGACGGCTCGTAAAGGTCGTCTCATCGCCGTCGCTATGCCATCTTCCGTGGACTAAAAGAAAACGGTTCCTGACACCGTTTTCTTCCTCAGGCTCATTCAGCCCGCTCCAGCCACGGTGGACTCAAATCCAAACTTTGGTTTGAGGTGGAGTTGAGTGTGAGATGAGCACAACTACGATCGTCGTTCTGAGCCCGATTTAGAAAGCTTGCGGAACTATGGCTCCTCATCATCGGAGTCGAAGCTAGTTTGACCTCTCTGAGGTTTCCGAGAAGATTCGGCGATAGCATCCCATTCGGCAAGTTCCTCGCGCTTTTCTTTGTCTTTGTCATTGTGAGGGTTTACGTTATTTCCCCGTTTTGCTTTTTGGTTATCTTTTCGCTTCCTTCTGATCCGAAACACCATTGCGCCAACCCTCCGAGCTCGCCTGCTAGACTAAATTCGGACTTCTACACTTCATTATTCTAGCTACTCAAAAACGCCTGTCTATTTCTCGGTATAAGTTCTTGAAACATTAGAAAAGTATCCGAGAGACTAGCCGGGACCAAACCAACTGATTGTGGAATGAGTCATCTACAATCCGAGCCATTCAATGCTTAAGGTTTCAAAACAACTTCTTCCATGCGTTTGGTGAAAGCTGCCGTGTCCAATATTTCAAGTAATCGCCAGGCCGGAAAGACGATAGCTATTCCAGAATTTTCCTTGAAGAAAGGCTTGGGCGTAGAGACCTCAATTTCCTCAATCGGTCGTGGCACAGCTGGATAAAAACCATGCATGATTCCAAGCAGATAAGCAGTGTAAGCACCTAATTGGTACGAACTGCCCTTCATACGAGGACCGGGATACAGAAAGACTGGACTGCCACTAGCTCCGGGAATCGAAGTTGCGTCTATCAAAATCACCGGCTGTTTGGTATTGATCAGATTGTGGCCGACTTGGTACTTCAAGGGAACATCCTCTTCTGGTATTAGAGCAATTGAGCCATCTCGCATTACCGGGTAATTTCTTGTCAATCCCATGAAGTTCACAAGAAGACTTGGAAAGACAACCCGGTCAGTGGACTTAATGTCTTCCTTCGCGAAGACTTCCTTCGTAGCTATCTTGTCTAAGGGGATTGGAACGTACTTAGCCTGAGAAAAATGAGGAGTCCTGAACACAACAATATCCACACCTTTGTCTGGGTGTTCCCATAGGTCGCCAGCTTCTCGCAAAGAATTTAGATCGTATTGAACCTGGACCGGCATTGTCCCTTCCTCACTTGAGAAGCGAGCGATGACAACCGTATGATCTGCTATCACATGTTTAGCTGAAACGATTAGAGGCACCACTTTATTGGCCTCGGTCGGCACAGGATAGCCCACTATAAAGCCTGTCCCGATAGGGACCTCTCCGCCTTGAGCAAAGAGAAACACAATAGTGCTGGTTATCGTAGAGACTATATCCATTGCTTCTCCTTGGATCCCATCTTGAATAAACCGTAAATGGTTAGTTTTGAGCCAGCTGAAAGGATACGCCGAAACGCTTGATAAATCGAGGTGTGCGAGCACGGGATTTGAGCTTGGATTTTGGACGTGAGATAGGTGATGGGTCGAGCTGACTCTACGCAGGACGCTCAAAAAGCCCAGACTTTTCACCCGCCCAACCCCGGCGCGCCAAGACGCGCCCTTCCACAGGCAAGTCCCAGCGAGCTATCACTTTAAGGGGTGGGTGGGATGATCCCAACTGCGCGCGTC
>CAZVEZ010000072.1:0-3585 GCA_964626135.1 uncultured Nitrospira sp.
AGCATGGGAAGAGCGGAGAGGCGTGCCGTCGGCTGCCGCAACGCGTTTCCCAAGAGTTCTGAGAAATGCCGGATCATCCGTTCGGCAGTCTCTTGATCGAACAAATTCGTATTGAAGATCAGATAAATCTTTTTCGCGATCTCGGTTTCAATAGTCACGCCCAGATCGAATTGTGATGAACGTATGTCGATTTCAAAAGGCACCCAAGACAATCCGTGCAAATCGAGATCGCCGACCGGCACGTTGGCGACGTTAAACAATACCTGCACGATCGGTGGATAACTGGGATCTCGCTCGGCCTGACACACTTCCAGCAGTTTCTCGAACGGTAAGTCTTGATGTTCGTATGCTCCGAGTGATGTTTCTCGAACTCGTTCGAGCAATTCCTCGAATGTCGGATCCCCTGAAAGATCGGTCCGAAGGACTAGCGTGTTGACGAACGTCCCAACGAGATTTTCTACTGTCTGGTACATGCGATTGGCGATAGGAGACCCTACGGCGATGTCCATCTGCCCCGTATACCGGCTCAACAGCAGCTGAAAACAGGCCAGCAGGGTCATGTATGAGGTCACCCGATGTTGCGCGCTGAAAAGTCTGAGCTCCTCGATGACATCGTCAGACAAATCGAGCGTGCAGTAGGAACCTGCATAGGTCTGTGTGCCAGGACGGGGACGATCAGTGGGCAGGGAAAGAATGGGCAAACCTGCCAGCTGCCGTTTCCAATAATTGATTTGAGTGCGAAGTGTCTCATCGGTCAACCACCGTCGCTGCCATACGGCAAAATCGGCGTATTGAATCGGTAAAGTCTGGTCCGGTGTAGGGCAACCTTGGGACAACGCGTTATACCAGGCCGCGAAGTCTCGTCCAATTACCCCGAACGACCACTGATCGCCCACGATGTGGTGCAGATTCACCATCAAAATATGATCGTCATGACTGAGCTGGATGAGAAGGAATCGTCCGACCGGCCCATGTTCCAGATCGAATGGACGACTCGCCTCTTCCTGCACAAGCCACTTCGCTTTTTCCAGGCGCTGATCAGGCGGTAACCCGCGTAGGTCGACCTCCAAGCAGTGTGGCGATTCCCAGGGCAGGACAATCTGCACTGGACCCTCTCCGGTCATGCGGAACACCGTGCGGAATGATTCGTGGCGACGAAAGAGGGTATTTATCGCCTGCATTAAGGCTTTCTTGTTCAACACTCCAAGTTGTCTGGACGCAAACGGCATGTTGTACGCCGTATCCTGTGGGGCCAGTTGGTAGAGTACCCACATGCGCTGTTGGGAATAGGAGAGTGGGAGCGGAGCTTCACGCGGCACAGGCACAATCGGCGGCAATGTGGCTTGCTTCAGTCCTTTACGTCGCGTACTTCGAATGTGTTCGGCCAGGTGCGCAATCGTCGGCGTTTCGAACATGGCCCGCAAGGGCAATTCCACTTGAAAGAGTTCCCGGACGCGAGAGAGGACCTGCGTGACCAGTAACGAATGGCCGCCGAGGTCGAAGAAGTTGTCATGCACACCCGGCGCCTCTGTTTCCAAGACTTGCGTCCATATCTCGATCAAACCTTGTTCAATCTGATCACGAGGTGCTGTGGGAATGCTAATTCCTATCCGTCCCGCCGGAAGACTGCTCATCCATATCGAAGGAAGAGTTCCTGTCATGAACTCTTGCTTGCAAGCCTGCCGCTGCACTTTTCCGCTCGATGTCTTAGGAATGATCCCGGATTGAACCAGCACGACGGTCCAAACTGACACATCGCATCGTTCCGCCAACAGGCCGCGAATGGCAGTCGCGATCTCTTCATAGTCCCCGTCGAACTTCCGATCGAGCTCATAGACACAAACAAGTCGTTCGGCCTGATCCATTTCAATGGAGAAGGCGACACAGGCGCCTCCCTGCAATGCAGGATGGGCGTCTCGACTCACCGCTTCAAGATCGTGCGGATAGAGATTACGGCCATTCAAGATAATCAAATCCTTGAGACGGCCTGTGATAAACAATTGACCTGTGTCGAGAAACCCTAGATCTCCCGTTCGAAAATAGCCTTTTTTCTTATTGCTTCCAAGACACTGGCCAAACGCTGCCTTCGTGATCTCCGACTGTCCCCAGTACCCCTGAGCGACGCTGGGGCCGGCTATCCAAATCTCACCTACCGTGCCAGAAGGACGTTCTGCACACGTGGCAGGATCGACAATGGCAATATCGAAACCAGGCAGTGGATATCCACAGCTCACAAGTGTGCGAAATCCATCTTCTTCATAATCCAACGGTTGTACACGATGTGTCTCAAGCGCCTGCTCAGATACCCTCTTGACCGTCGGCTCCCGGTCATACGGCGCATTGGAAACCACCAACGTCGCTTCTGCCAATCCATACGCAGGCATAAACGCCCGTCGGGCGAACCCATGTGGAACGCAAGCTCGACAGAATCGCTCGATCGTCTGTGCGTGAATCGGTTCGGCCCCACAGCTCGCGACCATCCAACTCTGAAGATTGCAGGTCCAACCAGCCCGTTTCTCAATAGCCTGCGCACAAGATTCATAGGCGAAATTCGGCGCGCCGCTGTGTGTAATCTCGTACCGTCCGATCGCTTCCAACCACCGAAGCGGTCTTCGTAAAAATGTCACCGGCGACATCAAGTAAGCTGGAATCCCAGCATAAAAAGGGGCAATGATGCCATGCACGAGCCCGTAGTCATGAAAGTACGGAAGCCAGCAGAGAGATCGACTCGTATCCGTCACGCCCATAGATTGGACGATACCCTCACATTGGGCCAAGACATTGCGATGGGAAATCATCACCCCACGGGGAGCGCTGATCGATCCGGAGGTGTATTGAAGATAGGCGGTCTCCGATATCGCAGGGTTACTGGTCGGTACGCCATCGAGCCCGACGGAGGGCTGATCAGTCACAACCCAGACTACCCGTGCCTGATCGTGAAACAGATCTTTCACTGAGAGGGATTGGATGCTGGACGTCGTCAGAACGACGGATACATGGGCGTCTTCGACAATGGCCCGCAAATGCGGCAGACTGTGCTTCCGCCGTATGGGATCCGGAGCGGGAGCAGGAACCGGCACCAATCCGGCACACATACAGGCCCAAAACGCGCACACGACATCAATCCCCGGTGGATAGAGAAGAAGAACTCTCGCTCCCGGTAGACCCTCGCGTGCAAGATGGCCTGCAAGCGTGCGCACCCTGCGTTCAAGCTCGCCAAAGGTCAGCTGATTCTCAAGTTCGAGGGTGTCACGAACAACAGCATAGGCGAGGTCCGCCGGCCTTCGCCGGCAACAAAACTCAAAGAGGTCCGCGAGGCTATGAATACCCGGAGGTAGCTTTAGCATCAAGGGCTATCTTGAAGGAAGAACGTTGCGGCCATTTTGTCAACGACGCACTATAAATGATACCCCTCGAAAGGACTATCATCGAAATTCAATTCAATAAGACCACCGTTCAACGATACCAAGGACTCCGCATTCCCGTGCAAAGCACAGAGTAGTACGCCTAGCGATAACTCGAAAGAACATTTCACTTTCTCATGATGACAGTCCTTGCAAAATAGTTTGACGAGCCTGAGGAATA
>CAZVEZ010000072.1:3595-5539 GCA_964626135.1 uncultured Nitrospira sp.
TACCTGGATTCACCAATATTCTCCTCTCGAACCCTATTAACCCCGTTGGCCCGCCCAGCCTACTGACTCTTCACACGGAAAGAATACCGATTGAAAAATTACACGCCCCAGGGTAAGCTCCTCATCAGTTCATTTCGCGGTGAATATCCGCTCTAACCCTACCCTGACGTACCAAACGGAGAGGTGCGAGAGTGGCCGAATCGGGCAGTCTCGAAAACTGCTGTCCTGGCAACGGGACCGTGGGTTCGATCCCCACCCTCTCCGCCATACCAAGCACGCTGGTACTTTGGTTTGGCTGGTTTGTTTCGTTTGTTTGGTTCAAAGAACGGAGGAAACCCGCCCAACCACATGAACAAAACAAACCAGATCAACCATTTCCACCAGTCGTCTGCGCCTTTTCCATCAACACTCGCCTGAGTTCAACCATCGCCAAGGTATCCCGCGCGCAATATCGCAGCAGGGCCTCTTCAATCGTCGCGCGCTCGACCCAGTCCGTCTCAAGAAAAATCATACGGTAGTACTGACTGGCTGCCTGGCCTCCTTCTTTGATCGCCAGGTCGTCATATCCCAACGATGGGACAAGAGCGGGAAGGACCTCCTTCAGTGAGTAGGAGCCATCGAAGAGCGGATGGTAGTAATGATCGCGCACGATGGGATGGAGGTCCCAGATGCGCTTCACTAATGCGCGAAGAGCGGTTCGCAACGAAGGAAGCGCCTCGGCTAACTGCTCGATCACAGACCGCTCATAGGGTGAGTACACGCAAATGTTTCCCGTGTTCCCTAGCGATGCGAGCAGGGATTCGGCAAGCGCCTCCCGTGGATCACTCATATCCTTGTGTAAAAACTCTTCGTGGCGCAGGGCACCGGTCGCCTGCTCGATATGATTCGACCACTGAACAGGCAGAGCTTGATAGGGCCGCGTCTCCGAGAACCGGGGCACCGCCAGCATGACCGTTTCAAAATCGAGGTGATGAACCGGATACTGTACGGACTTCAATACAGAGCCGAGTTCCGCAGACACCCATTCGACATTCTCTTTCACACGACGCTGAACCGGCGACAGCTTCGTGCCGGCTGGAATCTCATCGATCGTCGCGACACCCTGTTGAGCCAACTGACTGACCACCTGCTTGGATCCCGGCAAGTAATGAATCCAGCGGTCCGGCTTGTCTTTCGTGCAATGGTCCCAGAAAGGACACTCGTAGGGTGTATGACAATGCCGGTCCGGCTCGATGGCAGGAGGCAGTGTCTCAAGCAACATACGAGTCATGTCGGACAACCGCCCGGGCACCTCAACTCGTCGTTGCGCCACGGCTTCCGACAGCTCCTGAATTGCAAACAATTCGGTCAGATCGACCGCGCCACCTCGGTACAGATACCCGGTATTGACATGCATGAGTCCGACCGACAAGAGCGTCAGCCCTGCGCCCAGGATCACCTCGCTTTGAACGGCGAGATCTTCCAGGTGTACGTCTTTGACCCTCGTTGAAGACTTGACCTCGATCAAACGCCAGCCACAAGGCTGTCCCTCCACCGTCGGAACACGCTCCAAAATATCCGCACGAATCAGCACCCCACCGTGTAAAAACGCCCCTTCGAAGATGGCCGGCACAGTGTGGTCCTGTATCAGCTTTGCCGTCTGCGCAAGAGCCGCTTCTGTCTGTCGATAGCCCGCTGTGACCAGGACACCGCCGGGAAAGCGGCTCCTCGCCAACTCCCCGACTTCCGTTCCCATGTCAAACATCGCTTGAGTCGCTGCATCAGGCGTGGTGGCGAGAGAGGGATGATGGACTTCAAGGTACAGGCGCTTGTGACATTGAAGACCGGATAAGAATTTTGACTTGGACAGGCGGGGGGCCTTCGGAAGAGGAACAGGTGAGAGATCGCTGAGTTCCGTCATAGTGAGATGACCCTAATCGGACGGACCTGCATTTGTCCAGCCCG
>CAZVEZ010000072.1:5639-12018 GCA_964626135.1 uncultured Nitrospira sp.
ATGGCCCGCTCATGGCATCCCGCATTGCACAGATCAGAAAATCCGTTCTGACCCTTGCCTTACCAGTTACGGTCAGCAGCCTGCTTCAACGGACCGAGGGCATCGCCGCCGTTTTCCTCGTCGGCGGTCTCGGCGCGACATCCATTGCAGCCGTCGGGCTGAGCCAGTTGCTGGCCTTCATGGCTACCACGCTTGTCTCCGGACTGTCGGTGGGGGCAAACGTCCTCGTCGCCCAACTGTGGGGCGCTCGCCGCACCAAGGATGTCGGAGAAGCCGCCACGCACCTTCTGGGATTAGCCGCCGTCGTATCCTGTACGCTCGTGGGGCTCGGACTGTCCCTCAATCGTATCATCATGGAACTGATGGGCGCAGAAAACGACGTCATCGCACTGGCGCTTCCTTATTCGAACTTCATCTTCCTGGTCATTCCCTGCGCGATCTTCTTGCAGGTCCTTTCATCGATTATGCAAGGCACCGGAGACACCAAAACTCCGATGTACGCCTTGATTGCGGTCAATCTCTTGTATCTGGCGATCGCCTACCCGCTGATCTATGGCCTGTGGGGCTTCCCTGCCCTCGGCATCACCGGAGCAGCCGTTGCGACGGGTCTCGCAGAAGGGGCCGGCGTCACCTACCTCTTCTGGGCCTGCCGAAAGATCTTTAAGGCATCACACCACGTTCGACGAGATCTGTTGCGCTCCACCTGGCAGATCGGCGCGGCAGTCTCAGGCGAACGGATGTTTCAGCAAGCGGGTATTCTCCTCTATACAAAGATCGTCCTGGTATACGGCACGGTGACCTACGCCGCCCATCAAGTCGGCTTGTCGATCGAATCCTTGTCGTTCCTGCCGGGATATGGCTTCGCCATCGCGGCAGCTACGATGGTGGGGCAAAGTATCGGCGCGGGGAAATATGTCCGGGCCAAACTCGAAAACTGGGAGGCCAATCGGCTGGCCTCCATCACGATGGCCGCAATGGGCATCCTCTTTTTCTTCTTTCCCTACATGCTCCTGCGCACCTTTACCAATGACGAGGCGGTCATCGAACTCGGAACGGTGTTCCTGCGCATCGTCGCCATCCTACAAATTCCGCTCGCCCTCACCATGGTCCTGGCCGGTTCGTTGCGCGGAGCCGGCGACACCCGGTTCATCATGGTGGCGACAACCATCGGCATGTGGGGCGTCCGTGTGCCTCTTGCAGTCATCGCAGGCCCCTGGCTCGCGCTCGATGTGCTCTTCGTGTGGAGCGCCATGATTGCAGATTGGACAGTCCGGATGGGACTCCTGCTTTGGCGTTATCGTTCGGAACGATGGAAAGCGATTCAGGTCATTCGCTGATTCCGCGGGACAGGCAAGAACAGATTTGTTTCTCTAGTTTATTCGGTCTCTTTGGTTTGTTTGGTTGAACAAGATCAACCAGATAAACAAAATAAACCAGATGAACCAGTATCGCTTCCCTCGCTCACATCTTCGGAAGCCTCGTTCTGCGGTGGGGGGTTCTTTTCACGCTGACCTTATGGTAAATTGTCCTGCCGGTGACCGGGGCACAGAGCAGTGCCTGCTAGCCAGAGACGAACCTGGTGTCTCTTCTGTCTAGACGACAACCGCAGTACCACAAACTATTACATTACAATTGGAGGGAGATTACGATGAAAACGAAAGCAATTTTCTATCACGCAGGCTGTCCGGTATGTGTCGCAGCCGAACAGAGCGTCGCCAACGCCCTCGATCCGGCGAAATATACCGTAGAAAGCGTCCACCTCGGCACGAGCAAGTCGCGGGTGAAAGAAGCGGAAGCCGCAGGAGTCAAGTCAGTCCCGGCCCTCGTGATGAACGGCGCAGCGTTTCACATCAACTTCGGCGCCGGTATCGACGCATTGAAGTAACTAGTTCCGTCTGCTGACTGTACCAAGATAAAGGGGGGCGTGCCTCATAGCACGCCCCCCTTTTTTTCACCACACGGGCAGGTTCAGCAATCAATGCCCGGCCGTAGCGAACACATTGTCTACTGCGGCGAGTCGTTAGAGTGTCGGTGCCATCTGTGAGATTGCCGCCTCAGAGGTTTCAGTCTGAACAGTGCCGAGCATTTCAAATCCTCGCCGGACAAGATTCTTCTCTCGCCACTGGTTTCCTTTGAGCCCAGGTATGAGACTGAGAGCAACATATCCCGCGACGAGATGAAGATAAACCAGAGCTTGGGCGCCACCAGGTTCGGATGTGTCCGTACCGGTCTCGACCAGTGACAAGGAGACGTACAATGCGATCCAAAGAGCAGACCAGCCCCATAGCTGCTTAACGAGCATCCATATCGGGCCGGCTGATGCTGCCGGCCAGGAGAAGCCAACCTTTACAGCTTCGAGACCTTGCAGGGGATGCCGGTACACATTGAATGTCTTCATGCGCCCTCCCCTGAGGAGCCTAACGACTGCGACTCAGCCGCGCACGGTCACACTCAGGCAACCTTTTGCTTCGACTGTTTGTGCTCAACGGTAATCTGTCCTGCAGCACCAAGAACGGCGAGCAGCTTGGCAATCGACTTCAAAGAAATTCCGACATCCTGAGGATCCAACAGTCTTTGGACCTGAGACGGCCCGGTTCCCAACATCTTCTGTAGCGCGTTCACACCGACGCCTTGGGCTTTCATCATCCCCCGGAGCTTCATCACAAACTGCCGCTTCATCGCTCCAGCGATGACCTCCGCCTTAAATGCTTCACCTTGTTCAGCTACCCAACTATCGAATGAACTTCCGGCAGCTTGAGACGCTTTCCTGGTTTTCATATCGTCTATCTCCTCTCCCAATAGTCTTTCAACCTTCGCCGAGCCAGTGCGATGTCTTCGTCAATCACCCGCTGGTCCTTTGTCGCAGCATGAAGGAGTATCGCCACCCGACCACCGTCGAACGCATAGAAAATCCGATACCGAACTTTGCCGACTCTCTCTCTCGCAGCTCGAAGAGTCCACCGCCCAGCGGGCGCGCAAACGGCATGGGAAGCGCAGGCCCGTTCATTTGAAGCACTTGAATGGCCTGCCCAAGCTGAAGACGCTCGCTTTTGGATAAAGCCTGCAGCCATTCCTTAACCGGCTCAGCCCCCTGGGATGTCTGGTAAAAGAAAACCTTGTAGAGGGGAGCAGATTTTGACACATCCATTTCGGCGCTCTGAATCGAATGCTACTACTTTTAGTAGTCCTGACGCAATGTCAAGATCCCTTGTAGAAGTGGACAACGCCAGAAAGTCCCCATAGCCTTGGGAATCAGTTCCGATAAATGATGCCTTTTTAGTGGAGCCTTGAACTGCCGGGGGAGCCTTCTACGTTGTTACGACTCCCCTGACTGACCGACAGGCCGAAGACTCACATTCATGTCCATACGCCGGCAGAAACGCAGAATGTCCCGGTTTTCGCCCCGCATGAGTTCTCCTCGCATACATAACGCTAGGGTTCAGCCCTGGCGGCCCATGATCGGGCTAGCCACCGTCGGCTGCATGCGCCAGTTAGGCTTCATGGAAGCAGCAGCCACGTTACTTGGTAGACGCGACCAAGAAGAACCTGCGCCCGCTCAATAGGCCGCGCTCGCCTAAGTTCCGCTGTAAGTGACCGATGGAACTTCGACTGCTCTGTACGCCGCACAAGTTCATCGCTGAGTGCGTGGATATAATCCCTCGTAATGGGTTGCTGCTTTAATTGCGGCGCGTCTTCCTTCCCACCACCAAACGAACGTCTGAAGTGACGCGGCTCTGAATGTAGCGTTGGGTTCCGACCTAAGACGTCGTAGGTGATGTTGTGTCGTTCCTCATCTGTGACTTCCCCAACATCCAACGGGTTAAGAAAAATCGAGTTTGCAGCGATAGACGCGTTGCGAAAATAGGATCCGAGTTCGTGACTGAGGTGAAATCGGGGTGCGCAGTAGAATGCGTTGCCCTTTGTTCGACTCAGCTCGCACAGGACGTTGTGTTGCTCGTTGTCAACGGGAAAGCGAAGATACGGCTGACCATGGACAGCATAGAAGTGAGCATTCCGGCCCGCACGCATCTCGGCAAATGACGCCACCTTGTGCTGCAAGAACAGAGAACGTGTGAAGTTGCCCTCGATAATCCGAAACTCGACGTCGTAGCCGAGATCCTTCTCAGCCCTCTGAGATGGAATATGGGGGTGCGCGGCCAGTAATGCGGCGTTAAGCTGGCAGTACTCAGCATTGTAGCAAAACTCGAATGTACGCTCGCTAAATCCTGGCCCCACCAGCGCCTCACAGATTACGTGTGAAATCTATGGAAACGAAATATCTCTGGCTCAGGATAGCCCCGTTTCCCCTCACAATGCACACATCACCGCCTCAATACTCGATCTATGTTTATTAGCTTCTTGCCGTTAGACTTTGACTGATCATAAATCTGGTTCA
This sequence comes from uncultured Nitrospira sp., assembly GCA_964626135.1. Lineage (GTDB taxonomy): Bacteria > Nitrospirota > Nitrospiria > Nitrospirales > Nitrospiraceae > Palsa-1315. The sequence goes on from CAZVEZ010000072.1 coordinate 10,036, forward strand.
GCAACTTAACGATCTCGTCCACGAGCGCGTTCCGTCTGTCGCGAGTCAGCTTTTGACGCAGTTTCTTTAAGCGATTGGACAGGCTACGTTTCTTTCCAAGCAAGCTGTAGTCATTTACTTCCCAGTAGATCTCCCAATAATCATACTTCGGGAATTTTTTCGTGAGTGATGCAATCGTTGCGCCCTTGGCGAGAAGATCGTTCATCTTCTCTAAGTCGCCCCTATTGACCGCCATAGTCTCCCCCTTTGATTGGACTTGTAAGGTTTGACATAAGCGTCCTGCCGGAGACAGGACCACTTGATGGAAAGTTTAAGCATCTATATCATTGTTTGTCGGTAGTTTACCCAACACCATGTCAACCAGGTGATCAGGGAAAAGTATCCCTACTCGCCCTGTATTTTGGTTCCAGCCTAGATCTAACTTCTCGGATAGAAGATCGATATACTTCTTTACTTCGGGTTTCATACAGCTTGTCAGATACTCAATAAAGTCGTTGACAGTTCTTACTTCTGCAAAAAGTCGACTCAGGCCAACGGCGTCAATTTCGACCCCAATTGATCGCTCCCACATGCTTCGATACTGCTTAAAGACGGGTACCGTCCCATGAAAATAGACCTCGTTGAAACAGAGTTTTTCAGGCACAATATTCCCATGCAACAAATCGTTTCTTTCATTGACGAGAGTGTGATACGCCTTGCAGGCAGAACTGGCATAGTCGATCGGTCGGTCGAAACCAACACAGGAGATGTACAAGCTCTTGACCCGAACGTCGATTGGTTGCCGCACTGTGTTCTCCCTAAGGCGCTCGTCGGCTTTGAGCTCTGGCCGCATGAGTACGAAGAGAAGAAGATTAACATAGGCCTCCGCCATGACAGGGAGCATTGACCGGATTCCAAAGCAGAGCCCCAGCCCTTTGCTGTATTTCGTGAAGATAATATGCCATTTATCAGAAGGCATTACGTCGGCACTTGTGATGTCTGGAATCCGCTCAGTCTCTGGTTGAAGGTCCAGCGACTTCAGATCAAGTAGTAGCTTTTCTACGGCACGACGTAGGCGCTGATACGGGTTGACAAACTCAGACCAGTTCTCAAGCGATCTGCGTACTTCGGACATCTTCTGTCCATAGTTCGCAAAATCATCTTTGATTGCAGCAGCAAAAGCAAAGCTGTCGGAATCGACGAGTTCGAAGTCACCTGATACCCAAACCTCAGTTCTGAAATTCATCCCCAGAAAGTGTATGTCTCCTTGTGGGCTATCAACCACCCATTCCCAATGGATAAGGCTGTCGGAGCCGTTATCCCGAAAGAAATTCTGCGGTCCGTTCGGCTGACCGAATCGAGCTGCGAGATAGCAATAGAGGTCTGCAGGGCTTATCTCAGTCTTCCAAGACCATACAACGTTCCCCTTACCCTTAACTTCTTTTTTGTCCTTAACCTCAACTCCTTTGATGAGTCTCTCGAAGAGATCCTTAGGATGCGGACAGGTAAGCGATGCGATTAAATTGGGTGGAAGTGCCATAAAGATGTCCAACTACTGGATATACTGACCGGCATAGCATGCAAATACAACATGGCCACTTCCAAATAGCTCTCTTGTTACTTCATGGAATCCTCTAGGCACTTCATTCCACGGCTTTCACGTCCGGGAAACAAAATCCACCACGCAGGCTATTCAGAAAGTCCCTACAGCAAGGCCGCAACGAACAACCAAAGATACTTTTTCAAAACTCGCTCGTTTACTTTATCCTAAGGATGGCCCGGATGAGTCCCCCACAGCGTGCAGCTTTCTTACCGCCCACCCACTGGCAGATATTTTTACCTGCCCTGCCCTCCGATTGCTTCGCAATCGATTTCCCGAGACGTGCCATTAGCCTGGGCGAGGGCCTTCTGAGTCTTTAACTTCCACAGAGGGAGTAGGCAGATTGTTCTTTACTGCGCGCATTGAACGAGCACAGTCTCATCGTGCGCGTTCAGCGAGCAAGA
>CAZVEZ010000073.1:0-11911 GCA_964626135.1 uncultured Nitrospira sp.
CTTGCTGGACGGCCTTTCTGAACAGCCTGCGATGACTTCTGAAGGGGTCTGTGAGCATCCAGACCTTGCGTGTCTGTTCTGCTCCAGTCGTTTGTCAACACCCTACTAGCAGGAGGAGGGGCGGGTAGCCTGATCGATCTCCCTTGCTCGCGCAACGCGCGGTCGCGGACTCCCATCGTTGAACGCGCGCAGTGGAAGACCGAATCAGGCTACCCGCCTCGCGAAGGTACGAGCGAGCTTGGAGGGACGATAGGTAATGAAATTGTCCGGTTGCGGCTTTTTCTCATGACCGTATAGAATCGGCTAAACCTGATTGGCCTTGTGCATTGTCGCGATATGAAAGTATCAGAGGGATTTATGACCGAGGACAAAAAGAATTCGAGCCACGTTCAAACAGCGGAGTTGGTTGTGAATGCCGAGCGGCATCAACAGCTGCAGGACATTGTGGCGTATGTGGCGGACCTGCATCATTATATCGATCCGGACATGTACGATATCTCGCTGAAACAGTTGAAGGAATTGGAGTGGTGTGTGGAAGGTGTCGAGTTTGAGTCGAAGGGATTCACGGAGTGCTATGGATTTACGATGAAAGTATCCTTGAAGGATCTCAGATTCATGGAGACCGTCGTCATGGCGGCTGATACGTACTCGCATCGAAGAAGCACCGGCTATCGGGTAGAGGGTGTCACCGATCAGGGGTTTGACGATCTCACGAAGTGGCTGGCACGATCGGAAGATGAGTTGTTCAGACAGAAAGTCAATGACACATAAACTTGAGGCAGGCCGGACAGCGCGTCCGGCGTTCGCCGCGTGCGATAGACGAGCTTATTCCCCGGAAAAGCGATCAGGATCCGGTCTTCAGCTATTGCGATATGCCGACATGAGGTCGTGAATGGCGTCTGCATTTTCTCATGCCGTTGTCGCATTGGCGATGGGGAAGGTCTTTCGGAACAAGGAACTGACCTGGCGCGAATTGTTCTTGGGCGTGCTCTGTTCGGCTGTGCCTGATCTGGATGTCATAGGGTTTCCGTTTGGCATTCAGTACGGTGATCTGTGGGGCCATCGCGGCCTCACCCATTCGGTCCTGTTTGCGGCGCTGCTAGCCGGGATTCTTGTGGCTGTGTGGTATCGAACCAAGCCGACAGTCGCATTGACGGGGCTCTTTCTCTATTTTTTCCTCTGCACCGCGTCACACGGTGTGCTGGATGCGATGACGGATGGAGGGTTGGGCGTCGCGTTTTTCTCTCCCTTCGATACGACGAGATATTTCTTCCCGCTGCGGCCGGTTCTTGTGTCTCCCATCGGGATCAGCGAATTCTTCACCGAGTACGGCGCTCGCGTCTTGGCCAGCGAAGTCGTCTGGATTTGGCTGCCATCCTGCGCGGCGTTCGTTGTGCTTCGGGCGATCCAGTGGCTCTGGCCGGTCCAATCAACGGCGCCTCTCTCGTAGCGCTCGTTCACGACCAGCGCTATCAGCTGTCAGCTCGCAGCGTCCATTTCGAACGAAATGTGTTGTACACTTCACGAGCCCTGCGTTGATGATGCGGCTCGGTCGATGATGCGGAACCGGACTTCATCCACAAGGGTATCTGCGGATGTCTGCTCTCCCGTATAGAGCCCACAGTGGTAGAGGCCGGGTGTCCATCCGGTTTTGGGAGGAGTGAGCATAAAATAGCCGGACTGATCGTTCATCGTGGTCATGACCCGGTCCTGTGCGACGGCCTGTTTCTCTCCGGTAGTTTCAGATGTTTCCAGCGCGCAACGTCCTGTGAGGGGGACTGCATCGAATGAGGCCGACACCAATCCAAAGACCAGGTAGATTTCCTGTTGTGACGAGGGAAAGGTATCCCCAGGGTTCAGGGGAATAAACTCATGGGCGCCGGTGGGGTAATCGTCCCGCACGACCTTGCCGGCCGGGATGACAAAGCGAAACCAGCTGAAATCTGCGTCTCTGCCCATGAGCGAGGCCTGTTGGTCCAATGGCTTTTCCGGTTTGAATAGATCGATCGCTTGCGCATAGAGGTCTTCTTCCGTCATGGTTTTTGGCTGGTTCGCCTTTTCGTGCTGCGCACGGTTCGCTGCCTCCTTGTCCGCCAGCTGTGCCAATTCTGGAACATGGGGCCTCACCTTCTCGATCCATCGCGCAATTTTCTTCTTATCTAAGACACGCATGTCGGGCGGAAGCGGAGCATTCTTGCTGTTCTCTTCCAACTCGACAGCTGCGTCGTAGAGGATGCGAAAATGGATGAACGCGTCTTCCCACTGTTCCAACTCCGTGAGACATTGGCCTATCCGGAACACCGTGTCTGCATAGTCTTCGTCGCCGGGATCGAGATTGGACATCTTGCCGAGCACGGTTAAAGCGTCCTTGCAGCGGCCAAGTTGCATGAGGGTCAGCCCTAATTGGTGGGTGGCGAGGGGATCAGTGGGGTTGAGGACCAGCAACCGTTGATAGATCGGCTCGGCTTCTTGATAGTGGCCAGTCGAGAAGAGTCTCCACGCCTCTGCGCGAATGGAGGCCCATTCTTTGCGCTGTGCAGCCGTCATGTCTTTCGTGTGAACGGGGTGGAAGCGCCGGCCCCGATCGATCGAGGTGCCATTGATTTGCGAGAGTAAATTCTTGGCTGGAAGCTTCAGCGGTGAACCGGCAGGGATTATGTGCAACACATCTTGCACGTCGTCCTCCGCGCCTTGATAATCGAGGACGTCAAACCGTGCTCTGGCCAATGCGAGTCGCCAGCCAAGCAAATCCGGCGCAAGTTCTATGGCCGTCTTATATGAGTCGAGCGATTCCTCAAGGCGGTCAAGTTTGCGGAGTTCTTGAGCCAGCCGCAGATGGATCAAGGGATTTTTGGCATCGACCAGCGCGATACGCTGCAATTCCGCGATGGCCTCGGTTCCCTGCCCCGATCGAACCAACACACTCCACTTGGCCCATCGGACGTCTAACGCAGCCGGCATCTTGGCGAGAACCGTCTCATAGGCGTGAACCGCTTCTCCTGAGCCTCGAAACGCAGCAAGAATATCGCCACGCAATTTCTGCAGCATCAGCGCCTGCGGATAGTCTTGAATCCCTTGGTCAAGAATGTCCAGCGCAGGAGTGATGGCGCCACTCTCCCACACGGCTTTCGCGCGCTCGGCGATGTGCTCCTCCGGATGTCGTGGCGGGCCTTCTGCGAATGCGAAGAGGTTCATTGCCAGCGTTACAACAGACAGCACACTAACAAGCGTGGCACTATGGCGATGTCTTGGCTGGACGAGAGTGTCTTGCAAGTGAAATGGACCTTCTTTCATTGAAATTCACTATACCAAGAAGCCATAGGATGATGAAATAATTCACCGACTGCCGGGATTTCCTCCTTCTTGGTGCGAAATGCCGCCTCCAGGATGTCCTGGAGGCGGTGTGAAATCATGCAGTCGGCAGAGTGGCGATGGAGATCGATACAGGCACCGGATTCGATACGATATCGTGAACCGGGGAAAACTTCGTCAACTCTTGTAATTGCTCGGCTGACGCGTCGGACTGTATCGTGAAGTTCACACGGATTTCTTTATAGCCTCGGCGGATCGTATCCGAAAGGCCGAGGAAGCCCTGCAGATCGAGATCTCCTTCTAGGCGCGACTCCACTGACTCGATCCGGATACCGCGCGCCGCGGCATGATAGACAAGCGATGTAGTCAAGCATGCAGCCAGCGCGTGGAGCACATACTCCACCGGATTGGCCCCAAGGTCTTTCCCGAGCAGTACGGGCGGTTCGTCGGCCTCCAGCACGAAGGGCTTGGTGCGGAGGGTATCCTCCTGCCCCGCGCCGTAGAAACTTTGAATAGTCGAGTGATTGTGCCCGCCGTCGATCCATCGATTCTTCGCGCGGAATCGGAAGGTGGCCAGGCTTGTGTTCTGCTGCACCGCTTGGATCGTTGCGCCCAGCCGATCGACATCGACGCCGTTGATGACTCCGGTCATAGTTGCCTGTGACATGATAACTCCTCCCTGTTGAGTGTGTTGGTAGTCGGCGAGGTGCTGAAACAAAAACTGGTCGGCATTCCGGCAGAATATTTCCCAGTTCATTGTTGCGCCCGCCTGCTCCGTGGTGTGAGTAAATGGCCCCAATGCGGGGTTCCTACAGCAGTAATGGTGCCAACCTGGAGAAACACACGTGAGATGGAATTTCAACAAGTTAGAGGCGCAGCAGAGAGTAACCTCTGTCGCGGAATTTCACGAGCTGTGAAATATCACGAGGTGATTTCTGAAATCTCGTGAAGCGGATGGAGACGAAGGAGAATGGCGTGGCTCATGAAAGGGATGACGGTGAGGCGGGTTTCTGAATCTTGAGAACCTTCATCCGTGACGATAGGGTGGAGGCGTTGACTCCCAGCAGTTTCGCCGCGCCATTCTCGCCGGAGACCTTCCATTTGGCGGCGTTGAGCGCGCATATGATATTCGCCCGTTCCAGTTCCTCCAGTTCTTTTGCGGTGCGAATGATTGCTTGCCGAGGCTCGCTTGCACGGTCGGATGCGGATACCGTCGCCGTTGATTCCGGCAAGGCGCGATCCAGATTCACGCGCCCGTCCGTCGCGGTGATTACAGCCCGCTCCATCACGTTCTGCAGTTCACGTACGTTCCCCGGCCAACTGTAGCCAGTAAGCCTGCGCGCACAGTCGGCGGTCAGTGGAAGTATCGTACGGCCCATCTTGCCGGCGAATCGTTGAGCAAAGGCAGAGGCCAGGCGCACCACATCGTCGCCGCGCTCGCGCAAAGGCGGCAGATGGAGCGGGAACACATTCAACCGGTAGAAGAGATCTTCGCGAAATTTTCCCTCGCGGACGGAATGTTCCAGATTGCGATTCGTCGCAGCTAACACGCGCACGTTGACTTTCCTGATGGAGGAACTTCCGACCGGATCGAACTCGCCTTCCTGGAGGACGCGGAGCAGCTTCGATTGCAAGTCGAGCGGTAATTCCCCGATCTCGTCGAGAAAAATGGTGCCCTTGTCGGCCAGGGCGAAGCGGCCCTCGCGTTTCTTGGTCGCGCCGGTAAAGGCTCCCGCCTCATGACCGAACAACTCGCTCTCGATCAGCATAGAGGGAATCGCCGCGCAATTTACCGTGATCAGCGGGCGCGTTCGACGCGTACTCGCCCTATGGATTGCGCGCGCCACCAGCTCCTTGCCGGTACCGGTCTCGCCCATGATCAGCACCGTTGCGTCGGTCTCTGCGACCTGGGCGATGTCGCGCAGGACCTGCCGAAGCGCCGGACTTTCTCCGATCAAGGAATTGTCGTGATGCAAGGCCTGCAGTTCTTCCCGCAACAATTCGGTTTCGGCGGTGAGCGACTGGATCTTCTGCTCCGCTTCCACACGATCGTGGATGTTGCGCAGGATCAGCGTCGTGAATTTCTGCCGGTGCAGTTCGAAACGGGAGAGGGTCGCTTCGGCAGGAAACGATTCTCCTTCAGAGCGACGAGCGGTCAGTCCGCCGGGAATCCAGCGCGACTGCTGGCCTTCCGGACGCCCATCCAATTCGGCGATCAGTGTCTGGAGCCGGACGGCATCCTCCCGGCTTATGAATCGCCGGAAGTCCTGACCGGCCATATGTTCCGCTCGACAACAGAAGATTTTCTCCGTAGCCGGATTCGCGCGGGTCACGTGGAGCCGATCATCCAGCTCGATGATCGCATCCATGGCGCTGTTGAGAAGCCGTCCGACCTTTTCCTCCCGCTCCCGCACCTCCGTCTCTGCGCGCAGGCGCTGCAGTTCGGCCGCAGCCCGCGCGGCGAAGATCTGAAAGATCGCATGGACCCGCGGTTCCTCCGGAATCGGCCGACGGTCGATCACCGCCATGTGTCCGAGAACATGCCCGTCGGTGTCCTTCAACGGTACGCCCATGTAGCTGACGGCTCCGGCTGCCTTCAGTTCATCGTCGTGGGGATAGATCTCCAGAATGCGGTCTGGAAAATGTATCAGCTTGGCCGTGTCGATGACGCGCTCGCAGGGTGTTCCCGCGATGTCCACTTCATAGTCGTTCACCCACTGGCCATCCATCCAGAACGCGAGGGCGCGAAGGCGGCGAGCCTCCGGAAAATATTCCGTCACCCAGGCTCCATGCGTGCCGAGCGCGATGGCAAGATTCTGCACCAGGGCGGCAAAGAACCTGTGTCCCGTTTCGGTGGCGGTTCCTTGGAGAATCGCGCGCAACGCTTCGTCGGTTTCGAGATCCTGGAGCGGCTTGGAGCGATCGGCTGATGGAGAGGCCATGGGAGGAAAGTATGAAACGGCAGGAGACGAAGATTCAAGAGGGAAGTCAGATTGGATGTATCTTCTGAGCGAGCTGGCCAACGGGTGGATACCGGTCGGCCTATGCAGTAGACTTGCCCCGTAGTGGATTAGCGATAGCAGTATCCCGTATCAGGTACTCACGGCATGTTCGACGTCATTCTCTATCAACCTGAAATTCCTCCGAACACCGGCAACATTATCCGGTTGTGCGCCAACACCGGAGCCAGGCTGCATCTGGTAAAACCGCTGGGATTTACGCTGGAGGATAAGCAATTGCTTCGCGCAGGGCTCGACTATCACGAATTCACCGCGATCAATGTTCACGGATGTTGGGCGGATTGCGTTGCCGGCCTGAAGGATCGCCGTCTGTTTGCGGTGTCCACCAAAGGCACCCAACGATACGACGTGGTTGACTATGCCGCCGGCGATGCCTTTGTGTTCGGTCCGGAAAGCCGCGGGTTGCCGGCTGACATCTTGGGGAGTGTTGCCGAGCGGCAGTGTATCCGCGTACCCATGGTTCCGGAGAGCCGCAGTCTAAATCTTTCCAACACCGTGGCCGTGGTCATTTACGAGGCCTGGCGGCAGGTCGGATTTGGAACGTGTCGCTAAACAGGGAGAAGCCGGTCATCTCCACCATCCACGCGGGTCGTGACTCGGCGCGTGTTGTCACGTCCTGCCGGCGGACTAGCAGGGCGTTGACACACTACTGGAGTAGAGCAGCCACGCAAGGTCTGGATACTCACAGGCCCCTTCAGAAGTCATCGCAGGCTGTTCAGAAAGGCCGTCCAGCAAGGCCGCAGCACGCGACGAGGCGAAGCGTACGCTCTGCAGTGCGGTGTTCATAGGTCCTGCTCTGTAAGGCAGCGCCCGAAACCCTGCTGCTCGGCAAAGAAGTAGGCATAGTGCATGGCTGCCAGATTGGCGACTCGCTCTTCCGCCTCCTCCCGGCCATCCGTATACATAATCTGGATGCCATATCGCGCGGTGAGGGCATCGAGGAAATCGGTCAATCCAACCTTGTGATATTGATTGAGGCGCCCTCCGGCTTTGCGGTGTTGAAGCGTCCCTTCGATGATGAGGTAGCGAAACGGGAAGGCGAGGAGTTGTTCGAGTTCGTGAAGAAAGGGCAGGCGATTGTCGGAGGGATTCGAGTAGATCGTATAGAGTACTTCCACGCCGATACACTTGAAGCACACGAGCTCGGGCGCTTCAGCAACGGCATAGCTGCCCGCTGGAAGGGTCTCTCGAATGATTCCGGCGATGCGCACGAAGCCGTGAAAGTCGTAGGGGAACTGTTCCCGAGGGTCGACGAGCATGGTAAGGGCGGGCACCATGGTTGTGGGATGGCCTTGCCGGGAGAGCATGATGAGCGATTGAGGGCCGTGGCGATCCTGGCGAGACCGTGGACTCTGTGGCGCGCGTGGTGGGGTGGAAGCATACGATCCAGACGATGAGCCTGATGAAGAGGAAGGGCGTGGCGATGGCCCTTGAGAGGTCGAGGGCTGGATCTTGGCATCGTAACTGGTGCGCGCGACAGGGTCGCTGAGGGTTTGATAGGCCTGATTGATCAGCTGTGTGCGGGCTTCTGCCTTGCGGTGCAATGTCGGGGAATGGTTAAAGCGATCCGGATGCCAGACCTGGATCTGTTCATGCCAGGCCTTTTTGATGTCAGTGTCCGTTGCGGAGGGCAAGAGTTCGAGCAGCGCATAGTAATTGGTCGTCCGTTCGTTCCGCATCGGCCGCTCCTGTTGAATAAGTGTAGCGGAGTCTTAGGATGAGATCTAGCAGGATGCTGGACAAGTCAATTTCCCCATACAACACCGTTGGAACATGACAGACGGTGCGAAGACCTCAATAGATCAGGATGCTCAAAAGGGCCGTCAGCAAGGCGAGAACGATGCTGGCGGACTTTTTCAGCATCCTGCTGGCAGAAGGTCAGTGGCGCACGTGGTTCTGGATAGATGGGCTAGCTACGCGAAGAGTTTTGCAGTACACTCGCCATCAGCTTCTTCATGCCTGCAGCGCATCAACCGATTCCACGGACACAATCTTCAATACACTGTAACAACAAGAAAGCGCGCATGACTCTGAGTGGCCGGCACCCGGCGCGGCTGCGCTTTCGGAAAGATCGGTAACGGAACAGATGGTTTCTCCAACGGCCCAGGCAGTGTCAGACACAGCACAACCGAACATCGTTTCACGCATTGCCAAAGAACTCGGTGTAGGGCTCGATCAGGTTCAGGCCGCGGTCACGCTCCTCGACGAAGGGTCGACCGTGCCGTTTATCGCACGCTATCGCAAAGAGGCAACCGGCAACTTGGACGATACGCACTTGCGTACGCTGGAAGAGCGACTTCTGTATCTCCGTGAATTGGAATTGCGCCGCGCGGCGATTTTGGCCTCGATCGAAGAGCAGGGGAAATTGACCCCCTCATTGCGGGAAGCTATCGACGCAGCTGAGACCAAGCAAACGGTGGAAGATCTCTATTTGCCCTACAAGCCCAAGCGCCGCACGCGCGCGCAGATTGCGCGTGAAGCAGGGTTGGAGCCACTGGCCGATGCCCTCTTCGCCGATCCGACGCTCGATCCCGATCAGGAGGCGATGAAATACTTGAACGTGAAGCCTGCCGCCGAGGGTGTTGAGGCGATCAACGTGCCGGACGCAAAGTCTGCGCTTGAAGGTGCGCGGGATATTCTGGCCGAGCGCTTTGCTGAAACCGCCGAACTGCTCGCGAAATTACGCGCTCGCCTGTGGGATCAGGGCGTCGTCACGTCCACTGTGATGAAAGGCAAGGAAACAGCTGAGGAAGAAAAGTTCCGGGACTATTACGCCTATTCTGAAACCGTCCGCACGATCCCGTCGCATCGCGCACTGGCGCTATTCCGTGGCCGCACCTTGGGTGTGTTGAAGCTTGATTTGAACCTGGGCGAAGCGCTCGAAGCGGCTGTGCCGCATCCCTGTGTTGCAACGATTGCGGCGCATGTCGGCATCGAAGACCGGGGCCGCCGCGCGGACCCATGGCTCATGGGCGTCTGCGATTGGACCTGGCGCGGCAAGGTGCATCTGCATCTTACGGTGGAACTGCTGGCGCAGCTGCGCGAAGTGGCTGAAACGGAAGCGATCAAGATTTTCGGCCGCAACCTGCATGAGCTGTTGCTGGCGGCGCCGGCAGGCCCGAAGGCCGTACTCGGTCTCGACCCCGGCATCCGCACCGGCTGCAAGGTGGCGGTGGTCGATGCAACCGGGAAGTTGCTGGAGACCACGACGATCTATCCGCTCCAGCCACGCAACGACTGGCAGGGATCACTGGCGGCGCTGGCGCGGTTGGTTGTGCAGCATGGGGTCGAGTTGATCTCGATTGGCAATGGGACGGGAAGCCGTGAGACCGATAAGCTGGCCGTTGAAGTCATTAAATTAGTTGCGGCTCAGAATCCTGAGCACACAGTGGCCAAGATCGTGGTCAGCGAAGCCGGCGCGTCGGTCTATTCGGCGTCGGCGTTTGCCTCGGCTGAGTTTCCCGAGCTGGATGTCAGTCTGCGCGGCGCGGTCTCTATCGCCCGGCGTCTGCAAGATCCGCTGGCTGAACTGGTGAAGATCGATCCCAAGGCGATCGGCGTCGGTCAATATCAGCACGATGTCAATCAAAAGGCGCTGGCACGTTCGCTCGATGCGACCGTCGAGGATTGCGTCAACGCCGTGGGTGTGGACGTCAACAGAGCATCGGCGCCGTTGCTGGAACGGGTATCCGGTCTCAATAAGGTGTTGGCGAAGAACATCGTCGAGTATCGCGATGCAAACGGCCCTTTTCAAAATCGCACGACGATACGCAAGGTGCCGCGCCTGGGAGACAAGACCTTCGAACAGGCTGCCGGATTTCTACGCATCAACGACGGAGATAATCCGCTGGATCGCTCTTCGGTCCACCCGGAAGCCTATCCGGTGGTCGAACGCATTCTCGCGCGCATCAGCAAAGGCATCGTGGATGTCATGGGTCAGACGGCGGTGCTTAAGGGATTATCTCCCGCCGACTTCACCGATGAGAAATTCGGCGTGCCGACGGTGCGCGATATCCTGACTGAGTTGGAAAAACCGGGCCGCGATCCGCGTCCGGAATTTAAGACGGCTACATTCCAAGAGGGGATCGAGTCACTGACCGATCTGCACCCCGGCATGGTCCTCGAAGGGGTGGTGACGAATGTGGCGGCGTTCGGCGCTTTCGTCGATGTCGGTGTGCATCAGGATGGCCTTATACACGTATCGGCGCTGGCCAATAAATTTATTAAAGATCCTTATGAGGTCGTCAAGCCTGGCCAGATTGTGAAGGTGAAGGTATTGGCTGTCGATGTGAAACGGCAACGTATTTCTCTGACCATGCGTCTTGACGATGCAGCAGGCAGTACATCATCTTCAAATCGAGCGCCGGTCGAAGCTCCCTCTGGAGCAGCACGCGAACCGCGTAACCGGCGTCCTCCAAGACCCCAGCACGTTCCAGAGCGCCAGCCACAACCTACCGGCACGATGGCGATGGCCATGGCGCTGGCGCTCGCTAAGCAGAAGAAGTAAGCCGCGCAGAGCCAAGGGGACTGGCTCCGCCATCTGCGGCGGTGCCTGTCCCGTTACTCTTTCAGATTTCCTCATCCTTTTCAGTAGGCGAGCGTCATCGCGACAATCTTCCAGTAATTTTGCCTTTGCCCAGGCTGTCTTCGCTCAAGGGATGGAGGGGTGCGTCACCATAACTATAATGATACGGCGCTAGGCATGTAATGGGAGTTGAGTGACGTGGAATAACAGAAGGTTAGATTTAGAAAGGTGATGTGATTGATGAGTTATGGAAATGGAAGTGATTGAGAAGGGGAGGGCGGCCTGATCGGTCTCCTGTGCTCCCGCAACGCGCGGTCGAGGACTCCCCTCGTTGAACGCGCGCAGTGGGAGACCGATTCAGGCCACCCTCCTGGAGAGGATACGAGCAGGCTTGGAGGGAGCATCATCATGCGGAGGGGTGGGGAGGGTAGCCTGGTTGGTCCCTTGTGTTTGCGGAACAGGGGAGGGGATGGAGGCTGATGATCTCCTGTGCTCGCGCAACGCGCGGCCTCAGAATGAGGCGAGGGAGTAGGCAGACCGTTCTTCTTGCTCGCAGAGCCCCCACGATGAAACAGTGGTCGCTCGATGCGCGCAGTAAAGAACAATCTGCCTACTCCCTCTGATAACGTTGCCGGACTCTGAAGGCCCTCGCGCGGGTTCATGGCGAGTCTCGGCGTGCCAGTAGGTGGGCGGGTGAGAAAGTGCGCGCAGTCGAGGGCAGCCTTGGGGATAGGAAAAAGGGACAGGCTACTTATTTGGAAGGTTTCAGCCCCCGCCAGCCGCTCACCGTGTCTGAGTCGTGTTCGAGCCAATCCTGCTAGCTTTCTGAAATACATGCATGATGCCAATCCATTCGTTGGCACTCTGCTCTCTGCAAAGTAGCTTGTCCTCATTTCTCGGTCCAACTACCTTCCCATAGTACTTTGTCTTCGCGGCCTGGTTTGCGTCGGTGCCGGGCGCGTCCGTTCGCACTGTCTACGATCAACAGAACTGCTCTAGCAGGATGCTGAAAAAGTCCGCCAGCATCGTTCTCGCATCGCTCAGAGGCTCAACT
>CAZVEZ010000074.1:0-11764 GCA_964626135.1 uncultured Nitrospira sp.
TTGAGGACCGCTTTATGGCGGTGTGATCTCGTCGCCGAACTTCCGCTCGTGGCCGAGACTTGCCGGTCGAGATGCACTCTCAGATTGTCTGTCAGATTAAACCTGATCTTTACGCAAGCTCGATGAGTCTTACCCCAACAGAACCTTAATCCAGTACTTGCGCTTCCGCCACCCGGTATTGATGGTAAGCAACAAGGGTTCACTGTCCTATTTGAATGTGAAATGACACAGCACTCATTTGCTCGGGGCCAAGAAGTAGACAGGCTTCAATGGCAATAGCTGCCGGTCCGCTTCTTCGATCTTTAAATAGTGTTCTAGCCAAAGGTCAAAGAGTTGTTCAAGGCCGAGAAGCGTAATCTTCCGCTTTTCTTGAGTGCGTGCCTCATTTTCAGCTTCACGCGTAAATCCTCCGGCTGCTACGAATAGTCCTACGTCTTGATCGCCCAAAACCGCCATGAAGGACCGAAGACCTTCCACGGAAATCTTATCTGTGCGACGTTTCACCTGAACCTTGATCCTTGGCATATTGATTCCCAACGGGTCTGTATGCGCCAATATATCAATGCCACCGTCTCTACCTGGGGGAGCGATCCAAGACACGTGATAACCCATCGCACGAAGGAGAGCCGCGACAAGATTTTGGAAGTCATATGGTCCCATTGAACGAAGATGCCGCTCAATATCAGCCCACGCAGATTCTTCTGCCTCCTCAAACGTGCCCGTGACGTCAGCAACCTCAGCTTCCTGCTCCGCAACTTCATCAATTGGTTCAGGTCGATTGGCCGCCCATTGACGATAAAGCCTTCTCACCTCGGAGGTGAATTTCTCCGGATCTCTAAAATCCTTATAGGCCTTCAGGCCTTGTTCCGTGACAATCCAACGCCCTTTGGACTTAAGAATCCAACCCGCTTTCACAGGGCCAATCGTTGCAAAACGGACAATTTTTTCAAATCGGCGGACAGTAGGATTGTTGGGATAGGTACTCTGTTCGAATGGTGTGAGTGCGAGGGAGTCTTCAACCAGCTTTAATACCTCTTTCGCTTGCAAGCCTTCCGGGTGCTCCTTAAGGATTTCGATAACCTTTCGAACCAATTCTCCTCGCCGCTTCGATGTGATTTCAGCCATAACAATCCCCCCATTCTGCGCTACGTTTCTTTACCTCCAAGGTCATTCGCGATCAGCCGGAATTGTTCGAGTGCTGCTTCGAGGTCATCGACGAGTTCTTGGGCGATGATGTCGGGGTCGGGAAGGTTGGCGGAGTTTTCGAGGGAGTCGTCTTTGAGCCAGAAGATGTCGAGGCTGGCTTTGTCGCGAGCCACTAACTCGTCGTAGTCATAGGCGCGCCAACGGCCGTCTAGTTCCTTATCGGACCAGGTGGCTTTACGGGTGTGTCTATTCGTTGGGTTGTAACAACCTACGAACTCGTCCAGATCTTCGCGTTTGAGCGGATCGGTCTTGAGTGTGAAATGTTGGTTGGTGCGGAGGTCGTAGATCCAGAGCTTCTTGCTCCAGGGGGTCTCGCTCGCGGGCTTCTTGTCGAAGAAGAGCACGTTAGCTTTCACGCCTTGGGCATAGAAGAGCCCGGTCGGCAGACGGAGGAGTGTATGTACATCGCACTCGTGGAGGAGCTTGCGCCGGACGGTTTCCCCCGCCCCGCCTTCGAAGAGCACATTGTCGGGCACCACAACGGCGGCGCGGGCATTCTGCTTCAGCAATGTTTTGACGTGCTGGACAAAGTTGAGTTGCTTATTGGAAGTCGTCGCCCAGAAGTCGTCACGCTCGACGGTATCCCGCTCTTTGGAGACCTCGCCATCTTCGCCAACGATGGTCGTACTGCTCTTCTTCCCAAACGGCGGATTCGTCATCACAATATCGAACCGGTCCCCGGGATCAGCGGCCAAGGAGTCAGCTACGACGATGGGCAGGTCTTTGTCGCTACCGATACCGTGCAGCATCATGTTCATGGCGCACAGGCGTGCCGTGCTTTGCACTAATTCCCATCCCTTGAACGTGCCCTGCTTGAGCTGTCGTTTTTCATCCTTGGTCAGGTTGGGATAGTGCTTCACGATGTAGTCGTGTCCGGCCAAAATAAAGCCGCCGGTTCCGCAGGCTGGATCAGAAATCGTTTCCCCAGGTCTCGGCGCAATGACGTCAACCATCGCCGCGATCAGCGGGCGTGGAGTGAAGTATTGGCCTGCGCCGGACTTGGTGTCCTGCGCGTTCTTCTCCAGCAAGCCTTCGTACGCGTCGCCTTTCACATCGGCGCTCATCGTGGACCAGTCTTCTTTGTCGATCAGATCCACGATCAAGCGCCGGAGCTTGACCGGGTCCTGGAATTTGTTCTGAGCCTTCGTAAAGATCAGGCCGAGCATGCCCTTCCCTTTGCCGAGTTCTTCCAGTAGATGGCGGTAGTGATCGAATAGATCATCGCCATCCTTCTTGAGCAGGCTGGGCCACCTGTACCTGTCAGGGATCTGGCTGAGCTGGTTGTACGGCGGCTTCGTCCGCTCGTCGGCCATCTTGAGAAACAGCAAATACGTCAACTGCTCGACGTAGTCGCCATAGCTCATGCCATCATCGCGGAGGACGTTGCAGTAGTTCCAGAGCTTTTGAACGATCATTTACTATCTTTATTCTCCAAGAATTTCTCGGATCTTCCATCGCGCTAGCCCCACAGAACAAAGCGCAGCAAATGCAGACAACCAGCCAGACAATAGAAGGGCGGCGCCAAGGGAGGCTTTACTTTCAGCAATTAGGTAGAGAGCCAAGAAAACCACGAACACCGCACCCCCACAAAAGATAACTGCCATGACGACTCGATTCTTGAGCATCCAATAATCTGGCCATTCGAGCAGGGCTTTTCTGGCTCCGTGAGGTGACAGTACATCAGTTCCGAGATTATACGAAGAGGCAAAGAATCCTGCAGGCACAAGGGCTGCCCCAACACCCCATTTGAAATCTTCATATATTTGCGTCGTCACAAACTGAAATGGTCCCGGCCAATAAGTCCAAATTCCGATAGGCAAGACGAGGCAAAGCATCTCCGGGGAGATCAGTACCGATCTAATAATATCAATCAACCGATTCATTAGTGGTCCAGATAACGCTCGTCATTAATCTTTCCAAATTGCTCATAGGCTGTCTGAAATAGCTCTTCAGGAGGTGGATCACTGTCGAACACAAAGCTCTTTTGGTTATCGCTTGTCTTGATGGTTACCGTACGATTTTCCTCAGTACCAACAACTTTCCCATGCCCATATCCGTCGGCTGCCATAAGAAGTGCTGCATCACCGACGCCATTTAGCAGCGGCTCCATTAGTTCTCGCAGCTCAGGAGCACTCGTTGTACCAGCGGACATCTTGGTCGCTATTTCAGCCACCTTCGTGGAGATTCCTGCTACTGATTCCTCTTTTATCGTTACTTCCTCTAAACGTCGTTTCTTCACATACTCCTTTAGCGGTTCCCAGCAAGGGCCGAACAAGGGATTCGGAGGCTTGACGCTGGCGTGAAGAAGAGTAATTTTTTCAAGCCTAGCCAGTCGCGTGACGAAGGTTCGCAAATCTGTGACAGGTTCGATATCGCAGCGAACAAAGAAATTATGCTCCCTTGCTTCAACTAGCTCGCAAAAGGCTCGAACGAATTGCTCCCGCTGAAGTTCCCACACGTGTTTGTAGGCTATGCCGCTAAACTCTGGGAGGTAAATAAACGGACTTGATGCTTCAATTAGATTCTCGATTGCTTCCTGTCCCATCGAGTGAACGTCCGGTCGGACAACCTCAACAGTGCCCTCAGCACGATACTTTGCAAGCCGAGCGTAAACCCCCTTAACTTGTTCATTCGTTCTAAAAACCTGAAAGTCGGTAAAGGTGTACCTGATGCCTCTTATCTGAACTGACACGGATTCTCGGATAGCTCCAATGACGCCATCACTAGTTAGATTTCCCAGCTTGATAACACGGCCCAGATAGAAACGCGAAGATGGCATAAAGTGACCTTACGAAAGTTCAAACAGCTGGTTGTTCAAATCAGCGCAAATCGCAAACAGGTCTAGGCCACCTGGATACATCATCGGATTGCCGTGCGCTAATTCGTTCCGGAGATACGGAAGCGAATCCAAAAGAGTTTTGCAGTATGTTTGATTATCCTTGGCATCAAGACTGGCCTCAGGCGGTGCATCGGCCCCAAGAATGTCATGCCGTACGCTTATGTTGTAGTAGTGAAAGCCCCTGTCTTTGATCCAGTGTTCCTCGATTGCCAATTTCAGCCCTGTCGTCAACATCAACGGCTTTCCGCTCTTAATTCGAATTGCATACTCCACGGATGAGAAGGCTTGCAATTGCGCAATAGGAACGCAGCCATAAACAAACCACGAGTAGAGAAGAAGATTTCTTGCGGCATCAAATTGTTGCCGGACTGACTCTGGGACTGATTGCATGAGCGAAATGGATTCGATTCCTGAATAATGATCCCTCAACGTGCGAGCTCGACTAACACTGGTCTCGTGGTTATAGAGAGCAAACCCTCTCTGTATCGAATCAGGTTCTAGGATTTGATCAAAAGGCTTCAATGCGTTAGACATCTGTGTTCACCGCCCTGCACGATTGTACTTGCCATACCTCGACTGGGTTTCAGCGGCTATGGAGAGTGCTGGCATAACTTCTGGAAAATACTTTGCCTCTTGCCCAAGCAACCGACCAGAAAAGGCCTGGCTTAGAATGGACTGCCGCAGGCGGTCGGCGCGGGTGAGGTTGGCTTCGACGGCGGCTTCGAGTTCCTGGATGACAGACAGGCGACGCTCGACTTCGGCGACGATCGGGGTTTGTTCGGATGACGGCGGAAGCGGAATCGGAAGAGCACGGCAAAGCTCCAGCGTTAAGTTTGATTGCCCCGCCGTGGTCTTTGCTCGACGAATAGCCCACCGCATAATGTCTTCGGTCAGTAGCATTAGCGACAAGAATTCTGAACTCAGCGGAACGATTGGCCGGAACCGCGCAATGGCCTGATTGATATTCGCTTCAGCAAGTGTCGGTGGCACCACAGACACTTGCCCCAAAGGCGGGCCAACGATGTTGATGAGCACATCACCGGCTAGGACCTTCGATCTAGCAAGCTCACCCTGATGTGTTTTTCGCGTAACGAAGGCTGGCTTGTAAGTATGGTTCAGTGATCCATCAAAGGTAAGGTTGTAGACTTTCAGGAACTGGACTTCTCCGACGCCTTCGGAGAGCTTCGTGGCTGCGGGCGTCGTTCCCTTAGTAATAAATTCTGAGATCTGCTCCGCGCTCGCCCATACCCACCCCTTCGGCAATTCGGACAGACCGGTCGTGTCAGGCGCGACAGACTCTTTGTATGCCCCCTTGCCTTTCCACTTCGCTCGCCGCTCGGCGAGGATACGTTCAAGGAGTTTGCTGGCTGGTTCGACGTTGGGATGAGCCTTGCGCCAGTCTTCGGTCAACTTCCCTTCGACGGCGGCTTTGAGGACGGCGCCTTTATAGCGTTTGAGGTTGGCCTTGACGCGCTTGAGATTAACGATGGCTTCGTCGAGGCGAGAGAATTGTTTTTCAATCTCCGCGACGATTTGACGTTGTTCATCTAGCGTGGGCTTGAGTAACTCCGATTGCTCAAACCTGCCCTTGGTGATGTGCGCCAGGCCTGCTCCTCCATGTGCGGCGCGAATATATTCGTTTAGGTTCTGGTTTATCGCGAACTGAAGGAACTTCTTATTGAAATCAGCTTCATCAAACAGCACCTTGAAAATGTGTTGGTTTAGCCAAGCCTTCCCACCACGCCATATATGGGCACCAAAGGAAGTTCCCGGTGTGCCAGACCAGGCAAAAAGTAGATCACCGTTACTGAGTAAGAACTTCTCCGGTAGATCCCCTTCGTAGTAGTTGAATGGAGCTTCCGCGTTATTCAGGTTTTGGATACGGACAATCGGGAGCCCACGTTCTTTCCATTCGCTCGGTTTGAAAGCTCGCCCGTTAATCAACCTTAGGGCATCTCCAATGCGAACCTTGTCCCATTCCTTCGTTGCATTGTTTTCTGGGATTGTCTTCACGCCGCTAACGCCCCATTCAGCTCTTCAATCATCTTGTTCAGCTCGTCCCCAAAGAGCTGATGCACTTTTCCAAGCCCACCTTCTTGCGCAAACGGCGCGTACTCAAAGTCGTCTGGCTCAACCGTAAGGTTTGCTGCGACATGGTCGCGGATCATTTCCAACCAATGGCGCTGTTCGTCCGTAAACTTCCTTCTTTTCTCCTGGTCCCCTAGCCACACCTTGAAGTTG
This sequence comes from uncultured Nitrospira sp., assembly GCA_964626135.1. Taxonomy (GTDB): domain Bacteria; phylum Nitrospirota; class Nitrospiria; order Nitrospirales; family Nitrospiraceae; genus Palsa-1315. The sequence goes on from CAZVEZ010000074.1 coordinate 6,287, forward strand.
GCATTGACCTTCTCGGGAAATGGCACCAACTCATTGTCCTGATGCGTGGCAAAGCGGACGAGGGAAACCAGATCCGTCAGGATGCGCTTGCCGCTGGCCCCTTTGACCTTTGACTTCTCCAGCGCCGCATAGGCCTGCCAGAGTTGGGATTCGTTCCAGAGATAGGGCGGCTTTTCGATGGCGTTGGCCAGATCCTTGATGTCCTCGAACTTCACCCGCTGCTTGTAGGGCTTGCTGTAGAGGACTTGGAGGGCGGTGATTTCGTCTTTGTGCTGGGCGATAAACTGTTCGAACGACTGCACAATGGTACGTGCGCGGGCTAACGCCTCAGCGCTGAAGCCTGCTTCAATGACTTGGTCTTGGCTGACATGGTCTATAGTGAGTTCGTTCTTCTTTTTGATCTCGACCAGGAGTTCGCGGAATTTCGGATCGTGAAACGGCTTGGCCGCTTCTTGGATCAACTTAGTGGCGACCTGCTGAATCTGCTGGTCAGTCGGCTTGGGCGTGCTGAATTGCTGCGTCGCTCGTTCTTCCTGCCGATCGGGATTGACCGCTTCCACGAGACCCTGGCTGAGATCTTTGAGCGAGAGGCCGCCGCTGGCTTTGCTGATGGCCTGTTCATCGGCTTTTGTGATGCGGTGCTCCATGCGGGCCAGCCGTCCGGCGATGCTGGTGAGCACGTCTTCTTCCGTATTCCCCAGCGCGACGGCTTGGAGCAGCTTCTCAAAAGCCACGCTGGGCTTCTTTTCCATCGGTCGGGCGTCGGTCTTGTCTTGATCGCAGACGCCCACGGTATCGACGATGACGAAGTGGTCTTTACTCGTGGCGTCGGGCGTGACGGCCTTCAGATCATCCGGCTTAATGACGCGAACGCCCCGGCCCTTCATCTGCTCGAAGAAGGTGCGGGATTTGACCGCGCGCATGAAGACGACGATTTCGACCGGCTTGATGTCGGTGCCGGTGGCGATCATGTCCACCGTGACGGCGATGCGGGGATGGTAGCTATTGCGAAAGCTCTTGATGAGGTCCTTGGGAGTCACCCCGGTGGTGCGATAGGTGATCTTCTGGGCAAACTCGTTGCCCTTGCCGAACTCCTCGCGGAGGATTTCGACGATGTTTTCCGCGTGGGCATCATCCTTCGCGAAGATGAGGGTCTTGGGTACTTCGGTGCGGCCGGGAAAGATGTCGGTGAAGAGCTTGTCCCGGAAGGCTTTGACGATGGTGCGGATCTGGTCCGGGGCGACCACGTCGCGGTCGAGCTGGTCGGGATCGTAGGCGAAGTCGTCATCGAGTCTCTCCCAACGCTTCGTCCGCGTCTCCCGATTCATCAACTGCACGCTATACCCGGCCTCGACCGTGGAACCTGCCTGTGTGATGGCAGTGCGGATGCGGTACACGTCGTAGTTCACATTGACGCCGTCGGCTACGGCCTGCTCGTGGTTGTATTCCATGACGAGGTTTTGATTGAAGAAGCCGAAGGTCTGCTTGTTGGGCGTGGCGGTGAGGCCGATGAGGTGGGCATCGAAGTATTCCAGCACCTGCGCCCAGAGGTTGTAGATAGACCGGTGGCATTCGTCGGTGACGATGATGTCGAAGGTTTCAATCGGGATGGCCGGGTTGTAGTCCAGCGGCTCGGGTTTCTTGAAAAGCCGTTCGAGGCCGGAGACGGAGGCTTCTTCGTCCTCATCCGACAGCTCACGCCCCTTGAGCATGGAGTACATGCGCTGGATGGTGCTGATGCAGACCCGTGCGGTGGTATCCAGAGTATTGCCCGCCAGCCGCTGGACGATGAACTCTTCAGTGAACTTGAAGTTGTTGTAGGGCGAGACGTATTGCTGGAATTCCTTCAGCGTCTGGTCGCCCAGGTTGCCGCGATCGACGAGAAAAAGCACGCGCTTGGCTCCGCCGAACTTGATGAGCCGATAGATGAAGTTAATCGCGGTGAAGGTCTTGCCGCTGCCGGTGGCCATTTGGATGAGGGAACGCGGTCGATCCTGGGCCAACGACTTTTCAAGATTCTTGATAGCGGTAACCTGGGCAGGCCAGAGGCCGGTGATGCTCAGGGCTGGTAGCGTTCTCAAGCGGCCACGGAGCGTCGGGGCTGCTGCTTCGGCTGCGAGGGATGCGCCGTGCAGATCTCTTGGTGTCTCGCTACGTTGCGGGATCATGGCCGCAAGCGTTTCAGGTCGATGGAAGCCGAACACCGGGCGGCTACGCGGTTGGGGATCGAGGCCGTTCGTGAAGCGCGTTTCCACACCAGTGCTTTGGTACAGAAACGGCAAGGGTCGGATATGGGCAGGTAAGTCGGCAGGGAGGCCCTTGCTATATTTCTCGGCCTGGACTTCCACGCCGACGAGCGGAAACCCTTCCTTCTTCGCCTCAATCACTCCGGCGGCTTTTCCATCTATGTACAGGAGATAATCGGCAAAGCCGTACCCGTTCACGAGGGGGAAATTTCTGAGGATGACTCCCCGACCGGCATGAAGATTGGCGCTCTTGTAGTCTTGAATTTTCCATCCAGCTTGCTCTAGCGCCCGGTCTATGTGCTCGCGCGCTTTATCTTCAGGGGTTGGCATGCCTGAGCACCTTTGTCCAATCAGAACCGAGTCCAACAGGCTAAGATCTGTAGCTCGACTGCGCCGGAAGCTTACCCGTTTCCCATTCAGAAATCACCAGGGTTTAGGTGGAGAACTACCGCATCAAAAGCCCGAAAGGAACGCCGTCTCTCGTGGCAGAAGGCGAGGCTCTACTAGATCCATTCGGTGCAGGGCCAAAAGATTCTTAGCCTCTCATCACAAACGTCGTGTTCATTCGTGTCGGTTCTTGCTCCCTCGTCCTCGTTCGAGTCGTCCCACTCGGAAATACCTCCAATTCACGATCCTCGCAACCTTGCTCCTGGCGCGGAGATTATGATTCAAGACACTTCGTCTCACGAACCACTTGAGACGAAGGAGCCAGACGTGACCGTCTAACCCATCACCATCGCCGCTCAACACTAGAGTCCCTTACCTGTCCTCTGCTGACCTCTCGTGTCCCCTTGCGGGTACTTTCGTGAAGTCCATCAGCCTCGGTAGGGTCAGGACCATGTTGAGCCGCCGCGACACGAGGAGACGCATGAACGCACCGTGGCTGACCATTCATGAACTAGCCAAAGCCCTCAAAGTGAGTGTCAAAACCGTGCGCCGAGCCTATCTCCGTGGGGAGATCCCCGTGGAGCGGATCTTCCGGTTTGTCCGGTTCGACCTCGAGCAAGTCAAGGAGGCGATGAGGCGGAACGCACAAGCGGACCTCGACCTGGTCCGCCCGCCGATCCAGCAGAACGGGCATGGATCAGTGCGAACCGTCGACACCCTGGAGGGAGTGACCCGCCGCGCGACCGGCGGCGCGAGCCGACGGCGCGGCGGGCAGCCCAGCCCCCGGATAGTCAAACGGGGGCGCAAATTCCAACCGAGGATTCGGAGGTCTGTATGAGCAACTGGTCCATGTCGATTGGATGGCTTCGGTTTACCGTCCCCTCCTCCACGGTGGAGATCCTCAAGAGAGTGCTCGGTGAGGGGGACTGGATCCGAGATGAGAGGGGCTATGAAGGGTACCGCGAGGTCTGGATCTGCCGAGGCAATGACAGTGGCTATGGCCGGATTGCCACAGGGGCCAAACGAGCACCTCGCGAAGTCCATGTCGATCTGTCCCAAGAACTGATCAGTCATTGGACGTACGAGAAGTTTCATCAGCTGGCGGAGTGGGTCTTCGATCAGAAGGGACACTTTGGCCGGATCGATGTCGCGCTGGATGATCGCATTGGCGTGATCGATGTCGACGGGGTCTATGATGCCGTGGCCAAAGGCCACTGTGTTTCGCACTTCCGGCAGTGCCGGATCATGAGCGGGCTGGATGTGCCCACTGGGGCGGACCGTGGGAAGACGCTTGCCCTCGGATCGCGCCAATCAGAGAGCTATCTTCGCATCTACGATAAAGCGGCAGAACAACGGGCCAAAGAGAAGCCGGTCGAGGGACCCTGGATGCGCTGGGAGATGGAATGGAAACGAGAACGGGCTCAGGCCGTGGGCTTGGCCTTGTCCACGCTCGATCAAGACTCCTTTCAACGGTACATCGTCGGGGTGTTCCGCACCGCCGTGGATTTCCGCAACTGTACGCGAGCAGACGATCCCAAAGATCGCTACTACGCCCCGATCTTAAGCTGGTGGCAGACGCTCACGGAGGGGATGGCTCGGGCCAAACTCGCAATCGTGCAGGCGGTCAAGACCATCGAACAGGTGAAACGCTGGGCCGAGAAGAGCTTGGCTCCCACGTTGAGCCTGCTCTGTGCCCATCCCGAAGCCGGGGAACGCTGGCTCGTCCGTACGATTGTCGACGGCGTGGATCGCTGGCGGAGCAAACATCTCGCGCTCTTACAGAACGGACGGGAGCTCGCCAAAACGAAACGCAGGCTGCAGCGGTGGAATCCTCGAGATGGATTCTCGGCGGCCTATGGAAGCGGGATGGCCTAACCAGCACAGGGTACGCATCAGTGCAGACCTGCGTGCTCACACGACAACGACGACGGAGGACGTATGAAACAGACTTCAAGCCAGACGGTGAAACTCCGGAATGAAGAGCGAGCCTTACTGATGAGTCTCGCGGCGAAGCGGGACGCCAGCTATTCCGACGTGCTGCGCCTGGGACTCTATCAGCTCGCCAAACTTGATGGACTCCAAGGGCTCTTGCTGCAGGCCGTACAGGCGCGTCTCGAGCATGTGTTTGAGGTCGAGGCCGTCTGGCAAGGCGTTAGGGTCGAAGACACCGACGCACTCACATCCAAACCATGCACACAGGAGGAGTCTCATGGAGTCGCCTAACGCGGGGTCTCAGGCAAAGCGGACACCATCTCCAAAGCGTCGAACGAAACAACCGGTGGTGGGACCCGAACGACGGGTGCTCTGCCGTCGGTGTCAGAGCGGGGTGCTGACGCTGTTCATGTGTGGACCCCGACTGCGTGGTCGCTGCCAGGACTGCGGCACCACGTGGGTCTATCTCTGGTCCTGCACCAAGCAGGGCTGGTTTCCATGGTCCAACTAACAACTCACTTTCATTAACCAGGAGGCATCACATGTCGAAATTCGTGGCAACGTGCGTGGTGATGGGCGTCAAGGCGAGACCGAGTCAGGACGGCACCCGGACCTTCCGGAATGCCGTGCTCTATTTCGAGGAGGACACGACCACCTTGGAAGCGAATATTTCAGAGGACCACGAGGCCCTCTATAAGCAGATGGAAGCGAACAAGATGAAACTGGCCCAGGTCACGGTCAATCTCCGGGAGTTCAAGGGCCAACGGTTCATCGACGTGACGGGCTATCAACCGATCAGTCAGGGGGCAGCCGCTAGCTCACATGGGCACCCAAGCAAATAAGGATTGAGACGTTCTTTCATGGTCTTCACCGATCTCACAGTGGAGCAACAACTACAATGGACGCTGTGCTA
>CAZVEZ010000075.1:0-11650 GCA_964626135.1 uncultured Nitrospira sp.
TCGGTTATTCTTGCACGGAGCCTTCCATCCACACTAGAATAGGCTCCTCTATGGGTAGAAGGAGCCAACGGCGGTCTTGCAGACTATGAATATGCGTCGGGCCATCATCCTCGCCTATGTTCTATGTGCGACCTTTCTTGTGGCGCATATCGTCAATGCTGTGATTGCAGAAGCCTTGTCGGTTCCGGCAGGGCAGGCACGGCCATCGCCAGCCTCAGAGCGAGAGGCTCGCACAGGCACATCCCTCCCCGACTTAGTTGAGCATATTCGCGCAAGCGGCCTTTTCCCCCTTCCATCCGATCCCCTCGGTATGAATCCCGATAGCCCGAATGCCGGTATCCCAGGGGCACCGGCTTCCCATACTCCCCTAAATCTCGCGTCGAAACTTACCTTACTGGGGGTGGTGATTGGTGATCAGGGAGGGGTCTCGGCCATCGTGGAAGAGCTTTCCAGCAAACGCCAGCTATTTTTCCGATTGCACGACCAGATACCAGATGTGGGTGAGATCAGTGAAATCCGTCGCGACGGAATAGTCGTTCGCCTGGGAAATCAACAAGAATTCCTGGGACTTGCCGTATCGCAGATCGAGAAACCCCCATCGTCTGCGCCTGCTTCAGGAAAAGCAGTCCAAACTCCGGTGCCTGGGAAGCCAATGCGAACCATGCTTGATCGGAGAGAAGTCGAACAAGCAATGGGCGATTTGCCCAAGTTACTGACCCAGGCCAGAGCCGTGCCTTACCTGGTGAATGGGGCAATCAATGGATTCCGTCTAGACTTCATCGCACCCTCCAGCTTCTATGAGAAAATCGGGCTGAAGTACGGAGATGTCCTCCAGCAAGTTAATGGCGTGGAGGTTCGAGACCCAGGCACCATGCTTACGCTTTTCCAACAGCTCCGTAACGAGAAGACCGTGAAACTTGACCTTCTGCGGAATAATCAGCGTACCGCGATGACGTTCGATATCCGCTGAAACCTCTTCTGTTTAGGCCCTCTTCTGCCTGCAAAGGTGGCTATCACATCCTAGGCTACAAACCAGGAACGGTTAAGGGGCATGCCCCTCAGAAGGGCTAGGCGCCTTTGTGACCTTGTCAGAGCGATCTCGTAGAGAGTATTCTTTTAACTCCATAGGGTTGTGGTCTTGCCTCGAGGCTGATGGGCTCCCCCCAGCACGACACACCCATTATATATAGGTGTTCCTTGATGAATGGCGAACATTCCGGTCGGCCGCTGTTAGGAGCGATCCTCGAAGACAAATTCGGCTTGACCGAAACCAAATTGCTTGAAGCGATCAATATTCAAGGAACCAAAGGAGGGCGTCTCGGCGAGATCTTGATCCGACTTAGAGCGGTTACCGAAGATCAACTTCTCCAGGCACTTGCCCTTCAATTTGAACTGCCCTGGCTCCCCGATCTCGACGTGAGTCAGGTCGACCATGAATGGGTCAAGAAGGTTCCCATCCACTTCGCTCGTCGCTATCATGTGCTCCCGCTTAAGACAGAGGATGGATCCGTCCTTGTGGCCACGACTGATCCAATGGAAACAGCCGCCTTAGACGACCTTCGACTCTTGCTCGGCCTTCCGGTAAAACCGTTACTCACAAGCAGTCTGTCTCTCCTTGCCTGCCTAAATCGTGTCTACGACGAAGCGTCGAGTCCTGCAGGGGCCGAACAAGTAATGGAGGATATCGCGGCAAGTGAGAGTTTGGACCAGATTGCTCATGAATTGGATGAACCACAGGATCTCCTGGATGCTACAGACGAAGCTCCCATCATTCGATTAGTCAACTCCGTGCTGTTCCAGGCTGTTCGCCAGCGAGCGAGCGATATTCATTTCGAGTCCTTCGAACGCGGGCTGGTCGTTCGGTATCGTATTGACGGGGTGCTCTATCCCGTCTTAACGCCACCGAAACATCTCCAGGCTAGTATTATCGCTCGATTGAAAATCATGGCGGGCCTGAACATCGCTGAGAAACGATTGCCGCAGGATGGCCGATTTCGGATTCGGACAGCAGGGAAAGACGTCGATCTGCGTGTCTCTGTGCTGCCGACCTCACATGGTGAACGGGTCGTTCTGCGTCTTTTGGAAAAAGAGAATCGCCTGTTGAATCTATCCGAAATGGGGTTTTCACACGATCGGTTGGGGACCATCCAGCAACTGATCCAATTGTCACACGGCATCATTCTCGTGACCGGACCGACCGGGAGCGGAAAGACGACGACGCTCTATGCGGCGCTGACGCACATCAATGCCCCGGACAAAAACATCATTACCGTCGAAGATCCGGTCGAATATCAGCTGCTCGGCGTGGGTCAGATGCAAGTGAACCCCAAGATCAACCTGACATTTGCCGCGGGGCTGCGCTCAATTCTGAGACAAGATCCCGATGTCATTATGATCGGAGAAATTCGCGATCGTGAAACCGCCGAAATCGCCATTCATGCCTCACTCACGGGGCACTTGGTTTTTTCCACTCTCCATACCAACGATGCCGCAAGCGCGGCGACACGATTGATCGACATGGGCATCGAACCATTTCTTGTCGCTTCTTCGGTCGTGGCCATCCTCGCGCAACGATTATTGCGGCAGGTCTGTTCTGACTGTAAACAGCCCTATCACCCGGCCGATGAGGAACTCATCCGGCTGGGTATCGTGCCACCGAGAGTGCGCCCAGCATTCTATCGAGGGGTTGGATGTCCGGCCTGTTCCCAAACAGGCTACCGAGGCCGAACCGGCATTTTTGAACTTCTCGTGCTCGATGATGAAATCCGGCGCCTCATCGGCAGCAAGGCGGACTCGGCCTCGATTCGCCAGGCGGCGATCGCAAAGGGCATGGTGACGTTGAAAGATGAGGGGGCGGAGAAAGTATTTCATGGGATGACGACAACAGAAGAATTGATGCGGATCACCCAACAGGAAGTCGAGATCTAGCAGCATGCCGGTCTATCACTATAAGGGATACCGGAACGACGGCGGGGCCGCAACCGGCATCATCGATGCCGAGAGCCCAAAGGTTGCGCGTGTCAAATTGCGGAAGGTCGGTGTATTTCCCACCGATATGGTGGAACAGGGATCTTCCTCGACAGTCTCGACAACCGGCGCCTCCGGCAAATCCTCCGCCGGGATCGGCCGTTCCACTGCTCTCAGCACGACCGATGTCGCGATGATGACCCGGCAATTGGCGACGTTGCTGGTAGCCGGTCTGCCGTTGGTCGATGCGCTCGGGGTCATGGTGGATCAATCTGAAAAAAAGTCCGTGAAGAGCCTGATGGCCGATATCCGCGAAGCAATCCGCGGTGGCGCGTCTTATAGCGCCGTGCTGGGCAGGTATCCGCGAGAGTTCTCGCAGATCTATGTGCACATGATACGGGCCGGCGAGGCCAGCGGCGCGCTGGATCAGATCCTCTTCCGCCTCTCAGAGTTTCTGGAAAAGCAGCTGGCGCTCAAGCATAAGGTGACCAACGCCATTCTGTATCCCGCCTTGATGATGATCGTCGGAATCTCGGTGCTCTTTTTTCTCATGACCTTTGTCGTGCCGAAAATCACCGCTGTCTTTGCGAGTTTAAAGCAGGCTCTCCCATGGCCGACAGTCGTCCTCATGAACATCAGCCATTTTTTTGCGGATTATTGGGCGGGAATTCTCGGCGCGATCGGATTGATCATATGGGCGGTGCGACGCGCCATGAAGACGGACGTGGGCCAGCTCACAGCCGACCGATGGCTGCTCAAGATTCCACTCATCGGCGAGGTCGCCAGATTGGTCGCAATCTCGCGCCTCACAAGCACACTTGCCACCATGCTGGGCAGCGGTGTGCAACTGTTGGACGCGATGGATGTCGCGAAACGCGTGATGAACAACCGCGTGCTGGAGCAGGCTGTCGAAGGGGCCAGACAGAATATTCGTGAAGGCGAAACGATCGCCGAGCCGTTGAAACGCAGCGGTGAATTTCCCGCGTTGGTCACCCATATGGTTGCAGTCGGTGAGCGGAGCGGTGAAATGGAAGAAATGCTTCGCCGGATCGGCCACATTTATGATGGAGAAGTGGAGCGGGTTATTACTCGATTTACGTCGCTGCTGGAACCCGTCATGATTCTGGTCATGGGTGTCTTGGTGTTTTTTATCGTCGTGGCCATTCTGTTGCCCATCTTCGAGATGGGCCAGATGGTGAGGTAGATGGTCTTCAGACAAGGAGGCAGGATGGCGCAGCATCGGCATATGAGTGAGCGGACTGTCGGCCGGAAGCTGTGGTCCGATCGAGGGTTCACCTTCATCGAAATCATGGTGGTCGTGGCGATCCTCGCAATCCTCGCGGCATTGGTCGTTCCACGAATCATGGGACGTACCGATGATGCAAAGCGGACTGCGGCAAAGGTTCAAATTCGGAATATCGAAGGAGCGTTGCAGCTTTACAAGCTCGACAACGGTGTCTATCCTACGACCGAGCAGGGGTTAAAAGCCCTGGTCGAAAAGCCGTCGGTTGGGGTCATTCCGAAGAAGTGGAAGACTGGCGGATATCTTCAAAACCTTCCGGAAGATCCTTGGCAGAATCCCTATAAATATCTGAGCCCCAGTACGAAGCGCACTCCTTCTGGAGAGCCCCTCGGTGACTATGAGTTGATGTCCCTCGGAAATGATGGCGAAGTCGGTGGTGAAGGAATCAATGCCGATATCACCAATTGGAATCTGGATAAGAACTAAAAAGGATGCGGCACGTGGCACGTGGCACGTCGAGAGGCGGAACCGACGGGTGCGTTTCCCGCCCTCCGTGCCACATGCCACTTGCTGCTTGCGGTCCTCAGATGGTTTCACCATTCTGGAGATCATCCTTGTGCTCTTCTTGCTCGTCGGGTTGCTGGGAATCGTCCTCCCTCGATTTTCGATAGAGGAAAATCTGAGCTCCGTTGGCCGGCGGATGGTTGCAACTATACGATCCCTTCAGAGCCTGGCCACCTCGACCCAAAAGACAGTTCATCTTTATGTCGATATGGACCGGGGAATCTACTGGCCGATGATCCTGGATGGGGACCGGGAAAGGGTGCCTGACGATCCCACTTGGATTGTGCCGTTGACTCTCCCGGAAAGCATTCGTTTTTCAGATATTTTCGTGAGCCAGGGAAGAAAAGAAGCCGGCCTGGTCGATCTGTTCTTCTACCCCACGGGAAAGATCGATCCGGCGACCATGCATTTGGTGAATACCGGCAATAATATTCTCGCCATTGCCATCGAACCGGTCACAGGAGCGATCCGCATGAGCGATGAGCGTATCGAGCCCCTCAAACCGCTCATTGTTCCCGATCGTGTAAGGCCGTTGCTGAAGACGACAGGAATAAGCTAGGTGCGCCGACTGTGAGCGCACGGTGGCGGCGCAGAGTTCACTATGGAAAATGAACGGGGTTTTACATTGCTGGAAGTCCTCATCGCTCTCGGCATTCTCGCGCTGGCATTGCCGATCTTATTGGGACTGCGCAATTGGGATCTCGATCTCCATGCCAGGGCCAAAGAACTGACGACGGCGACGATTCTCGCGCAGGAAAAACTGATCGAGACAGAATTGGGGGCACTGTTGCCTCTCGGTGAAACAGGCGGAGAATTTCTTGCGACCCCCCTGGGATCCCAGGCCACCGCTGTGATGACAAACCGCCCGTCGAATTACCGGTGGAAACGCATTGTCTCCTCCACACCACTGCCGATTGTACGTGAAATAAAGATTCAGGTCCTGTGGCCGCGAGGCGCAACCGAAGAAATGGTCGAGGTCAGCACCTATGTCTTTTCGTCAAGCCCCACGCCGTGAGGGCGGCTTTACCCTGATCGAAGTCCTATTGGCCGTGTCGCTGGTCGCCATGATGGCCGCATTGGTCTTTGGATCTCTCTATGTCACGACGAATGCGATCGATGCGGCGAGGACGAACTCGGCTCATGAGCAGATCGTTCGCGGCAGTCTGCGTGTCATGACCGATGAACTGTCAGTCGGCAGAGTCTCCCCGGACATCCCCTGGATGGGAATCAACGCCCTGCAAGACGGTCAGCCGGCCGATGTAGTCGCCTTTCTGACAATGGGCCAGTTTCGAGGAGCGGAATCGTCCAAGAATACCGAGCTGGTTCGTATCGTCTACACGAGAGAAGGCGATCGGCTTCTTCGATTCGTACGCAACAATCTCTACGGCTTGACGGACGAATCCATCACGCGAGTCGAATTGGCGACGAATGTCAAAGGCTTTAACGTGCGCTATTACGACGGCAAGAACCATCTCTGGCTCGATGAGTGGGACAGTCGTGGACAGCTTGGAACTCCCAAAGCGCTCTTGCTCGAGCTGACGTTGGCCCGGGAGAATGACGAGATTGAAACTATCCGACAGTGGGTGACGGTGGGGGCCTCATGAATAGCTGGCTGTCCGCCTGGCCGGAAACACTCAAACTGAAAGGTCCGCTAGGCTGGGGGTCGGCGTCGCTGGCCTGTTTCATCCTGTTTCTCGTTCTAACTTTTCCTTATGGTCCTCTCCAACACCGGCTGTTGACTGAACTCAATCGAGTGACTGGATGGGAGATTCGCGCTGCGGATTGGTCGGTGGGCATTCCTGCGGCCATTGAGTGGCGCGACGTCGTGCTCGCCGGGCCGACGATCGGAGTGATTCCAATTGAAGCCGTGCGGACAACAATCGAAGTCTTTCAGGCATTCTTAGGACGACTGGTGCTAGACTATGCCGTCCAGCTTCCAGGCGGAGCGCCGGCGGGTGCGGGACGTGTTACAGGATCACTGACGGCAAGCTCATGGCCTTTAGGAGGACTCATCGCGGTCAAAGGTCATCTTCAGCAAATGGATCTGGCATTGGTCTTGACACCCTATGTGACCGGCGGGGTGATCCAGGGAGATTTTGCACATCGCTGGGACAGCGCGCAAGGCGATCAGGCTGCTCTCAAAGGGGAAGGAACCGTGAAGGTTGAAATCAATGACCTCGTCGTCGAACGGATTACATCCGGCGCGTCCTCAATGCACTCGCTCTCGCTCGGTCGCATCCACGCAGCCCTTATCTGCCGTGATGCGGTTTGTGAGGTGACGGAGTTGAGGGGGGACGGCGTAGACGGATCATTTACGGCTCAAGGGCGCGTGGCATTGCGACAACCGCTCCAGCAGAGCCTTCTTGACGTTGCGGTTACCGTGATCCCCGGCATCGGGTTTGCTCGAAAGTCCGCGGGCCTTTCGTTGCCGCCCTTCCCGCCAGGGACCCCGGTCACATTTAAACTGGTGGGACCGATCGTGAACGCCAGAGTGGCGCTCTAAATTGGTCTATTCGGTCTGTCTGGTCTATCTGGTTGCTTTAGTCATCCGGAGCTCCAGACCAGATAGCCTAGGTAGACCAGAGAGGACAGGAATCGAAAGTTGTCGATGATTGCGGAATGTGTCGGGCTCGATATCGGGCAGACGGCGATCAAGGCCGTGAGGTTTCGTCGCCGTCTGACGGGGCGTGAATCGGTGGAGTATTTTCACCTGCCCGTTCCTTATGGGCGTCGGGAACAGACGGAACCGGCCTATCGAGCTGCCATGCTCCGCAATTTTCTCTGGCAGAACGGTTTGTATGGGAGCGGAGAAATCGTCACGGCACTCCCCTGCCAGGATGTGTTTGTCAGAACCCTCTCCTTTCCTTTTCGTGATGCCGCCAAGCTCGCCCAGGTCGTCCCCTTCGAAATGGAAAATCTCATTCCCATGCCTCTGGAAGATGTCACCGTCGGCAGTTTATTGTTGCCGGCGAGAGAATCCCTGGAAGGAGCTGCAAAAGCCAAAGGTTCCGAAGTCCTCGTCACGGCCGCGCCCAAAAACAAAATTGCTGAACATTTGCAATTTATGGCTTCCGCCGATCTGAGCCCCTCCGCGATCACGATTGACGGCATGGCCTTGTTTTCGGTCAGTCAATTCCTGAAAGAAGAAGGGGCTCAGGTCCCCGGTGACATGGTGATTATCGACGTCGGCGCCTCAAAGACTACCCTGTGCCTTGTGCATGACGGTCGTCCAGTGTTGTTGCGAACCGTGTTATGGGGAGGGAACCATCTCACCCATGCGTTGGCCGTTCGCTATGCGTGCAGTTTTGCTGAAGCGGAACGGCGGAAACGAGCCGGCGCCGTACAGGAAATCGATACTTGGCTTGAACCGGTTCTCAAAGAGTTGCGGGTCTCCCTCCATGCGTACGAAGGCGCCGCTCATCAACGATTGACCCATTGCTGGGTATCGGGCGGCGGCTCTAAACTCAGAGATCTGAGCGGGCACATGGCGCAACAATTAGGCCTGGTTCCGGTCGGCCCTCGACAAGGGTTCGGAGCAAGCTGCCCCCGCGCGTTTTCCATCGCATTCGGATTAGCCATCCATCCGAACATTGTCCGGCCTCGCTGGAAATCAAGACTGGCAGGGTCAAGTCTCGCTCTGGACTTCAAGGCCGCTCGCGATGCTGAAACGGCAACGGGGCAGGTTTCGAAACAGGATCGCAGGCTGGCTTTGTGGGGTGGACTTATCCTGGGTGCTCTGGCGCTGACCGATCTCTCCATGCGGATGATATTGAAAGATTCGACGGTGAAGAATCTCAAACAAGAGATTCGAGCGCAATACGAACAGACATTCGGCCCAGGCGCGAACCCCGGTGAGGAACTGGACCAGGCCCGCTACCGAGTCTCGCAAGTAGAGAAGAAACTTTCCGTTGTCGACGGCAGAGACAACAATGTCCTTGCCGGACTTGCGGAATTGGTCAAGCATGTGCCGCCTGGCGTGCCCTTAACTGTACGAGAACTGACGATCGATGGAGCCAGTATCCATCTGGAGGGGGAAACCACCACATTCGATGCGGTCGAGAAGATCAAACAGGCCTTCGCAGCCACGGAGGAGTTTCAAGACGTGACCATCAGCGATACCCGCGTTGGGGCTGTGCCGAACCGAGTCGTGTTTCGTCTGGCCTATACGGTGCACCGGCCATGATACAGACGCTGAAAGAACGGTGGCAGCATTTCTCGCCACGCGAGCGCATTATTGTCGCGGTCGGCGGGGCCATGGTTGCGGCCGCGCTCATCTTCTTATTGATCATCGATCCTCTCATCGCCACCATTGATACACTCGACCGGCAAGCGAGACGAAAAGCCAAAGACAGCCAGGAACTGATACTGGAGGCGCAAGAGTATGTCGTCAAACAGGCTCGTCTGGCCAAACTCGAACAGCGCATGCCGAACCCGCCGGCCCAATTCTCGCTGCTGGCCTTCATGGAGGAAGCGGCCACAACAATACAGATTCGCGATCGTATTACCGGCATGCAGCCACACGCTCCTGTTATCGTTCAGGGATACCAGGAGACTGCGGTCGATATTCGGCTTGACGACGTATCTCTTCCTCAAATCCTCGCGCTGCTGGTTGCCATCGAGCAGGCGCCCTACGATGTCCAAGTGCATCATCTTCAGATGAAACCGAAATACGATAATCCGGTCAACCTCGACGCCACGCTGAAAATCGTGATCTATGCGAAGGTCTGATGAGCGCGGTATTGCCCTGCTCCTTACCCTCCTGATCCTCACCCTTCTCGTTGCGTTGATCCTCGAGTTCGATGCCGAGGCAAGACGAGAGTACCGTGATGCCGCTGCTTTTCGCGATAACTTTAAAGCCACCGTGCTCGCGCGAGCAGCAGTCCAGGCAGCCCGCGGAGTGTTACAGCAGGACGCCTTGAGGAAGAAACAAACGGAGCAGTTCTTCGATGCTCCCACCGACTTGTGGGCACTTCCTATCAATAATTACGCCATCGGCGATGGCCTGTTGAGCGCCCAAGTCGAAGACGAGTTGGGCAAACTGAACTTGAACGATCTGACAGCCGGCGGAGATGTTGTCGGCAGGGAGGGTAAACTTAAAATATTCAAACGTCTCTTCGAACTCGTGCAGGTCAATCCTGATCTGGTCGATGCCATTGTCGATTGGATAGATGATAACGAGGTGTCTGAGCCTGCCGGGGCGGAGAGCCTCTATTATCAGACGTTGCGCCCCTCTTACAGGGCAGCCAATACACCGTTGCAGACACTCTTGGAATTGCGCCTGATCAAGGGGATGACTCCCGAAATTATCGAAAAACTATCGAAGGTTGTGACTGTGTATCCGGAAGGAGGCGGCAGGCGGGTGAATATCAATACCGCCGGTCCCCTCGTGCTCCAGGCCCTCGATCCCCGTATCACGCCCGAGATGGCAGCGGAAATTATCCAGGCGCGCCCCTTCAAGACCATTGTGGAACTGGATCGCATAAGCAGCTTCGAGGATATCGGGAAAACTCTCCGGGACCAGTACGACGTGAAGAGCGACGTATTCTCAGCCCGCATGGTTGTCAGTGTGAATGAAGTGACCAAGAATGCAACCGTGGTGCTCCGGCGCGAGGCAACCACTGGAATAAGCACGGTGCTGTACTATCGCGTTCTGTAGCAACCTGCCCGAAAACTACCATCTGCCTGTTGCTGCCAATACTCCCGCAATCTGTTGACTGCCTACACGAAACTCTTTGCCTCGCGCAAAAACTTAACAATTCTGTAACGCTGCCGTCATCGTATCTTAATCAATTGAGATCACCCTCTTGTTGGATAGGGCAGTCCATAATTCTCAACATAAAGAAAGAGGGGTGTTTGAATGAGGCGACTGTGGACCGCGGCCATTATCTGCATGATCGGCCTTGGTTTGATGGCCCAGACCGAAATTGCTCAAGCCAGCCTTGAGGACACGCTGTACCAAAAGGGTGTTTTGACCAAAGAAGAGTGGGTGAAGGCGAAAGCCGATCATGAAAAAGAAGATGCCATTATTCAAAATATTGCCGCGACCAAAAAATGGTATGACAAAATCAGCATCCGGGGCTACACCCAGTTTCGCTATAGTTATCTGCCCGGCGAAAAAAATCTGGTCAGCGAATACGATAGCTCTATCGGCAATAATAAGGGCTTCCTGTTCCGCCGTGTCCGCATCATTTTTTCCGGCGATATCACCGATTGGCTCTCCATTTACATTCAGCCTGACTTTGGGGCCAACCTTGGAGCCGGCAATCATTTGACTCAACTCCGGGACGCCTATACCGACATCTTCCTGACGACGAGTAAAGAATGGCGTATTCGAGCGGGGCAATCGAAGGTCCCGTTTGGCTTTGAAAATCTACAGTCTAGCCAGCAACGACTCCCATTTGACCGGGCCGACGGCCTGAATAGCGCGGTGAACGGAGAACGCGACATCGGATTTTTCCTCTATTACACTCCGGCTGAGGTCAGACAAGTCTACCGCGACCTGCTCGCCAAGGGCCTCAAGGGGTCCGGTGACTACGGCATGCTGGGCATCGGAGTGTATAACGGTCAGACCCTCAACGTCTCGGAAGCCAATGACAACAAACATGTCGTGCTGCACGCTACCTACCCCTTCCAATTACCCTATGGGCAAATTCTGCAAGTCGGGGCGGATGCGTACCGTGGCTTGATCAATGTTCCAGTGACTGGCGGGGTTACGGTTCCCGACGGCGGGAACATTCTCGACGAGCGAATCGGCGCGCATATCGTGTTGTATCCTCAACCCTTCGGGTTTCAGGCGGAATGGAACTGGGGTCGAGGCCCCGAGCTAAACGCAACCCGCACAGCCGTTCAAGAAGGGCACCTTCAAGGAGGATACGT
>CAZVEZ010000076.1:0-11353 GCA_964626135.1 uncultured Nitrospira sp.
CTGAGGGGGGAACGGGTCATCACGTACGAGACGGTGCTTCGTCCTCGAACCGGCGAGCGCATCGAGTGGGATTTTGAAGCGGAACGTCGATTGGACAGGGTCCCGGCGCCGGTACGCGCGATGGCGCGCATTGAATTGGAGCGGACGGCGGTCGATCGCGGAGAAACGCGTATTACCGTCGCGCTGATGGAAGAAGTGAAGGCTCGTTATTTTGGAATGGGCGCTCAGAAAGGGTAAAGGGTTAGAAGTGAGGGGTGAGGTGAATATGGCCGAGGAGCAAGCCATGGTCCCCTTACCACTCACCTTTCACCCCTAACTGGTCAAGAGATGTTGCACCGAATGTCCTTACGCGTGTTACCCAGCCTCAGTCTGGCCGTGACGGAAGACTCTGTGCGTAAGAAAAAGCGCATCGTCATGTTTGTGCCGGGGTTGGTGGCGTTCGTGGTCTATCGGGCGGCCAAGCTTCTGTTGCCGCTGTCGGAACCGATCGTGTTGTTGATGGTTAGCGGTCTTATTGCATTGGTCACGGCGCTCTTAGCCTATCGTGTCGGTCGTGTCACTGCGTGGAGCAAGATTGTTCAAGAGGATGGAGGCCGGCTGCTGCTCTGGCTCGGCGGTTGGATTGGGTTTGTCTATGGAGTCCAGTTGTCTCTATTGGTGTTGGCGCTGCTCTGGCTTGTCGGGTATGACTATCTCAAACATCCGGATGGGCCGGCTATGATGGCCATCATCATTGCCTGTACGTCTGTCGCGCGCGATGCCTTCGAGATTGGTCATGTGCGGAAAATGGCTCTCATGGGCCGTCCATTTCCGACGTTTCCAGACGGCGCGGCCCTCCGTACGATGGTGAGCAGTGTTGCGGTGAAATTTGCTCCTTGGGTCACAGTCGGTCTTGTCGTTGGGACGTTGGGCGCTTCGTTGGGACACTTCGTTGAGGCGAATCAGGGCGCGGCCCTGGTTCAGCTATTTGCAGTGGCGGTGCTGGGAGGTGTGGTTGCGCTCTGTGCCTATTTCGGAGGGCTTCGTCCACAGTCATCATGGATCCAAGGACTAGCACAGACGAAGACCGGTGAGTTGCTGAAGTATTGGTGGTGGCCTGGACTCTCCTTTGCCGCAACGTACTATCTGGTGGCGGCGGGATGCGTCATTTTTCTCTTGGGTCAACCTGGAATTCCCACTTCCTACGCGATGGCAAGTGGGGGATTTGTGACGGGTATGATGGCCCTGTATTGTTACTATCTCGGGTTTCGCCGGCAAGTCGAAGAACGGCAGGGACATACGATGTCGAGCGCCTTGCTGCGGTGTCCTTTTGTCATGGGAATTCTTGGTAAATCAACAGGAGCCGGCGCCTCCATGCAGACTGGTTCTGGTTCGAAGGTCTGACAGGCTGAGGGAAACCGATGTCGGCACGCAAGAAGATCTATCGCGCATACATTCTGCGTCAGGACCGAGACGACCGGTGAATGTGTTCAGTCTCATGCGAAGAAATAGAGTGATGAAGAACATTGGATACAGAGTGGTCGGGTATTTTGCTCTGCTGTTGATGGTGTTTGCCGTCTCGGTGATTAGTTGGGGCTTGGATAGCCTGTCGTTTGCCGAGGTCACGACCGATCTGTATTTCAAGACACCTGGGACACCTCAGGGGCCGGCGGCTCCTTCTCCTCAGGAAACCGTCTACTCGCACATTGGAGAGTTCGACAGTCGATTGCTCGTGTGGTTCGTCACGCAGCTCCATACCTACTTCGGAGGGTTTGTTCTCGCGCTGCCGATTTTTTGTATGTTGCTGGAATTTCTCGGGCTCAGCACCAAAAACCCCGCGCTTGCACTTCGCTACGATGGTCTCGCGCGGGATTTGGCAAAAGTCGCGCTACTCGCCTTGTCGGTGACGGCGGTGCTGGGGACCGTCATGCTTGGAATATTTCTCTCTTTCTATCCCAGCTTCACAAAGTACATGGGCGGAACGTTCAAGTCCTTTATGCCGGTCTATGCGATTGTGTTTGTCGGGACCTCGCTGTTCCTTGTTGTCTATTACTACAGTTGGAACAGGATGGCCGAACCGGCTTTGAAGTGGGGTCACGCATCGATCGGCCTGTTGGTCAATATATTTGGAACGGCATTGTTGCTGTTGGCGAACTCCTGGTCGGCTTTTATGATGTCTCCGTCCGGTGTTGATGCACAAGGACGGTTTCTGGGGAATGGATGGCACTTACTCCATTCGGCCCTGTGGAATCCGTTGAACGTCCATCGTTTTCTGGCAGATATCATGTCCGGCGGCGCAGTGGTGTTGGCCTATGCCTGCTATCGATTTTTCACCAGCAAGACCGATCAATCACGCGCATATTTCGATTGGGTCGGTCACATCTTTCTGTTCGTCATGGTCTGCGCGCTGTTACCAATGCCCTTCGCGGGCTACTGGCTGATGCGTTCGGTCTACGCCTTCAGCCAGGGTATGGGTATGACCATGATGGGTGGGTTACTCACCTGGCTGTTCGTCGTGCAGGCCCTCTTGATCGGCGTCCTCTTTCTCGGAATCAACTTTTACATGTGGCAGAGTATGGCGCGTCTTCGAGGGGGGGAGCGCTATCAGCCCTATTATCAAGCGTTGCTCTCGGTGTTCATGTTGGCTCTGCTTATCTGGCTGACGCCGCATACCGTCTTCATGTCGGCCGGTGAGGTGAAGGCGATGGGTGGAGCGTCACATCCTGTGGTCGGCAACTACGGAGTGATGTCGGCGAAGAACGGCGCCATCAACATTATGATTCTCGTGACCGCCATGAGTTTTCTCTATTACCGTCGCGCCAATCGAACGATGGTCGTGTCTTGGATCACGAAAGGAAATATCCTCATCGGCGCATTGTTCCTCCTGGGGGCGGTCAACATTATCTGGCTTTCAGTGTATGGCTACTATCTGCCGGCGAAGCTCCGCGTCGGGCTGTCGACGCCGCAAGCTGCAACCACACTGACGATCCTCGTGGTCTGTGCAGTCATCAATCGCATGATGCTCAAGGGAGCTATCGTTCACGGGCCGGTCCAATGGGGTAAGATTTCCCTCAGAGGCATGGTGGGTCTGTTTGGATTGGCTGTGGCCTTTTCGTGGGTGATGGGTCTCATGGGCTATATCCGTTCCTCCGGGCGGTTGGCGTGGCATGTGAGTGAGTTGATGGCCGACGTCTCTCCCTGGGCCTTTACCCCGGATTTCGCGTTTGCGGCGAAGATGGTGACGCTCAATATGATGGTGTTCTGGGGAGCGGTGTTCGTCCTATTCTGGATATCTCAGCGTGACCAGTCGTCGGTGATGAGAGAAGAGCCGGTTGAGGAAAACGCGAGAGTACTGGTGCCGCCGTCTTCGTCGCAAGAGGCTTAACAACTGAAAGAGGTGGGTAATTATGGGGCGAGAGATGATGATTCGGAGATATCTCGCGGTCGGGCTGGCGGTATGTGTAGGTCTTGCAATCGTTGGCGCGGTCTCGGCACAAAACCAATCTTTGATCTTAGAGAATTTCCAGGCGAAGGAAGCAGACGGATTTCCCTCGGATTGGGAACATGAGAATCAACGAAGCCAGTCCAAGGGCCGGGATGCGTATAAGGTCCAGACCGAGAACGGTGTGAATTTTTTGGCAGCGAAGGATGCGGGACAGAGGATCAAAAAAAAGAAAATCGATTGGGATCCGAAGGCCTTTCCGGTCCTCACCTGGCGTTGGCGCTTGCAAAAAGCCGCGACGGACAATGAGCCCATCGCGGCGATCTATGCGTCGCTGGACACAGACCTGGTGTTTATTCCCGTATTTACGAAATATGTGTGGAGCGCGACCAAGCCCGAAGGGACGTTTACCGAAGGCGGCATGTTCAGCGGCTCGGAGATTGTGGTGCAAAGTGGCACGAAGGATGTCGGCCAGTGGTTTGAAGAACGCGTGAATGTCTACGAAGATTTCAAACGGATTCACCAGCATGAACCCGCCCCCAAAGCCTGGGGGATTTCGATCATTGCCGGACCCGGAGTCGAAATCGATTTTGGTTCGATGGTGGCGAGCTCAGGACGCTAGAACGACAGATCTTTGTTAGTATGACTGAGTCCAGTATGGGATACGTGGCACCGTCAAAGGTGGTGGATGTCCTATTCGGCGTGGCCGTGATGGGAACGGTCGGGATGCTCATAGGGCTTATTATGGGCGGTGGCATTATGCCGATTGCGAGCGGGGCAGGATTGGTGCTCGGTGGATTCATCGGCTTTATGGGCGGACGACGTTTTCTGGTGAGCATTCTGGTGGGAACGGTATTGGGCGGAGCATTAGCTTGGTGGATCGCCGGCTCGGAGAGAATATCCGCTGGTGCGGGGGCTGGAGCGGCCATGGGTGGATTTCTTGGTGTGCAGATCTCGATGTTGCTGGATATGCGCGCGGCAAAGAAAAACCTCGGCTAAGCGGGCAAGTCCCTCCATCGTCACGATGATCGAAGGAGTATGAGACGTGATGGAAAATAGGGGAGTACTCATCGGTTCGATCATCTTTGTCTTTGGATCTTTCATCCTGATGATTGGTTTACTAGGCTATGAATCCTATAAAGCGAATAAAATGAAAGCGCTGGCGGTATCGATCAAAACTGAAGCTCGCCCTGCGCCGAGCAGTGCTCCTGCGCTGGATTACTCCATGTACAAGACGAAGATAGGCGATGAAGGCCGAGAAATGGTGCAGGTTCCCGAGGGTCCGTTCATCATGGGCAGCAAAGATGGCGATCCGGATGAGGTGCCGGAACGTCAAACATATCTCAAGGCATTCTATATCGATACAAAAGAGGTGTCACAAGAAGAATACGCCCGGTTCGCCAAAATGACCAAGCGGGCGTTGCCAAAAATCGAAGTATTTGAAGATGATCAATCCAAGCTGCTCAGCCCTGAGTTTGCAGCGATGAGCATGACATGGGACGAAGCGGTGGCCTATTGCAAGTGGGCAGGAAAACGGCTTCCCACGGAAGCAGAATGGGAAAAAGCCGGTCGTGGCGAAGGAAGACGGAAGTATGCGTGGGGCGACATCTTTATGAACGGTCGTGCCAATGCGAATGTGGATGGAAGTGAAGACGGGTTTCAGTATCTCGCGCCTCCTGGTTCGTTCGAGACCGGGCGAAGCCCTTACGGGATTTACGACATGACAGGGAATGTCGCGGAATGGGTCGCAGATTCGTACGACGAACACTACTACCAGAAAGCGCCGTATCGCGATCCGAAAGGGCCGGAACCAGGCGAATTGAAAGTTGTGCGTGGCGGGTCGTGGCGAGAGACTCAGCATAATGCACGGCTATCCAAACGGTTTGCCGCGAAGTTATGGAGGACAGATATCACAATCGGGTTTCGCTGTGCGAGCGATGTGGATGTCGGCGATAGCCCCACGGCGTCAAAATAGACATGCTCGAAACGAAATTTAAGGTTCTCTTTCTTCTTGCCATTCTTGGGTTTGCTGCGATTCCCATTATGGGAATCCTCCGTGGCTCCCCTCTGACTCCGTTTGAAAGCTCCTCTAATGTTTCCACGGATGCTACCCTTTCGGATCCGCTTGATCCCTCTCAGGTGGCTGACGAAGAACCAATTAAAGAAGAATTGGTTTTAATTCCGGCAGGACCTTTCATCAGGGGGACAGATCAAGGCGGGTTCGATGAGCATCCGCAGCGAACACTGGTACTGGATGCATTTGCCATTGATCGATACGAAGTGACCAACTTTCAATACCAGCAATTTGTCAATGTGACCAGACATCGTAAATCAGGTCCTCCGGCCCGTTATGCCAAGAACATGAGCAAAATGCAGGGCGTAAACCAGCCGGTGGTCTACGTATCATGGGAGGATGCGGAGACCTATTGCCACTGGAAAGGGAAGCGGTTCCCAACCGAGGCAGAATGGGAGAAGGCTATGCGAGGATCGGATGGCCGTCTCTGGCCCTGGGGCAATGTGGAGCAGCCCAGCGGAGCGAATTGGGCCAGGGTGCAGGATGGGCATGAAGTCTCCGCGTCTGTCGGTGCGTTTCAGACCGACAAAAGCCCGTACGGTGTCATGGATGGGGCTGGAAACGTCATGGAATGGGTGGCCGATTGGTACGGGGAACGTTATTTTGAAGAAGCTCCAGAGCAGAATCCTCCGGGCCCTGATCATGGCGTATTTCGAGTACTTCGTGGGGGAGGCTATGCGACGACGGGAGCCGACATTCGCATTACCAGCCGGAGTAAAATGGTTCCGGACTTTCGCGATGAAACTATAGGATTTCGCTGTGCGATTTCAGGCGAGAAGTTAGAGTAGCGTTGAGCGAAACTCCATTTTGAAGTTAGAGGAAATCGAAGTAGTAAAGAATGAGAAACACGGCTACAAGTATATTGACAACCATTCCGGCTAAAACTATAATGTCGAACGTTTTTGATTTTTTGGACATCGACTTTCCCCTGATTTTTCAAGCGCGGTAAGGGTTTTTTGAATAACATACGGGGATCGTCGTGTCAAGAAACTCGCCGAGCTAATCCGAGCCGGATGGTTTGAAGAATTTAATCAGAAGAAGGAGATGCGATGGGTACGGCACCAGCAACGCCAGGACCGCCGGATAGCGAGCTAAAAATTGCCATTGGCAAGATGATTTTCTATATAACTTGTGCAGCGGGTCTGTGGTTTTTTTATTGGTTCGCTGGAATTCAGTGCCCTTGCTAAGCAGGGTCTGTGACATCTTGAACGTTTGCAAGGTCTGAGGGAGAGAAGGCAATGGGCAGTACAATCATTTACGGGGCGATATCATTGGTCATCTGCATCGCATACTTTATAGCGGTTGACCACTTTTTGATGGATTCTCAGGGACTCGATTTCTGGTATTTATTCCGGAAGTAGAACACTGATAGCCGTTCTGCCTCGATTCGAGCTTGGGGGAATGGTATGGGATTATTTCAGAACGCATCAAGGAGGTATTTCATGGGACGTGTAGCCGGGAAGAAGCTGTTTTCGGTCATGGCGCTTGGCGCTATGATCGGCCTTCTCCTACTCCCCATTGCCGTGTCGCTTCCCTCGTCGGCTATTGGCGCAGATGCACCGGATGCTGTGAAAGAGGCAGGGGATGCGAAGGTTGAGAAGGGGCGAGATGTCTATTATAAGACAGAGGGTATTGTCGTCGGCGCCCCTGCTCCAAAGACCACTGATGGTCCCAAGGACTATCCCCGATACAACTTTGAAAGTCGCGTGTTGCTCTGGTTTGCAAACCAGCAGCACCTCTATTACGGAAGTTTCGTGCTCGCAGTTCCAATTTTCTGCATGGTTATTGAGTTCATGGGGGTGATGACGAAGGATAAGGCGATGGCAAAGCGGTACGATCAGCTCGCCTATGACTTCATTAAAATTAGTCTCACGGCCTATTCATTAACCGCGATTCTAGGCGGTATCCTGATTTTCACTTTCCTGACGCTCTATCCTGCATTTTTTGGATACTTGTCCAGTATCTTCCGCCCAGTCATGCATATATATGCGCTGATGTTTGTGGCTGAGAGCGGAACCCTTTACATCTACTATTATGGCTGGGACAAGATGAGGGAAGGGTTCCTTAAGTGGATTCACTTGAGCATGTCCGTTATCTTAAATGTGATCGGGACATTGCTCATGTTCCTGGCGAACTCCTGGATCGGCTTCATGATGTCGCCGGCCGGTGTCGATGAACAGGGCCGGTTCCTGGGAAACATCTGGCACGTCATTCATACTGCCCTATGGAACCCACTCAACGTGCACCGTATTTTGGGTAATATGGCGTTCGGCGGTGGCGTTGTGGCGGCATATGCGGCATACAAGTTTTTAGCCTCTAAGACGGATGAGGATCGTGCCCACTATGACTGGATGGGTTACATCGCTATGGCGCTTGGCGTAGCGTTCTTGATTCCCTTGCCGTTCGCAGGATACTGGTTGATGCGCGAAGTGTATGCCTATCGTCAGCAAATGGGCATCACCCTCATGGGCGGCCTCTTAGCGTGGCTTTTCATTATTCAAGCCACTATGATCGGCATTCTCTTCTTGAGCACGAACTATTACCTCTGGCAGGCGCTTGGCCGCATGCGTGGTGCCGAGAAGTATCAACGCTATATTAAGTATCTCGTGTTTGTTCTCTGCTGTGGCTTCCTGGTGTTCATTACTCCGCATACAATCGTCATGACTCCGGCTGAACTCAAGGCAATGGGTGGTCAGCAACATCCTGTGCTCGGGAACTACGGGGTGATGTCAGCTAAAAATGGTGGAATTAACGTGATTATTACGACCACCATTTTGAGTTTCGTCTGGTACATGCGAGGCAATAAGGTATCCACTGTATCGTGGTCAAAATTCGGCAATATCTTCATGGGCGTCTTCTTCGCCTGTGCGTATGTGAACATCATCTGGTTGGCTATTTACGGATATTACATCCCGGCAAACGTTCGGGTTGGTCTGTCGGTGCCTCAGGTTGCCACAACACTGTCTTGCCTGTTCTTCATGTTCCCACTTAACAGCGCCATGATGAAGGGTGCTAAGCAAATGGGGGCAATCGAGTGGGGCAAGATTTCAGTTCGATCGCAGTATGCCTTAATCATGCTTGCGACCGCCTTTACCTGGATGATGGGTTTGATGGGATATATACGTTCTTCGGTCCGATTATTTTGGCACGTGAATGAGATCATGCGCGATAACTCACCATGGGCCTACACGCATACCGTGGGTTTCGCGGCGAATATGATTTCTTTCAATGTGCTGTTCTTTTGGGTAAGTATTCTATTTGTCTTCTGGCTGGGAAGCCTTGGGATGAAGAAGGCGCCCGTGGAGGCAAAGGCAGGGGTTCCAGGCGTTGCACCGCAGCCAGCTGGGGGCCACTAATCATCTTTAGGAACTTGGCTGGGGGGGGAGGCATGACGAACGTGCTCTCGTGTGCCCAGGTTGCAGGAGGTTACAACCGTGGATGAGCTGATAAGGGAAGCTCTGTTGATAGGATGGCCGCTGTACGCGCTTATCGCTGGCCTTTTCATTTATTCCGTCATTTCTATTAAGGATGGCGCCGCAAAAAAGCGCTCGTTATTCAAGCTTTTCATTGGCATGATTGCCGCGTTCATGCTGATGCTAGCTGTTGCGCATTATAAGGGGAGCTTCTACGAAGCGAACCGGATGCTTCCGGTCTCATTAGTTCTCATCACCGCCTTATGTTTTATGATGGGGATCTATTTCCCCAACCATGCGGCAATGCTCAAGATCGGCGGCTTCATGTTTCTTGTCGCTGCCGGCCTCTCAGGATATGGAAATTGGCTGCCGCAGGTGGAAGGTGGTTTTCCTCCTAAGGAAGAAAAACTTCAGTGGGAGGCAATGACTGCTCAGCAACTTGCCGATGAGGGTGAAAAGATTATTTTCGGCGGAATTGGAAAAAATAAAGAACAAGGTGCGGTTGGCAAAGGCCAGTGTCCTCTCTGTCACGCTTTCCATGCAGGGATGCTCGGAGAGCGTGCGCCCAACCTGCAGGGCATTCCAGCTCGAGCGGCTAAGGAACGGTTGGAGGATCCGAAGTATAGTAAGGGAAATCCGGCAGGGCGAGTTTACGATGATAAAGAAGCGTTTCCGGGGGCTGGGACTGCGGAAAATGGACAGGAGTATATCGCTGAGTCTCATGCATGCCCCAGTTGCTATGTCGTTGAAGGCTATGGCGTCAAGGGAACGAACGATAAGTCCAGCCCGATGCCTGCGATTCATAAACCACCCATCTCATTGAGTCTCCAGGAACTGGCGGCAGTCGACACCTGGTTGTATTTGCGTGAAGGAGCTGATGCACCGTCATACGATGAGATCATCAAATCGTATGAAAAGTTTATTCCTGAAGCAGATCGGCCCAAACAGGAAGAAGAAAAGGCCGGTGGGCCGGCAAGCGCACTCTTGGCAGATGGAACCGAGACGGTTGATAAGATTTTTGCTAAGGCGCAATGCACGATGTGTCATACGATTCCCGGAATTCCTGGCGCTGTCGGTAAGCAGGGTCCTCTGTTGGAGGAGGGAACGAATGCTCCGAATCGGCTCAAGGATCCGGCCTACAAAGGGTCCGCGCATAACACGCAAGAGTACATCATGGAGTCCGTGGTCGATCCCAGTATGTATGTGGTAAAAGGATTTCCTGATAACCTGATGCCGAAAATATTCGGGCAGCAATTGAGCGCAGGCGCCTTGAAAAAGATTGTTGACTATTTGTCTCAGGTCAAAGCGGGATCACCACCACCAAAGATTTCATAATCTCGGCTGTCCATCTCTTTTGTCGAGCCAATGGGAGTTTACAGATGAAAGCAATAATGTCGCTTGGTGCACTCATAGGAGTCGTTGGAATACTCCTGCTTGCCGGAATGGTTGTGGGCATCATTCCGACAAATACTGTGCGCCTGGTCGAAGGCTATATGCCGTTTCAAGTGATTATGGAACTGACGCTGTTTGTGGCAGGCTTTGCAGGGATCAGTTACATGATGGCAGCCATGGGAATGCCATTTCCACGGTTCTGGCAGGGGGTCCTTTGCTGGGCGTTCGTGCTCATTTATTTAAAATTTCGTGTGTACCCCCCGATTCCATTCAGCGTTCGCGCTATGTATGGAACGGTCTCCCTTGTGGGCGTCTTCATGTGGGTGTCTGCAAGTGAAGAAGATTGGAAGAAATTTAAACAGCCGATTATGAATGTCCTGGATGCCAAAACAGGAGGGAATAGGTTCTTGCGATATGCGTATCTGATCGTCCTGCCAATTTTAATCGGCGGATTTTCATATAACGCGATGGTTCCAAAATCAGAGGAGCCGATCGAGTTGCGGACGGTTCATCCTGCGCCACCAGCCAGTACCAAGGTGCATGGGAAAACCTATACGCTTCAAACGTCGCAAAATCCCTATCGTGTCAATCTTGAAGGGAAGTACGATCAAGAATACAGTAACGCAAATATTGTCGAACAGGGCATGGGTCGTTTGATGAAACCGAATGCTAACCCATGGGATAAGGATGCGCAGGGGTACTTGAAATATGTCCGTGAGGGTGGGGAAATCTTTTATCAAAACTGTCATTTCTGTCATGGCGACAACCTGAATGGCCGCGGTCTCCATGCATTCGCGTTTAATCCGATTCCGGCGAACTTCACTGATCCGGGCACAATTGCCCAATTACAGGAAACATTCATCTTCTGGCGTGTGTCCAAGGGTGGGATTGGTTTACCGAATGAAGGATTCCCCTGGGCCTCCGTGATGCCACCCTGGGAGCAGCACTTGACCGTGGACGAAATTTGGAAAGTCGTCTTGTTTGAATATTGGCACACAGGGTATTACCCTAGAACCTGGGACTAGTCATTCGTTGAAGATTATTGTCACATCG
>CAZVEZ010000077.1:0-11238 GCA_964626135.1 uncultured Nitrospira sp.
GCCTGGTCAACGAGGATCGGATCAGCGAACCGACCTTGGCGAGATCAGCCGGCCCTAATGGCTCCGCCGAAGAAACCTCGAACAGGTTCGGCACATGAATATGGGATTTCACCAATGTGAGAAATGCGTCGGTCAGAACTCCGATCGATCCTTGCGCAGGGAGTGCACGGCAATCGTGAATCAACCGTGAGACGAGTTCCCACAAGCAGGTCAACTGATATCCTTCGCCGGCCGCAACTCTCATCGCACCGGCCTCTTCGATCTCCAACTCTGCATCCAGAAGAATCGACGAACTGGCCGGGTCTGCCAGTCGCCTCCATTCCGCCTCTCCTTTTGTAATACCCAAGGTGCCGACAAGCGAGCGCCAGATATCAGGCCGGAGATTCGATTCGACTGAGCCGGCACTCTGTGTCTGATAGAAGGGCGATGTGAGCACATCCAGCATGGCCGCACGGTCAAAGTCATTCAGCGGGAGCGAGGCAAGGCGTAAGAGGGTCTTGACCAAAGGTTCGCGCGACAGCGGCTGCCCGGCAGTAGACGTGAACGGCACCAGGTGACGATCGAATACCGATTGTAGGCGAGCCTGGTAGGGCTCAAGCGTTCTGGCCACCACTCCGATCTCATCAAAACCATAGCCGTTTACTTCAACCAAGGTCAGAATCTCACGGCAAACCCCGGCCAATTCCTCTTCGACTCCGATCACGTTGCGAATGGAAAGCTCAACCGGCTCTTTGGTTGCGGTTCTCTCTTCTTCTCTATTCCGATCCTCATGGGCCTCTGCCAAAGGGAGAAGATGCCGCTCGAAAAATTTGCGAGCAAAGAGAAAGGCTGCCCGGTCTTGGAGCGGAAAGTATAATGTAGCTGGCGCGACGCGGACCACCGATTCAAAGAACGAGAGTTGGACCTGCGAGAGGTCGTAGAAACCGTAGTAGAAGAGACGTTGCAGTCCATTGAGAAATGAGGAGCTTGAGAAATCCCGGCCAAGCGAGGCTGCCAGATCGTCTGGAGAACTGACCCTGAGAGACCGGCTGGCTTCCATGGTAGCCGCATACAGGGTAAAGAGAGAGCGGAGCCAGGTACGATCCTCCTCCTCGAATACCCCTTCCGTGAGGGCCTTCAACGCTGTCGTCGGTGAGACCACGGCGTCTTTTAAATCGCGCACTGTCGCCCACAGACCTCTCCACGTTCCGGGCGAGGAAGGCAGACGCGTGAGCGGTTCGAGTCCTGGCACGTTGCGCCGAACCACTTGCTGTACCAATTGTTCGAAGAAGAAATCGTCGACCAACAGTAGGGACTGTTCCGGACCGGCCACAGAAGCCCGCGCGAGATCTTCATGTAAGCGGAGCGCCAGCTGGTGGAATGTCAGGAAATAGATATTCAGGAAAGAGCGGTGACTCTGACCTGTGAGTGACCGTTTCAGATGCTCGACCAGAGAGATCGAGGGGACAATAACGGCGAGCGGCGCAAAGGGGTCCTCGCGCTTACAAGACCGAATGTCCTCGACTAGGGTGCGTTCGAGAATCGGATGGAAGGGCCCAGTGACGACGCGAAGCATGCTGTATGAATGGCGCGCGGTGATGTGGCTGGCGCGTGAAACACGAGACATACGCGAAAGGCCCGGCGTGGACACATTGGACTTCCGCCTTGTCTCGCCTGTCCAGCCAGCCTCGTTCGGTTATCCCATCGAATCTCAAAAACCTAGCCGGTTTCCGGTCCCAACAGCTCGCCGTTACAATCGACACAGCACCAATCGCCATCGATAAATCCCATTGGGTCGCCGCACATGGGACAATCAGGTGGAGGTCCCTTGTCGATTACAGGCAGTTCCGGCAATTCACACCCTTCATCCTCATCCATATAAGGGTAGTCCTTCCCCTATTCGCGCGGTTTCATCTTGAGCAATAAAGCTTTTTCTGCGCTCTCCCGGCTCGGCACGCCGACGAACGTCAGTCGCCCATCGATGATAGTTGCCGGAACCGCCCTGACTGAATGCCGATCGGCAAGACCCCGTCCGTCCTCTGTTGTGATATCCACTTCGCGATAACTGAAGCTATATTTCGTCCGTAACTGTTTCCACAGACTCTTTGCCGACGGGCAGGCCCCACAGCTCGGCGACACTAAAAGCACGATGTTCGGCATTGGCTCTCCCTCCACCCATAGGCGTGTGATCTTAACACCGGGTTGAACGGGGCGGCAAGATGGCGCTGGTCTTGCAAACTGATCGTCACCATGCTAGCGTGCCGAGGCTATTGTGCTTAGGAGACCATCTCTTCCTCGTATAATGTTGTGCGTGGAGGAATAGCATCAAATTCATATCGACGTCACGGACGTCGCTTGACTTGAGAATAAGGGGGCGATCCCCCCTCGCCTGCGTATGCAGGTGCTCTGCAAGTCTTGAGGGGAGGTGAAGGCATGGGAGTGGTTTCGATCAAGGAATTGTTAGAAGCAGGCGTCCATTTTGGACACCAGACGAACCGCTGGAACCCGAAGATGAAGAAATTCCTCTTTGGAGAACGCAACGGCATCTATATCATCGACCTTCAGCAAACACTGATTCGGATGGAGCAGGCCTATGCCTTCGTCCGTGACACCGTGGCCGCCGGCCAGTCAATCCTGTTTGTCGGGACCAAACGGCAGGCCGCCGAAATCCTTCAAGAAGAAGCCTCGCGCGCCAACATGTTCTTCGTCAACCAGCGCTGGCTCGGAGGTATGCTCACAAACTTCCAGACTATCCGGAAGAGCATCGATAAAATGAAAAAATTGGAGGCCAAGCTGGCAGATCCGAGCCAATACGGGCTGAAGAAAAAAGAGATCTTGAAGATGCAGAAGGAGATCGTGAAGCTCCAGAAATATCTGAGTGGCATCAAAGATATGCGCGGCATTCCGGGGGCTGTCTTCATTCTTGACACACGCATCGAACACATTGCCGTACAGGAAGCAAATCGGCTGGAGATCCCGGTGATCGCAATCCTGGATTCGAATTGCAATCCGGATCACATCACCTTCCCGATCCCCGGAAACGATGATGCCATTCGCTCCATCAAGCTCATCACATCTCGCATTGCCGACGCCTGTATCGAAGGCGCCCTTGTGAGGACACAGCGCGATGAAGCGGAATTCAAACCTGTTCCTGCAGTAGGAGACAAGGCTGCGGCCGTCAGCTTCGCAAGCGCGCCGGCTTCATAACGCCCGACATCGCAGGCATCAACGACTACATACACTGCTTACCGAGAAGGACCGTCACGTATGGCTGGATCAAGTCAGCTTGTCAAAGAATTGAGAGAGAGAACCGGCGCCGGCATCCTCGATTGCCAGAAAGCTCTCACCGAAAATAGCGACGATATCGAGAAGGCCATCGATTCTCTGCGCCAAAAAGGCCTGGCCGCCGCGCTCAAAAAATCCGGTCGAGAAACCAACCAAGGTCTCATACACGCGTATATCCACATGGGCGGAAAAATCGGTGTGCTCATCGAAGTCAACTGTGAAACCGACTTCGTCGCTCGTAATGAAGCGTTTAAGACATTCGTGAACGACCTGGCCCTCCAGGTGGCAGCCGGGAAACCCTCCTATGTCAGAAGGGAGGATATCCCCGCCTCGGTCATCGAAAGGGAGCGCTCGGTTTATGAGGGACAGGCCCAAGCGATGCTCAAGCCCCCTGCAACATGGCCGAAGATCGTGGAAGGCAAATTGGAGAAGTTCTTTCAGGAGACCTGCCTGATTGAGCAATTCTTCATCAAAGACCCAGCCGTCACGATTAAAGACCTCCTTGCGCAGAAGATTGCCATCATCGGGGAAAATATGAACATCCGCCGCTTCACCCGGTATCAATTAGGCGAGACATGACCTCCGCAAACTACCAGCGCATCCTCCTCAAAGTGAGTGGAGAGATGTTAGCCGGTGAGCAGGGCTACGGCATCCAACCCTCCATCCTTGAAGGCCTCGCCTCGGAAATCGCCTCTGTTGTGGCGCTCAACATTGAAGTCGCCGTGGTCATCGGCGGCGGCAATATCTTTCGTGGCATCGCCGCCAGCGCGTCCGGCATGGAACGAGCCTCCGCCGACTACATGGGAATGCTCGCGACGGTCCTCAACGCCCTGGCCCTGCAAAATGCGCTCGAACGCACCGGTATCATGACGCGAGTCCAGTCCGCGATCGAAATGCGCCAACTGGCAGAGGGATATATCCGACGACGGGCCATTCGTCATCTTGAAAAAAAACGCGTGGTCATCTTTGCCGGAGGCACGGGGAATCCCTATTTCTCGACCGATACCGCGGCGGCGCTCAGAGCGATGGAGATCGGCGCCCAAGTCATCATGAAAGGAACCAAGGTCGACGGCATTTACGATGCCGATCCCGTGAAGCATCCCTCTGCCACAAAGTATCAGACCATCTCCTTTCTTTCGATTTTAAACCAAGACTTGAAAGTGATGGATGCCACGGCGATCAGCCTCTGCATGGATAATAACCTTCCGCTCATCGTATTCAATCTGAAGGAACAGGGCAATTTCAAACGAGTCGCTATGGGCGAACCGATTGGAACCATTGTCACAACGGATCGCCGCTGACCCAGAGGAGTCGCTCATGTCCAACCCTGCCGACATTCGCCAAAAGATTACGGAAAAGATGGAGGCCGCACTGGAGCATCTCAAGCGTGACTTATCTGGTTTGCGGACAGGCCGGGCGTCTGTCGCCCTCTTTGACGGCGTTCGAGTCGACTACTACGGCACCATGACGCCGTTGAAGCAGGTCGCCAATATTTCAACCCCGGAAGCACGCCTCATCACGATCCAGCCATGGGAACCGAGCCTGATCAAGGAAATCGAAAAATCCCTGTCGGGATCGGGTCTCGGAATCACCCCGTCAAACGACGGGAAAATCATCCGCATTCCTCTTCCTCCGCTTACTGAAGAGCGACGCAAAGAACTCAGCAAAATCTGCAAAAAGCACGGCGAAGACACAAAAGTCGTGGTACGCGGGTTTCGTCGGGATGCCAACGATGAGTTGAAGAAACTCCAAAAGGATGCCAAGCTGACTGAAGACGATCTCCGAAAGTCAGAAGCCGATACCCAGAAACTGACCGATCAGTACATTCACAAGATCGATGATGTTGTGAAGAAAAAAGAACAAGAAATCATGGAAGTGTGACCTCGATTTCTACCTTAGTACCCACCTACGCTACCGTCGATCTCGCGGCACTTGCCCACAATCTTTCTTGTATCAAGCGCTACCTGTCTCCCGCGTGCGACATACTGGCCATTGTCAAGGCCAACGCATATGGACATGGAGCAGTGGAAACTGTTCACGCCCTTTCCGCCCAAGGCATCGGACGCTTTGCCGTCGCTTCCCTCGCCGAGGGGATCGAACTCCGCCAGGCCGGCCTCTCAACTCAAATCATCGTGTTAGGCGCGCTCTTTGAGGAGCAACTCCCCGATTTGATCGCCCATCAATTGACCCCGGTTGTGAGCGATGCACGGATCCTTCCCGCTCTGGCTAAAGCCGCTCATTCTCAACCCGCTCCCTACCCGATTCACCTCAAGGTCGAAACTGGAATGGGAAGGCTGGGGGCTTCTCCGGAAGAGGCGCTCTCCCTCCTCGACGACCCCATCTGTCGAAATCCTCTCCGGGTCGAAGGAGTGATGACGCATCTTGCCGACGCAGACGGAGCGGACAGCGCCTTCACGGAGCAACAACTCGGCGTATTTCGTGCCATGCTCGATCAGATTGGGCAACGCGGTCTCGCACTCCCATTGATCCATGCGGCAAACAGCGCGGCGATCGTCAGGTTTCCCGGGGCGCACTGTTCACTTGTGCGCCCCGGCATCATGCTCTACGGATATCACACTTTACCGGCCTCGATTCCCGCTCCCGATCTCAAGCCCGTCCTGTCGCTTCGAACCACGGTCGCCCAGTTGAGAACAATCCCGCGCGGAGGAAGAGTCAGCTACAACGGAACATTCGTCGCGACACGACCGACTCGTATCGCGGTCCTGCCGATCGGCTATGCCGACGGCTATAGCCGGCAACTCTCCCATCGCGGATCGGTCTTGATTCAGGGGCGCCGCGCTCCGATCGTCGGTCTGGTGTGTATGGATATGATTATGGTGGATGTGACAGACTTCCCGCCGGTACATGTGGGAGAGAGTGTCACTCTGATCGGCCGACAGGGACAGGAATCGATCTGGGCTGATGAAGTGGCAGGTTGGATCGGCACAATCCCCTATGAAGTCCTCTGCGGGATCGGTTCCCGTGTCCCGCGGCTATACGAATCGGCCTGACGGCGCGCGATATGCGAGACTCGCGTGAAAGGCGCGACGCGGAAGAGGTCCAGGGATCCCTATCTCACTTTGTCTTGATCTTGCCCGTCGCGCCTTTCTTGCTTGTCCCTCCAGTCTCGCAGATTAATAGATCACCCGAACCGTCGCACTCCCGTTATACAATGTCGTCCTGTAGATTCCATCGACGGTCGGGTTTCGATTGCCAGACACCGTACGGTCCTCATAGAGCCCAGCTTGAAGCGAAAGATCGATTCCAATTGCGTGGGGTTTCAGGAAGCCCACACCGAGGTCTCCACATCGCATCAGACCGAGAAATGATCCCTGCTCCTTGCACAACAATCCAAGCCCTCCTCCTACAACGTGGAGGTCCGAAGAAGGAATCCCTGGATCAAAGGTCAAATCGGGCATCTGAGTTTGCTGGTTGGCATAGCCGGCCCGTAAGGCCACCTCCCAGTTCGGGAACGATTCAAGCGCCAACCACTTGTATTCAGTTCCGAACATCACAGCATAAGTGCCGCGCCAATTCTGCGGGCGCGCAATCGTCACACCATTCTCCAATGTGACGTCGAGATTCCGAACGGATTTCCACCCCACATAGTCAATGTCCATTTCCAACTTCCATTCCCGCTCACTTGTCCGAACAGGCCAGATCGCGATTGCTCCTGTGATGATTTGCGGTAACACCAGAGTCGCTCTGGCATCGGACACTGTGGTCCCATTCGCCGATAGTCCGCCGCTCAAATGCAAGGTCACTTGACTGCGATAGACGATACCGATATTTGCCACCGGCTTCCCATCCGCATTGCGCAACGCCGTATACAGTAAACCGGCGTTGAAACCAGCCGCAGTGTCTTTGCCGGACAGTTCAATCTTCGCGCCTGCTGGAATCCCCAGCCCCCCCGGCCAGACTGATTGTTTCTCAACCTGACCTTCGCCGATGAGTCCAGTGAACGTATAAATATCCGCACCCAGCCCGAGAGACAGATTCTCCGTCGCTTTGTACGCGACGGTCGGTTTGATATCCAGAAGCGGAAGCGCACTGAACGTCGTCGCTGTCCTGAACGGCCCATCGTTCGGCCAGCGAGTCAAGGAGCCGAATGGCGCAGTCAGGCCGATTCCGGCAGAAAAATTTCCCAGAGACGTTAACCCGAGATCCTTCAAGTTTGCAGTGAGATATACATGCGAAGGAGGGGGCCATGCCGCGCTCCCGTTTCGATCGCCCCTTGCCGTCACCCCGGTCGGACCGGTAAAACCAGTTGATCCTCCTGAAATCACTGCCCCCGTCATAAACTGAATCCCCTGCAACTGCATCATTCCCGCCGGGTTGTAGTGCAGAGCCGAGGGGTCGTCGGCTTGAGCGGCAAACGCATTTCCCATAGCGGACGCGGCAGCTCCCTGCCCTTGAATACGCGGCACCTGCGCTGAGGCGATTCCTGATACGCACACCCAGCACAACGCAATAATACCCATCCATGGTATCCACATCTGTAAAGCAGGCCTATTTTTATGATCGCGTTTCCGGCGGACCTTCGCGGCCATACTCTTCCTCAATTTATAATTCTGACGATCTCAACCCTTCTGCAGGCTCCGATGACGGTTGCTCAAACGGCCGAAACCAATATTCTGCGACCCGTTGCAGTTCATCCACATCAAAGGGCTTTAACATATAGGCTTGCGCACCCATGCCAATCGCGCGAACCGCCGACTCTTTGGCGCCTAACTCAGTGATCATCACAATGGGAATCTGCTGATCCCATTTTCGAATATGTCGTAGGACATCCATTCCATCCATAGAAGGGATACCGATATTCAGAATCATCCCCTCGAACCTCTCACCTCTCATGACTTCCACAGCTTGGGCTCGATCGACCACCGACTGAACACGATAACCCAGGGCGCATAAGCGATCTTGCAAGAGCTGACGATTATCCACATCATCCTCGACAACCAGGATGCGAGGCGTTTGAGCCGATGCACGATCGCGCTGTAATGCGGTCATGGGAAACAATGGAATCGTAAAGAACAACTCTGCGCCCTGTCCCGGCTCGCTTCGTGCGACGATCGTTCCACCTTGCAACTCCACTAGAGTCCGCACGATCGACAGGCCCAAGCCCAGCCCTTTTATCCCGCTCCGAACCTGCTTGACTCGAAAGAAAGGATCGAAGATCTGATCGAGGAACTCCGGCGGAATACCCGGCCCTGTGTCGCGTACGGAGACTCCGGCGAGCGTCTGACTCTCCTGTCTCACCGTCACCATGATACCGCCACCTTCCGGGGTAAACTTCACCGCATTCTGAACCAAGTTCGTGACGATCTGGATCAGACGATCGCAATCTGCCCACACGATCAGAGGAGTGGGAGGAGGAAATGTCTCCAATGTCTGACGCTTGCCTTGAGCCAACAACCGCAATTGTTCGACCGCATCTGCGACACAGTGCCCGAGATCGATTTCACTGGGGACGAGATCTAACCTTCCGGACTGAATCCTCGTGCGGTCCAACAAAGCTTCGATCATGCGAATCAGCCTGTCGGAATTTTCCAGCATTCGCGACAAGTACCGCTGTTGCTTCTCATTCAGCGGTCCCGTCAATCCATCCAGCAGGTTTTGCAAGAACCCCTTGATTGCAGTCAGCGGAGTCTTGAGTTCGTGCGAGACCAAGGAGAGAAATTGAGACCTCAACCGATCAGCCTGCTCCAGTTCATACGTGCGTTCGCTCACTTTAACTTCGAGTCCCATGTTCAAGTCTTCGATCTGTTCGTACGCAGCGGCATTATCCAGCGCGATCGCGACTTGATGGGCGACCGTCATCATCAGCTCAAGATCGTCCTGCGTCAGACTGTGCGCCTGTATCCGATCGACCATGAGGCTTCCCAAAATCCGGTCTTTCACTTTCAAGGGAACGGCGATCCACGCCTTCGTCTGCGTCAGCTTGGCGAGCCGTTGATTCAACGGATGGATGCGATCCCATACCGCTTGCACATCTCCAACCAATAAGGGCTGGCCTTGCAGCAGCACAATGCCTTCCGGGCTCATCGGGTCTGTGACGGGGATCTCGCGGGCACGGACAAATGCCTGGATTTCAGGCGACACACCGAGCACCCGCGTATCCATGACAACCTGACGGGCGGGATCGTAAAACGAAATCAACGCCCGGTCGTACTGCAGATCGCTGGTTAGAGCCTCCAACACTTTCTGCATCAGCGCTTCCCGATCCAACGTCGAGCTGAACAGCAATCCGGCCCGCTGGAGAGCGGTCAATTGAGACACTTTTCGGCGGAGTTCGACGCGTGTCTGCTCCTGCTCCAAATAGGCTTCCCGCAATTCTTCATGCCGTGACTCTACAAACATGATCTGCTCCTGAATCAACGCCTCGCGCTGCTGGCTTTCCAAGCGGAGATGGCGGTTGATCAGCAACCCGGCCACCAGTATGGGAATCAATCCAAAAAGAATGATTTCACCCAAGGTTGCCGAGGGATTAATCATACGGAACCCTACAGCCAGCATCAGGCCGAAAAGAGCGCCGCAGAACCATCGCATCAAACGGCGTTGCGACGACCGGCCCTCTCCAGGCCGCGCCATCGTCTGCCAGATCCTGCTGCGCCATGTGCCCTGTCCTTCGTTCGGCCATCGGATAACCCACTGGCACCACTCGTCGTCATGCACAATACAGGAGTGTTCGGTCAGAGTGGCCGGCGGGAGGCCATGCACACCGGACGGCACTGCCGCCAGAATACCTTGAGCCGCCTGGCACACCAGCTGCGCGCACCGTCTTCGATACGGGCCAAACTGGCGAAGGGTGCGGTCTGAAAATTTCATCGCCAGAGTCGCGGAAGTCGGCAGGATTTCCACAACCCGAAATTCGATCGAACCGGATGCGAACTTATTTCCAAAATAGGGAAACATTCCGTAAATCTGTGAGAGGGAAAACGGCCTGGCAAGCACCTGCATGATGGAAGACGTTTTCTCCATCCCTCCTCGAAACAGAAATTGAGGATCGCCGGACATCTGCTCGCAGAACTCATACAAATAAGCCGTGAACTCATACGAGTAGCTGTTCCACGCTTTCTTCAGAATCTCCGGGGTCACATGATAGACCGGATCTTTGATGCGCTGATTCAAGAGACGACAGATCTCTTCCACCGCCCGACTCCCTGCTGAAGCGCCCTGCTCATGCGACAACGATTTCTCAAGATAAATGACAACAGCCCGGATACTCATCCCGCTCACATCTCTGATTGTGCGTCCCTGCTCATCCAATCCAAATGGACGGAACTGCATAATCTCTCGCTCAAGAATCGAACGATCTTTCGGTAACAGCTCATAACCTGGCTGTGTCTTGACTTCGATATTATTTACCATGCTGCCGCTCAGCCGACGTGGTTACCACTCTGCGGATTGTGATGGTCTGTGGCTTATGAGACTCGCGCAGTAGAAAGTTCCTTGTCTGCTTCTCGATGCGCCGCATAAATCTCCCTCCAACGAACACACGATCTCGCCAGAGGATGCGGAGTATACATAGGTTACCTACTACTTTCAAATACGAACATAATTCTTTAATCAATTTGTACAATGAACGCATTTCGTCTCTTCATTGTCAGGGAAAAATCTGGTTGATTCGGAGTTTCGATTGGACGGTATGAACACACTGCCGGCGGGCTACGATGACCTCAGCGCGCGAAACTTGCTGGAAAAGCTGGCGGATATCGGAAGATTCATTCAACCCGTCTGCTGGATATGTGGCAGATTGATCAGAACTCTTGAACAATGCGGGGAGGAATGACGTAAACGACTGGAAAGAGGAGGCCCTGGCTCTACTAGCAGGCCGCGGAAAAACTCGGTTTATACATCACGCGCAAATGGAATCATACGTATAGCGCTGATCGTACAATAATCGCAGGATGCTCAAAATGACCGTCCAGCAAGGCCGCAGCGAGTGACGGGGACTGCCACCCTTCTGCTTGG
>CAZVEZ010000078.1:0-11081 GCA_964626135.1 uncultured Nitrospira sp.
GCGGCATTTTAGCACCCTATATCATCGAACACCATGTCTGGGCGGGGAAGCCGCTACGCTACAGCCTAACCGGTTCCAAATGCCTCCTGCTAAAGGATCCTTCCAAGCTGGAGCCTCTTCATCTTTATCCTCCCTCACACATCAAGAGGGCCCGCCATCTCTTCGTTCGACCGCGCGCATTGAGCGAGCACCGCCCACAATGTAGTTATTCGATAATTCTTGTGTGCGCGCTCAGCGAGCGAGGAACGAGGAGATGGCGGGCCCTCAATCCGCCATTTGGCCTTCTTGAAAGAGCTGATTCAATATCGCGTTTTTCTTTTCGGGATCTTTGTAGTACTTGAGCGCCTTTGTAAAATTGTCCAAGGCGCTCTCGCGTTTTCCCTTTT
Source organism: uncultured Nitrospira sp. (assembly GCA_964626135.1). Lineage (GTDB taxonomy): Bacteria > Nitrospirota > Nitrospiria > Nitrospirales > Nitrospiraceae > Palsa-1315. The sequence continues at coordinate 387 of CAZVEZ010000078.1, forward strand.
GGGAATAGTATTCGGCGATGCCGTGGTAGGCACGAGGATCTTGATCGTTGGATTTGAGGGCTCGATTGAAGGCTTCGTAGGCGGTCTGCATGTGCTGTCTGCCCAGCGCCAGCCAGCCGATCGCCGAGTGCGCCGGACCGAAGTTCGGATCGGCAATAAGAGCGGCGTCATACTCCTTCTGTGCCAGATCCAGGCGGCCCCTCGTCTCATAGAAATCTCCCAGTGCAAAATGCACGGCTGCATCGTTGGGATTCAGGCGCAACGCCTCCTTGTACGATTGCAGCGCCGGTTCCATCTTGCCCTGTTCCGCAAGCGCGCAGGCGAGGTTCGCATGGGCCGCCGCATCGTTCGGCGTCAGCTTGATCACTTCACGATATTGGGGAATCGCCATTTCCAACCGCCCCTGCTCCTGATAAGCCACGCCCAAGTTGGTCCGCGCCGGCACATAGGCGGGATCCAGTCGGACGGCTTCACGATATTCTTTGATCGCCATTTCGAGATGATCCGCCCGCTCGTGGATTTGCGCGAGAAAGTGGTGCGGATAGGCGGACTGGGGCGCGAGCTTGATCGATTCCTTGTAAGAAGCGATCGACTTTTCGGATTGGCCCGATTGGGCCAGGAATAATCCCATTACGAGATGGGCGATGGCCTGTTCCGGTTGTCGTGCGACGAATCCTTCAATCCACTCTTTGACCAGGACGATATCTTCCGGTTCCTGCAGGCACTTCGCATGGGTATTCCAGGCCTCGGCGAACTCCCCTCGAAGTAGGTGGATCACGTTGAGAGCGAAATGAGGTCGAGGGTCTCGGTCTCTGCCAGCGGCAGGATGGCGGGCCCAGGCCAGCGCAGCCTGCTGCGCGTGATCCCATTGGCCTTCCAACAGCGTCGATTCACACTGTGCTTGGTAGTCGGACATCGGGCTCGGTGTAGAGACTATCTGGTGAGGGTGTCCTCAACGTCCGGCGAGGTTGCTTGCATACGATCTCCAAGCGCGGGATAGCGCGCCGCAAGTTTTTGTTTCATCAACCAGGCCACAGTCCGGTACGACCAATGGCCTTTCACACCGGAGCGGAGTCTGGCGATGTACTCAGCCTCGGCAAAGTCCATCTTGAACAGACACCGTACCTTGAATCCGAACGGCGTCGCGTACAGCGATCCCTCCGCGCTCGTTTTCTTGAGCTGTTCGATGTCTAACCGCACCGCGTCCATCGCCTGTCGATACTCCTGATCCAATCCCGCGTGGACGAGCAGCGGCGGGACTTCATAGCCATGCGCCGTCGTAAAGTTCTGTTGAATTTGTTGACAGCGCCGGTGCCGATGCATGTCGCGCCAGCCTCCGATGTCCATCAGCACATCGAAGGTGAAGGCGTAGCCACTGCGGAACTCTTTGATGAGTTCGTCGTAGGGCCCGCGTGTGCTGATCGCGACATCGATCGCTTCCTGTTTCTGTTTTTCTGTCCACTCGCGGACGACGGCGAGGAGACTCCGATAGGGCGCGTGTGAGACACGGTACAGCAAGGTGGTCACGATCTCGTCCAATGGATCGTGCGGCTCGATGAGCGCGACCGGCTCCGGCTCGCCCCAGGATGCCGGTTGATCCAATCCGGTTCCCCTGAGTGCGTCTTTCGCGTATTTGGCAAGATCCTGGTAGACCGAGGCCTGATAGTCGTTCGACTTTGCGTGACGTGCGAGCGTCGGCGCAAGGGGCTCAGAGGCGCCGGCCGGCTGACCGCATAGCTCGCCCCAGAGGTTGACGGGTGACCGCTGGCAGGCGTCTTTGAGTTCGTCCCCGATCGACCTCAATTCCGGCAGCTGCGACGACAACAATCTCGTGATTTGCTTCTCCAACGTTCTGATACTCACCACTTGCCCGACGTTCGTCCTTGCCGCAAGGGGCAGGAGATACCGTGTCACATCGAATGCGCGCGCGGCGATTGTCCGTTGGTAGTCGGCCGGTTTCATCGACTCAGGGCACGGTTCACGCTCCGAAATATATTGGATGATGGGTTGGTGTAAGAGCCGATAGATCTCGGCAAGGCTGCGGAGAATACCGTAGTAGGTCCCTTCCGTCTCCGACCCTCGAAGGGAATCCGGCACGAACCACCCGCCGGATGCAAAGTTCTGATACCGGCTCGATTTCGCCTGACCGTCCCACAGTGGCTCATCTTCGAGTCGAATCGCCGCGAGTTCCGAGATGTCTTCGAAGCAGATGATGGCATGGCCTAAATCGGCGATCGACGCATGGCCATAGTCGTAGTAGAACTGATCCCAGAACTTCTCGGAAGAATGCCCGTGGACCCAGCGGAGGCTGCTCTCGATGGAATCGGGCGAGCGGCTGTAGCGCGCCAGAGCATAGGCGGATTTCTCCGGCGGCATCGGCGCCAGCGCGATGACGCGGCGGGTCGGTTGATCTGCGCTCATGACGTCTCCTCACATGGCAACCAGGCCGCGAACTATACGCCCGTGCACCGGTCGGCGCAAGAAGGCAAAGTGAAGCCCGGAGGCGTAACTCTTCTCACCCGCCCACCCCAAGCTGCCAAGACAGCTTCTACTCCGAGTGAGGTACGTTGAGGATCTGAACGATGCGAGAACGATGCATGGGAAAAGACGCGTCTCGGCGCGTCTGGGGCGGGCGGGTGAGAAGGGTGACTGTTTCAGCATCCTGCTAGGCCTGCGTTGACTTGCCGGTACCCCGTCGTTATAGTCCCGAATCTTTCATGCAGTTGTTCGCTATGGACACGATCAAGGGCATCAAGGGTGTCAAGGATATCCTTCCGGAGGAGACGCCTCGATGGCGTTTCATTGAGGATGCAGCGAGACGCTGGGCGCTCTGTTATGGATATCAGGAAATCCGTATTCCGATATTCGAACTCACCGCGCTTTTTGCCCGGAGTATCGGATCGGCCACAGACATCGTCGAAAAAGAGATGTACACCTTTCCCGACCGGGACGGGACCTCACTGACCTTGCGTCCGGAAGGTACGGCAGGGACAGTACGCGCCTTCATCGAACACAATCGTGCCGCCGATCCTCTCCCACAGAAGTATTTTTACCTCGGGCCGATGTTCCGCCATGAGCGGCCGCAAGCGGGACGACTCCGGCAGTTTCATCAATTTGGAGCCGAATCGTTCGGCACATCGGACCCTCGCGCAGACATTGAGGTCATCGCGCTGCTTTGGCGCCTGCTTTCTGATCTGGCTCTGCCCGACCTGACACTCGAGATCAATAGCCTTGGAAGCTCCGGCGACCGTGCTGCGTACAAACCTCTCTTGCGTTCCTATCTAGCCCGTGAGGAATCTGTTCTCTGTGAAAACTGTCGGCGCCGTATGGACACGAATCCTTTGCGCGTATTGGATTGCAAGGTGCCAAGCTGCCGAGCCGTGACGGAGTCGGCGCCCAAACTGACGGACCATCTCTCTCCCGAAGCCCGGGCACATTTTGATCAGGTCCTCGCCGGTCTCCTCGCCATTGGTATCCCCTATCGACTCAATCCTCGGTTAGTCCGGGGGCTTGACTACTACTGCTTGACGAGTTTTGAGATTACGTCGACTCATCTGGGTGCTCAGAATGCCGTCGGCGCCGGTGGCCGATATGACGGTCTGGTGGAAACGCTCGGTGGTCCTTCCGTGCCTGCCGTAGGATTCGCGGTCGGGATTGAGCGGGTGTCGTTGATGCTCCCCAAAACATCGTCTTTACACAACGAATGTCTCTATTATGTCGCGGCGTTTGGAGAAAAAGGGGGACCACTTGGACTTGTGCTTCTCGATGAACTCCGCAGGGCCGGGCTTTCAGCTCAATCTGACTATCGTGCGACCACGCTCAAAGCGCATCTTCGCCAAGCTGATCGATCGAAGTGCCGCTATGCTATTTTCTTGGGTGATGATGAAGCAGGTCGTAGCTCCGTGATCCTTCGTAACCTCGAGTCGAGGGCTCAAGAAGAACTCCCTTTGCCAGGGCTCTCTTCGTTTCTAAAAACTCGTCATTTTCCCGCTTAAAACTCTCGCTTTTTTCATATTGACTTTCTGAAAAAAACCTCGTAGTCTCGCACGGAATTATCGTCGTAAGTAATTGATTATATTACTCTCTTTTATTTATTATCCATGGCGACTCGCAAGCTAGGACTTTTGTTATCCACACCCCCTTCACATCCAAGTGTTGAGACGGTCGTTCGGTTAGCTGAGAGTGCTTTGCGTCGCGGGGTTGATGTGTATCTCTATCTCATCGATGAAGGGGTGAAGACGGCTGCAGACCCGCGTTATCTTAGTCTTGTCAATGCCGGGGTCAAGACATCTGTCTGCGCGTATGCTTGCCAACAGCATGGTATTCCCACTATCACTATTAACTCGAAGATTTCTCTCTCTGGACTTGTAGTCCTATCTAGAATCATTGATGGGTGTGATAGGTTTCTTGCTTTTACATAAGACTTTTTGACTTTGTCTCATTTATCCATGTCGAAACGCGTCGCTGTGGTGATTTCAGGAGATCCTTGTCTGACGGCTCGTCCCGTTGAAGCGCTTCGGATTGCACTGGGGCTGTGTGCCGGAGATCATGAGACGACCGTCGTCCTCCTCGGACGTGCTCCCATGCTCTTAATGGAAGACACCGACGAGATAGTTGATGTTGATGTCTTGAAAAAATATCTTCCTTCATTCAAACAGCTCTCAGTTCCATTTATCGTCGAGCCAGGAACAGCGATGGATTCGTGGTCTGATGGGTTTTCCATCTCAAGTCTTCCCGTCAATGAAACAAGACAGTTACTTCAGACAGTCGACAGGAGTCTCATTTTTTAAGTGGTGTATTGGTAGTACCTATGAGTGCAACACTCTATCTTCTTCGACAACAACCTGATCAAATCCCTCTATCCCTGTTTCGACCGAGTGACGCAGATATGGATATTATTTTTCTTGAACGGGCAGTCTCAGTAATCCCTGCTTCTATGAAGGGATCTGTCCTTTCCCTTGATGAAGGGACAACGAGTGATGCCCGTAAGACGTTGACGTATGATGACCTTGTTGAAAAGATTTTTTCGGTGGAACATATCATTGTTATATAAACCGGCTCTTCTCTTAAAATAGTGTATTGAAGAGAAAGTCTGTCGTAGGAGCAGGAATAGGAGTAGGTCCGGTGGATAATGTGAATCAAGATTAACGTGGTGAATTTACGAGTGTCTTCTCACTCTGTCTCTGTGAAGAGACTTGGGGGTTGACTCTGGGTAACTCGTACATGCAGAGTCCATAAGTTGTGGTTGTTCATGTGCGGATGATTCCTGTGGCTTCCTCAAAATATGATATTGATTCGGGGCGAACAATGAAACACGGCCGAAGAACCAAGTTATCAACAGGTGTGAATAAGCCTGTGTATGAAGAATGATACAGGGATTATGACCATCACGAGTAATTGGCAGGACGCTCTAGCGTACATTCACGGGAAAGTGCCAAAACAGGTTTATGATACGTGGTTTACACCGATTCATCTTGAACGGATTGAAGACTCCACGGCTCAATTGGGTGTCCCGAATAAGTTCTTTGGTGACTGGTTAAGCCAACATTACGGGACTCTTCTCACCGAAGCTCTCTCCACTGCTCGCGGTGGGGAAGAAATTGCTGTCACATTCGTGATTTTTCAGAAACCAGCGCTCCGGTCGTCGGAAAATAGCGGGAGCACCGCTGCAACAAATCGTCAAACTGCAATGTCACGGACGAAGCGCGGAATACAGCTTAACCCAAAGTATACATTCAAAAATTTCGTCGTGGGTGCAGGAAACCAATTTGCTCATGCCGCGTGCATGGCCGTCGCCGAGCAGCCGGCGAAAGCGTATAACCCGCTCTTCATCTATGGAGAAACCGGGTTGGGGAAGACACATCTTTTGAATGCCATTGGAAACTATGTGGCGGAGCGGACCGATCTCCGTATTGCCTATTTGACGACGGAGCAGTTTACGAACGAAGTCATCAATTCCATTCGATACGACAAAATGATGGATCTACGAAAGCGGTATCGTCATATCGACATGTTGATGATCGACGACATTCAATTTTTGGCGGGCAAAGAACGCACTCAGGAGGAATTCTTCCACACGTTCAATGCCCTCTATGAAGCGCACAAACAGCTTGTTCTCTCAAGCGATCGCTTTCCAAAAGACATGCCCGATATCGAGGAGCGGTTGAGATCACGGTTTGAATGGGGACTGATCGCGGACCTTCAGCCGCCGGATGTTGAAACGCGCATTGCCATCTTGCGGAAAAAATCCGAGGACGAAGGCGTGACGTTGCCGGAAGATGTCATTCAGTTTCTTGCCACGACGCTGAAAAGCAATATCCGAGAGCTCGAAGGTTCCCTGGTACGCCTCGGCGCCTATGCTTCTCTCACCGGACAAACGATCACGCTGGAGATGGCGAAGAGTGTGCTTCGTGATCTGATCGGCAGCAAGAAAAAGATCGTATCGATGGATGATATCCAGGAGACGGTGGGTGCGCGTTTCCACGTGAAGATCGCCGATCTGAAATCCCGTCGTCGGAGCAAAACGCTGGTGCATCCGAGACAGATCGCCATGTATCTCTGTCGGGAGCTCACGGACTCTTCCTATCCCGAGATTGGGAGGCAGTTCGGAGGCAAAGATCACACGACGATCATCCATGCCTGCAAGCAGGTTATCAAAGCAAAAGACAGCGATAGCGCATTGAGCGCCACGTTAGACAGTTTAAGGGAACAGATCCTGCGGGCGTGAGGAGCTTCGCCGAGGGGGGAAGATAATGATGAAACTGCGTATGGGACGAGTTGAGCTCTTGACGGGTCTTCAGCGGGTCCAAGGGGTCGTCGAGAAGCGCAATACAATGCCGATCCTCTCAAACATTTTGATTGAAGCCAAGCAGGAGGGGGTGGAAATTGTCGCCACTGACCTTGAAATCGGCATGCGGGGGCTCTACAAAGCGACGGTGGATAAGCCGGGGGGGATTACGGTCTCGGCCCGAAAACTCTATGAGATTATCAAAGAACTGACGGTCGGTGAAATCGAAATCACTTCGGGCGATAACAACTGGTCGACCATTCATGCCGGTAAAAGCCAGTTTAAAATTGTCGGACTCCCCAGCACCGACTATCCCGCGCTGCCCACGATCGAACGGGAAGGGCTCATCCCCCTCGCCGGGGCCGGATTCCTGGAGCTGATTCGGAAGACACTCTTCGCTGCCGGAGACAATGACGCGCGCTACATCCTTAACGGGCTACTGGTAACCCTGATCATGTCGGAAAAGAAAACCATTTTGCGGCTGGTCGGCACCGATGGCCATCGGTTGGCGGTTGCCGAGCAGGAGGTCGGAAAGGCCGGCGCCAAAGGCGCCCCGCAGGAGATCAAGGCCATCATTCCGAAGAAAGCAGCGCATGAGATGCAGCGTCTTCTGGAGGAAGGCGGCGAGAGCGAACCGTTGATCGGGTTCACAAAAAATCTCATGATTTTTCGGAAGAGCGGGCTGCTGCTGACCTCGCGGCTCATGGAAGGGAACTACCCGAACTATCAGCAAGTGATTCCGAAAGAAAGCGGCAAGAAAATCGGAGTCAATCGCAGCGAGCTTGAAAGTGCGCTTCGGCGCGTCTCTGTGCTCTCGCGCGATAAAGCCAGCGCGGTAAAGATGTCGTTTGTTCCCGGACAGATGACGCTGTTTTCCAGCAATCCTGATTTTGGGGAAGCGACAGAAGAGCTTGCAGCGCAGTACGAGGGAGAGGCTCTGAACACAGGGTTCAACGCCCGCTACTTATTGGATGTTCTCGGAGTGATGGACGGAGAGACGATCTCTCTGCAAATGGACAATCCGCTCAGCCCCTGCTTGATTCAGGAATCAGACAGTCCCGGGTTCAAATGCGTAGTCATGCCGATTAAAGTCTAGAGGCTGTTGGGAACCGATCGTTGAATGCACATGGGAGACTGATGGCTAAGAACGACTCCGAGATCACATCTAAGTCCGACAGCTACGGCGCGGATCAAATCAAAGTATTGGAAGGTCTGGATGCCGTGCGGAAGCGTCCGGCTATGTACATCGGCAGCACCGGTGTGGATGGTCTCCATCACCTCGTCTATGAAGTCGTCGACAACAGCGTCGATGAGCATATGGCTGGATTCGGCGAGACGATCGAGGTGGCGATCCACATCGATGGCAGCGTCACGGTCGTGGACAATGGCCGTGGCATTCCTACCGGTATGCACTCCACCCAAAAGAAGTCTGCCGCCGAAGTGGCGCTGACGGTCTTGCATGCAGGCGGCAAGTTTGAACAGGGCGCCTATACGGTGTCCGGCGGGCTTCATGGCGTCGGGATTTCAGTGGTCAATGCTCTTTCCGAATGGCTCGAGTTGGAGATTTGGCAGGACGGCCAGGTGTTCGAGCAGCGCTACGAGCGAGGCAAGGCGACGGCCCCGCTCAAAGTGACGGGTAAAACCAAACGCCGCGGTACGATGGTCACGTTCAAGTCCGACGGGCAGATCTTCGAAACGCTCGATTTCAGTTTCGACGTGCTGGCGCAACGACTGCGGGAACTCGCCTTTTTGAACAAGGGTCTCGAGATCACGCTCAAAGATGAGCGGAAAGAACCGGTTAAAGAGCAGGTCTTTAAGTACAAGGGCGGGATCGTGTCGTTCGTCGAGCATCTGAGCGAAGCCAAGACCCCGTTGCACAAGCCCATATATGTGCAGGTTGAGAAACAAGAAATGGTGCTCGAGGTCGCCCTCCAATACAACGACAGTTATTCTGAGAATCTGTTTTCCTTTGCGAATAACATTAACACCAAGGAAGGCGGTACGCACCTGGTGGGATTCAAGGCGGCCCTCACTCGCACGATCAACAGTTATGCGAATGCCAACGATCTGCTCAAGAAAGACACCGAATCGCTCACCGGCGACGACGTTCGTGAAGGGCTTACCGCGGTCGTCAGCGTCAAGGTCCGGAATCCTCAGTTCGAAGGCCAGACGAAAGCCAAGCTGGGCAATAGCGAGGTGAAAGGCGTCGTCGAGTCCGCGGTTAATGAAGCACTCGGAACCTATTTTGAAGAGAACCCGACGGTGGCCCGCAAGGTCATCGGAAAAGCGATCGACGCGGCTCGGGCGCGTGAAGCGGCGCGAAAGGCGAAAGAGCTCATCCGGCGCAAGAGCGCGCTTGACGGCGGCTCGCTTCCCGGCAAGCTGGCCGACTGTGCGGAGAAAGATCCCGCGTTGAGCGAATTGTACATCGTCGAGGGTGATTCGGCCGGCGGCTCCGCGAAGCAGGGACGCGACCGCAAGTTTCAGGCGATTCTTCCACTGAAGGGCAAAATTCTCAATGTCGAAAAAGCGCGCTTCGACAAAATGCTCTCCAGCGACGAGATCCGGACGTTGATTATGGCGCTCGGAACCGGGATCGGCCGCAAACGTGAAGAGAGTGAAAAAGCGGACAAAGACTCGTTCGACATCAGCAAGGCCCGGTACCATAAAATCATCCTCATGACGGACGCCGATGTGGACGGCAGCCATATACGGACCCTGCTCCTCACGTTTTTTTTCCGGCAGATGCCGGAACTGCTCGAGCGGGGCTACATCTATATCGCGCAGCCGCCGCTCTTCAAGGTGAAGAAGGGCAAGACAGAACGGTATCTCAAAGATGAAATGGCATTGAACGAGCACCTGGCCGATATCGCCGTCGAGGATGTGGAAGTGTATATGGAAGGAGTCCAGGGGTATGTCACGGGACGGCGGCTCCTGCCGATCCTCAAGAAGCTGATCGCCTTCGAGACGTTGCTCGGCCGGCTCAATAAGAAGCCGCACGAGGCCGGCATGGTGCGGGCGTTTGTGGTTGAGCCGGGGCTCGATCGCGAGCATCTCAAAGATCAGGCAGCTCTCAAGAAGATCCTCGCCAACGTGAAGAAAACCCTCGCGGTGGTCTATCCGAAGCTCACCCCGACGTTGGATATCGTCGAGGACGAAGAGCATCAATCGAACAAAATAATTTGCAGGCTACAAGCCAACGGGGCTACCCATAGCCTTACCGTCACGCACGAGCTGGTCGGCTCCGCGGAATTCCGCGAGCTGCAGAAGCTCTCGCCGTCCGCGATCGGTTTGGGCCGGGCGCCGTACAAGATCAAAACAGATGGCCAGGAACAGCTCCAGCCTGCGACGACTGAGTTGGTCAAGGCGATCCTCGATAAAGGCAAGCACGGGCTCAGCATCCAGCGCTACAAAGGTCTCGGCGAGATGAACCCGAATCAGCTCTGGGAAACGACGATGAATCCGGATGTCCGGACGCTGTTGAAAGTCAAACTTGAAGACGTGCCCGGCGTCGACGAGATCTTTACGATTCTGATGGGCGATGAGGTCGAACCCAGACGAGACTTCATTCAAGCCCACGCGCTCGAGGTCAAAAACCTGGACGTGTAGGGGAGAAACTGCCAGCCGTCAGCTAGAAAGATAGAACGGAAATTGGCTTGTAGGATGCTCAAAATGGTCATCCAGCAAGGCCGCCGGCGAGCGAAAATCGGAGGCGTACCCTCTGTCACAAGCCGAGAACGAAGCCCGGGAAGGCGCGTCTTGGCGCGCAGGGGCCGGGCCGGGTGAAAACAGGACCATTTTCAGCATCCGTGGAGTATTAGATGCCACCTGATGAAAGATTAGGACAGATCGCGATCGAAGACGAGATGCGCTCGTCGTACTTGAGTTACGCGATGAGCGTCATCGTC
>CAZVEZ010000079.1:0-11017 GCA_964626135.1 uncultured Nitrospira sp.
ACACTCGTCGCATAAGCGCCTGGTGGGAGTGAAAAGGAGAGCGTCAGCACTGTGTCCTCCACATCCCACTGCAAGTCCGTAAGGGGAACTCGGAGCGAGCGCCGTTCACCTCGAAACCCGCAAGCTTTCGCGGCTTCGGTGAGGCTTTCCGGCGTGGCTCCGCTCTCAGCGACCACGGCCCGTTCGATCTCGCCCGGTTCCCCGCTGGCCCAGGACACACGTGACCCGAATAAGATCCCGGTGGGACTGATCTCGAAACGGTCGGCTCGTGGCTGTTCAGTCACGGCATCTTCGACGAGAAAACAGGCGCCGTTTTCCATTTTCATTGCCCAGTCTCCAACCAGAACACGATCGATCCGGTCCAGCCGTCTTGCCAGAATGTCATTGAAGACGTGCGATTGATACGCGTTGAGGTACCACATGCGCTTGGACCGGCTCAGTTTGTTTCGGCGTGCAGGGTCTACCAGTAATGCAGCGCCGATCTGGTAGTTCTGCCCGCTCCGCCCTTGCCGTTGCGGGCCGAAATAGTTCGGCACGCCGCGCCGCGCCAGCATGTCCATCGCGAGAGGCACCGTCTCGCGGGCATGCGCCGCGACATCACGAATCACCAACCGAAAGTGATTGCCTGCATGATGCCCGGGACGCAAGCGATTACGATGCCGGCCCAGCACCTCCACGGACAAGAGCTGTTCGTCTATGTTCAATCGATCCAGCCGGTCAGGCGTGACGCCGAGCAGTGAGATCATCTGTGTGGTGACGGCCCGGGCGTCTTTGAGACCCGCCACCCCGATCGCTTGCGCTTTCACCCCCAAAACCGAGGACAATCGCAGAATAAGATCCGGGGTCGAAAGCAGGCGTTTTCTGATCTTGATGTAGAGATGCTCCCCCTCTCCGCAAGGAAGATAGAGTGGTCGTTCCTCGACCTGAAAGTCTTCCGGAATTGTCCGCATCTGTCCGCCGATGCCCGGTAACGTGGCTGTCAAAAACGGCATGCTCATGACACAATAAGCCCCCTTGTCATTCGCGTGTGATCGCCCTCATCGTCGAATCAATTTTGACATGGATGAAACACCTCGCATGGTATACTTTTCCCATGCCACGCAGTTCTGTCACAGCCCGATGGCCGAAGATACACCTGCTCACGGCAGGAGTGCTCCTCACCGTTCTGCTTTATGCGCTGCTCCCAGGAAACTCCTCCGGTAGAGAGAACGAAATCTTTCAGCAATTTACCCAGCACATCGGCCGGCAAATCCACAAAGATAAGCAGGCTTTTGCGCAGGCGAACCACTGCGTCTCATGGTTTTATAAGGCGAACAAGAGGCCTCCCGCCGCCACACAGGGAATCAGCTGGAATGCGGTTCCTTCATCCCGGCCAGAATGGGATTGCCTTCGCAATTATCCGGGCGGGATGGATGATGCCCGGGATGATCTTGCCAGAACGCAAGCCTTGCTCTCCGTCAGTCTCACCTTCTACGAATTCGCTTTAGTCGCCGATCAAAACGATGACGCCGTCTACGGTCCCGCAGAAATTCAAGACTTGTTCCGGTCCCTCTCACTCTCGTACCATAACGGGGATTCGACCCTGACACAGGTCTCGGCGCTCACAGAACGGTTCGACAATTGGTACCACAGACGTAATATGGACGCCTTGATGCGGGGCATGAGCGACCTCTACGAACGAGGCTATCGAATGACCCCCTCTGATCGCGTCGAACTGGATCGGGTGATGGGATGATTCGACGCACAAAATCCTGGCCCGATCATGTCCGTTCCTTCATCGGCCATTGTCTGAGCGAACCCCTCTATCGGCTCTTTCGTCTCGCTCCCCACTGGGAATTCGGACTCTTCACACACAAAATTTCCCGACTCACTTATGCGCACAGTACCCTGGCAGGCCGGCGGGCCGTTCATCTGAGCGATCTGCACCTCGATCGCTATCAGACACGGCATGATCGTATCGTCGCTGACGTCGGCGAGCTTCGCCCCGACTGGATCTTTGTCACCGGCGACCTGCTCAATGTGCCGGAAGGATTGCCGCATGTGTTTCGATTTCTCGCCGGCTTGCGGGAGATTGCTCCGGTCTTCGTCACCTTGGGCAACCACGATCACTACAGCGGTGTGCCGATCGATCAGTACTGCGAACTCGCCGATCGCCACAAGATCACGCTCTTGATCAATCAAGCCACCTTCATTTCCACGGACTGTGGAGAAATCGCGATTGTCGGCGTCGATGATCCCTCGTTGCATCGGGCCGACTTGAGCTGTCTGCCGCCACGCGCGCAGGATCGTTTCACCCTCTTACTGGCCCATGCGCCGAATATCCTCGATCAATTGGAAGACCACCACGCCGTCGATCTGATCCTTTGCGGGCATAGCCACGGAGGCCAATGGCGCATACCAGGTGTGCCGACGTTCTGGCTGCCGCCCGGATGCAACGGCCGGATCGAAGGGCACCACGGAACGCCCGGCCGCCGTCTGTACGTCAATCGCGGGCTCGGATGGTCGTTTCTTCCCCTGCGATGGAATTGCCCTCCGGAAATCGCCTATATCGAATGGGGCGACGGAGAGGCGCGACCGGAAGGTTGAAGCCTGTGTCTCTCGTCGCGCTTTTCTCGCAAATCTCGCGCCTTCGCGCGATTTACTTGATCCGCTCCAGTGCTTCCTTCGATCGGCTCCTGACCGTTTGATCCCAATCCTCTTTCATGATCATCGTCAGTTTCTCCTTGGCCTCACCGGCGCGCAACCGTCCCAGCCCCAACGCCGCACTGGAACGGACATAAGCATGGTCGTCGTCCAGCGCCTTCAGCAGAAGCGGGATCACAGTGTTATCGTTCAGGACGCCAAGATAACTGGCCGCCATCCCGCGAATCCGGTGCTGCTTGTCGCCCAGCGCCCGCTGCAATGTCGTAGCGAAGAGGTCTCGTAGCTCGAGCGTCACGGATTCCAACCCTTCGGCCCGGTACTCATTCAGCTCAATCAGTGCAAAAGCAATCTCCAGTTTTTTCTCTTGTACCGTGGCTCGTTCAAATGCCGCGATGAACTTCGTGCGTTCACGCCGTTGCTCCCTGCGGCGGATGAATACCCGGACCAACATCCACAACCCGGCCGCGATCACCAGGCCGGCGAACGCCACGGGAACGGCCTGATCGATCACATAGTCCTGAGTATCGAACGACAGACGCTTCCATACCCACACGCCGGCAATCACCACGCCGACGAGAACCACAATGGCAACCAGATTAGTCCGGCCCGATTCAGCGCGAGTACTCATGGCATCGTCATCATAGCAGGATGCTGAAAAAACCCGCCAGCGGCAGGAGGTTGAAGCCGTCCCGTGCCATGTACCCCGCTACCCCCATACCCCCATTACCCCCTATCGTGCATCCCCATAAAGGGATCCCGAAGCACATTCGTTCGGACAATGCCCTGAGTTTGCCGCCAAGGCAGTACGATCCTGGATCAGCCGGGTCGGAGTGCAGACGCCCTTCAGCATTCCAGACAGTCCCTGGAAAAACGGGTCTATCGAGAGCTTTAATGGAAAACTACGGGATGAACTGTTGGATCGGGAACTGTTTGATACACTCTGGAAGATGCAGGTGCTCGTAGAGCGCTGGCGGCAAACCTCCAATCGAATGTGTCCCCACAGTGCGCAGGGCTATCGGCCACCGGCACCGGAAGCCATCGTGTCACACGGTGCCTGACTCACATAGCGGATGGGTACAACCTCAGGGGGCAGATCATCATCTCGCCGGCCTGATCTTCGAACAATGTTCATGCTGAATGAGCCAGGTTGCGCCTTCTTTGCGCAGGAGCGTGGTGCATTGCCCTGAGTCCTGCGCCTCAAGTCCACCTTTCCTGATCGCTTGAAATATGTAGTCGTAGGTGGCCCAAGCCGTTGAATCTGGTATCCGGACTTGCAGGTTCGATACGACGCCGATGAATCGAAGATGGCTTCCCTTATTGAGCTCGGATTCATAGTCCGACAACCAGTTCTCGATTGAATCACGTGTCTCCGTCTCACCGTCCTGAATACCGACATAATCGTTCGCATACAAATTCAACACCGCGCGCTTGTCTCTGGTTTCGGAAAACGTCGCGGCTGCCATGGCAGCATCCTTGATGGTCTTTTCAATCGACAGCCCTTCCTCTGCGGACCAGGCCGCCGCCGTCCATGAGAAACACGCCATCAACAACGCATAGATCAGAGGTCTATTCATAGAACGCCGTGCTGAGAACCTGCGCGGTTCTTGCTTATTTGGCTGTCATGTTGATTTCGTTGGTTCCGTTTCAAAAAACGAAAGAAACCGGACAAACCAGTAACCAGATCCACCAGACAGATCTTGCTAGCCTGCGTATTCGAAGGATAGATCACGAGACTGAACGAGACGAACTTTCGAAA
Organism: uncultured Nitrospira sp.; assembly: GCA_964626135.1. Lineage (GTDB taxonomy): Bacteria > Nitrospirota > Nitrospiria > Nitrospirales > Nitrospiraceae > Palsa-1315. Next base: position 4,400 of record CAZVEZ010000079.1, read on the forward strand.
GTCTTCCCGATGAGAGAGAAGAAGCCAGTTGTTTCCAGATGTATTCGACCAGCTGCTCGCCTGTCACGGTCTGAGTCCCGAAGACGTGACGAAGGTCACGACGGTCAAACCTCTGCAGCACCCTTTCCTGGACCACGCGGTTAAGATCTCCGATATCCGTGACCATCCCGGTCACGGAATCGATGGCCCCATGGACCGTCACGAAGCAGTCCCACTCAGGGCCTGGGCCGCCATCCTGCACCGCTGTAAACGAATAGCGCCGTGTGACGTCGGCGACGTCGAGCCCTGCTGCCGCCGTCACATCGGCATACAGATCTTCGTCCTCATACAACCGAATCGCATGGAGCCTCCCGATGGATTGTTGCGCATCCAACTTTGCCCAGAGGACACGCGCAAGGTTTTCCGATGTGGGAATCCGCCCCTCGAAGTACGGCATATCCAGGTTCAAATTCTTATGATCGAATTCTTCAAGGACATGGAGCAGGACGCGCTTCAAATCGAACAGATTCACCACCATGCCCGTCTTCGGATCCACTTCGCCTGCGACCGTCACCTCGACCATGTAGTTATGCCCGTGCGCCGGCGGATTGTAGCAGGGCCCGAACACAGCTCGATTTTTGGCTTCATCCCATTCCGCCTTGATATAGCGATGGGCCGCCGCAAACTCGATACGTTTTGTCAGTAAGACGGACGCCATGCTACCTCAGATCGTGAAGCCACTCTTCACGCATGCTCCCCGGAACAGGCGCCTCGGCGTGATAGGTGCGATGGTGCACGGTCAGCATAACTGGCTGGCGCAAGTCGGCCAGCGCGGCTGTCATCGATGCAGTCGGACGGAATCTGACGAAATGCACTGCGCTGATTTTTGTTTCATGACTGTGGCCGCCTTCGAACATCCCAACAATCTGCTCGGTCCCGGCGCGGATCGCTACGGTATCGCCGTGATCGAGCCCCATGAACACATCGAGCCATTCCTTCATCCGGTCCTGCTCCGTAATCTCAATCAACAAGGTGGCGCTCAGCTCACCGGGCCCCGGCATGAGCGCATTGTAGACGTCCAACTCGTCCTGCACTTTCTGAGGATCCAGGATGTGTTCGACCCGGATCATTTCCTGAGTCTGAAACCGCAGCGTCTCACGATTTTCAAACACGAGCGTGACGAGCGGTCCGACGGAAATCCGCCGCCGCTGCTTCAACGCGATAATCTGCGCACGAAACTGCTCCCGCTGCCGCTCGTACTCCGCCGCAGATAAGAGGTCTTGAGCGGTCAACACGTTCATACTTTCAATCCATAGGCATCGCGCACGATTTGAATCGGATGCTTCGTCGGCCGGCCGCCTGCATGGGCCATGGCCCCTGCTTGATCCAGCTGCAATCCGGCCAGCGGGCAATCGGACGCGACAAGATCTGCCGGAGCCTGTTCAATCACGCGAACCGCTTTTTGCGCGATCAGCATCGAGAGGGGAAAGAACTCCGTCTTGGCGGACCATGAGCCGTCGTGTCCCGAACATTTCTCAATCACCTCAACCTGCGCTCCGGCGCACTCCATGAGTTCCTTGGATTTGAATCCGATGTTCTGGTCCCGCAGATGGCACGGAACCTGATAGGCCACTCGCCCGGGCTTTTGCTGAAAATCCGTGGCCAGCGCGCCTTCCCGTTTCAATTTCATGAGATATTCCGACACATCGAACGTCTGTTCCGCCACACGCCGCGCCTCAGGCCCCCCGACGATCTCAGGATATTCCCGCTTCCACATCAAGCTGCAACTGGGCACCGGCACGACAATCTCGTAGCCCTTCTCCACCCATGGTAAAAACGACGACACATTGGCCGAGGCGGCCTGCTGAATCGCTGCGGTATCACCGATATCGAACGAGGGCATGCCGCAACAACGCTGTTCGGGAATCACGACATGCACGCCGTTTTTTTCGAGGACCTGAATTGTCGCTTTTCCGATGTCAGTCGATTGATAATTGATCAGACAACTCCCGAAGAGCGCGACCTTCCGCGGTGAGGACGCAGGGACTTGGGCGGCCCCACGGCTCTGCCACCAATGGGTAAACGTCTCCGGAGAAAAGCGCAGAACCTGCCGGTCCCGATGCACGCCGACCCACGATTCCATCAGCCTCCGAAGGAACCGGCTGCCCATCACCCAATTGACAAGCGGCGCCGCCAGACTCCCGAGCGCGCCGATCATGTCCGTCTTGATCAGTACCCGATCGCGCCAGCCTACCCCGCGCGTTGCAGCCAGATGCTTCTTCCACGCGATCATCAAGCGGGGGAAATCGAGGGCATACTGATGAGGCGGTGTGTAGGGGCAGTGGTTATAACAAAGTTTGCAGTAGTAACACTCATCGACAACCCGATGGTGGTCGGTGGGCGTAAGCTTGGCGACGTCTCCCTCATAACGGTCGATGCCGTCGAGCATCGTGTTGAACGACGGACACAGATTGAAGCATCGCCGGCAGCCATCGCAGACTTCATAGATGCGCTGCGTCTCCTTCTGAAGCCGTGCAGGATCGATGGAATTGATCAGGTTGAGACCGTTCACAATTTCCATTGCCTCCTGTGATGTCCTGCGAATACAAGATCGGAAAACACAAAGGGTGAGCTGAAGCGCCCCAGCTCACCCTCTCATGTCATACGACGAACAGGCTTAGGACTGCTTCAGGCTGTCGAGCCCTTTTGTAAAGCGATTCGCATGGGACCGTTCCGCCTTGGCAAGCGTCTCGAACCATTCGGCCAGTTCAGCAAATCCCTCGTCCCGAGCCGTTTTGGCCATGCCGGGGTACATCTGCGTGTACTCATACGTTTCGCCTTCGATCGCCGACTTCAGATTGGCTTCGGTATTGCCGATCGGCACTCCGGTCGCCGGATCCCCGACTTCCTTCAGGAAATCCAGATGCCCGAACGCGTGGCCCGTTTCTGCCTCGGACGTATCGCGGAATAAGCCTCCGATATCGGGAAACCCCTCGATGTCCGCCCGCCTGGCAAAATAGAGATAGCGCCGATTGGCCTGAGATTCCCCGGCAAATGCGCCCTTGAGATTGTCGTGGCTCTTGGTGCCTTTCAAACTGTTCCCCATGGTGTCCTCCTCCCTATAGCTAAAAAATCGCGGCGTCGCCGACAGCGGAATCTTATCACTATGCCCTCGCCGATTAACAGAGTCATCCTCCTGAAATCAATGGAGCCTTGCAGCGCGTCATCAGGCCGGACAATACCGTGGCAACTCCGGCTCCATCTCGGCCAAAGAAGTGTGGAGGCGGTCCTTGGCAGACAAGATGGGGGCCAGAACCGGCCAGGGAATGGCGAGGGCCGGATCATTCCAGATGATTCCCCGCTCAGTGCCGGGCGCATAATAGTCCGTGCACTTGTACAGGAATGCGGCCCGGTCGCTGGTCACGCAGAATCCATGCGCGCAACCCGGCGGCACATAGACCTGGCGCCGATTCTCTGCTGAGAGCTCGGTGGCATACCACCGCCCAAAGCTCGGTGACCCCTTTCGGACATCCACCACGACATCGTAGACAGCGCCTTCTGTCACCATCACGAGTTTTCCCTGGGCGCGCGGCTCTTGATAGTGGAGCCCCCGCAACGTGCCCCGCAGAGATTGCGAATAGTTATCCTGAACAAAGGGACCTGGAATACCGGCATCCGCATACCGGCGCGCCTGGTACGTTTCGAAAAACAGTCCCCGTGGATCACGGAAGACATCCGGCTCAATCAGCAATACACCCGGAATATCGGTTGTCGTGACCTGCATGATGCTATTCTCCGGCCTCTCTTAGTCTGTCTGGTCTGTCTCGTTGTTTGAACCAGATAGACCAGATAGACCTGTCACTTAACCCGACGCCGGCTTTCCGGGATCGACGATGTCAGGCGGATCGGGGTACAATTGTCCAAGCCGGTCAATCAACGGCTTCGCGGCCGGCGTGCTTTCGTGAGTCGGTTCACTCACCGGATGGTCCCAAGTGAGGGTCTGAATGCCTGCTTCTATCAGCAACGAACGGATCGTGGACAGACAGGCTTCCAGCGTCAACTCCGTACCTTCGCGAAGATCGAGCACACGCGCCTTCGGATCGGTCGGTGGGGCCTCTGTATGGATGAGCGCCCAACAGCGGTCGAAAATTGTGGCCCGGAGCGCCGACGGAACATTGAGTGTCTTGAGGTCGGCCGTGCAGAGGGCCGATACGAACAGAACAAATTGCAGATCCGGCATCCCCGGATTCTGGATATCTAGCGACGGCATGGCGGAGCATTATCGATGGCAATCGGCACGGAGTCAACGGGCACAACGCTTCAATCCGACCCTTGACCTCACACTACTTCACTCGATCAGGAGCGTTCGATCATGATTACGATTTCCCTCATGGGTCAACTGCAAACCGCGGACGGCGAACGCGACCTCGCCTGCGACGTACCTTCCCCCATGTCCGTCCGCCAGGTCATTCAGCGGCAGGGCGTTCAGCTACGCCATCTTCTCCAACTCATTCGCGAGAAAAAAGTGCTGGTGACCGTCAATAAGAAAATCGCCAGTGAGGATTCACTGGTCCAGAACGGCGATGCGATTCGACTCGTGGGGCACGACGGCATGGGCGGAACCGGACTCGGTCCATCGCTGTAACGAAGCGGGAAAAGTGCAGGGCCGGCGCCCCCTTTGGGGGAGCCGGCCCTGTGGTTCTTCATCGGTGTGAATGAGGCCGGAAGAAGGCGCATTACGTACGAACTGCGCCGGACGATCTCTGCTTACTTCTTTCCGAGGATCGCATCCTTGGCAGCTTTGGCGACGCGGAACTTGACCACGCGCTTGGCCGGAATCTTGATGGCCTCGCCGGTCTGAGGGTTCCGTCCCATGCGGGCCTTGCGGTTCGCCAACACGAGCTTCCCGATCCCGGGAATCACGAAAACGTTCTTCGCTTCCTTGTAGGCCAAGGCGGCAAAGTCGTCCATGAGCTGGACGGACGCTTTCTTGGTGAGCCCAGTCTTCTGGGCCAGGTGATCGGCAATCTGCGACTTGGTCATTGATTTAGCCATAACGAGCAACCTCCTTAAAAAGAACAAGATGGTGAAATGCAGTGAACTCGCTCCGCTTGACTCCGCTCAGATCCAAAAAATATTCATGAACGAATAGTCGTGTCGCTGGAAGCGTCCAAAACCAGGCGGGAGTCTATCCAAGCGTTTTGGGGCTGTCAACCAGAAAAACGCAGGCCAGGCGTAGAGAAGCGCCTTCACCGGCTTCTTGCAGTTTCGAGACCAGCCGGCGTAGAGTACACCACGCCACCCTATTCATGAGTCACTGTCTCCGTATCCCGGAGTGCCAGCATGGCCAAAGAACTACCCATTGTGTCATCCGCCGCCCAACCGGCCGGTGAAGCACAAACAGAGCAATTCCACTACTCGCGCGTGTTTTGTCAAAAGGAAAACTCACCCCCGCTCCGTTTGCTGCTGGAGTATCTCAAGGCGCACGGACAATCCCCGATCACTCCGTCTGACATGGACGACACCATGCTGGATGAATGGGCCTGGGTCCAGGTGACGCTCGGCTACGACCGCAACAAAAAACCGATTCAGGTGTTCTGCGCCAGGGATCGAGGAACCTATCAAGACGTGTTCGACAAAGAGAAAAAGCTGTTCTTGGAAATCCTCTCCGCCCAAGATGATATTGAAGCAGGACTCGCACGCGAGTACGTGGCGCGCGCGCGCTTTGTGCTCACCACCCGGTTCTTGGAACAGGACATCACCGACGAAGGCTACGACTTCAACGGATGGATTCTGGAGTTCTACCAGGACCAGTGCAACGGAATCGTCCAGATCGATAACCAGGGCTTCTATTCACCCCAAGGCCATCTCATCGTCGACCTTTCCTTCAAAGAGGAATGAGCGACCGTGCCACGCTCAACGCTGCCCGACCCTGATCCCCTGTATCACAAAACCGATCACTGGTTTCAGCGGGCCACCGCCGCGCTGCTCGGTGAAGTCCCCTGCCGGCTCGGATGCACCAGCTGTTGCATCGGTCCTTTTCCCATCACGCTTCTCGACGTCCAGACCCTTCAACAGGGACTCGCCGGCCTCCCGCCGGATCACCGCCGTCATATCGAACAGCGAGCCATTGAACAGACCGCTGCCATGGAGACCATATTCCCGCAACTCACTCACACCAATCGACTCGACACCTGGTCCGATCAGGAGATCGACCGTTTCGTCTCAAAATTTCACGATTATCCTTGTCCGGCGCTGGAGGCAGACGGGCGCTGTGGCGTCTACCAGTACCGTCCCCTGGTCTGCCGATCGATGGGGATCCCGATAGAAGATCAGGGCCTGAGCCACGGCGCCTGCGAAATCCAAACCTTCATCCCGATCGTGCGACTCCCCTCTGCATTCCGAGAGGAGGAAGCTCGCTTGGCACAGGAAGAAGCCGATTCCCTGGACACACTCCGCCGGACAACTGGATCAACCGGAGAAGAAGTATTCCTACCCTACGGATTCTTACCGCGCGAGACTCGCGAGACATGCGAGAAAAGCGGGACGGACGGTGGTTCGAGGTCCACAGTTTGAGGTTTTCGGAATTTCTAAGCCAGAACTTCGAACTTCCTGTCGCGCTTTTCCCGCCCGTCGCGC
>CAZVEZ010000080.1:0-1780 GCA_964626135.1 uncultured Nitrospira sp.
ACCAGATCGCCCAAACGGGCGAGTTGGATCAGCAGCGCCCGCGCCGTGGGTTCTTCATTATGCCGCATGATGATGTGTCAGGGTTGACTCGATCTCATCGATGGCGCTCCCCAATTCGCTGAGACCGTCAAACGCCGGATCCAGCAGTCGGATCGAATCATATTCGTGCCGGGCAGCACTCCAACGATTGAGACGGAGGAAGACACCTGCCAGAGCAAAACGAAGACTGAGGTCGCCGGGATTTCTAGAGACGTACTGGCTCAGCAGAGGTTCCAGCTGTTCCCACCGTTGGAGTGCTGTGCCGGCTCGCAGCAGCCAATGAAACGTTTCCGCATCGTCAGGATCTTCAGTAATCACATCAAGAAATATCTCCCATGCGCCGAGGGATTCACCTAACCCCATTGCGGCCATGCCACGCCCCAATTGTGATTTTCGGCGGTCCGCCCCATAGGTGAATGCCTGTTCAAAGGCCGTCTTGGCCTCGGCAAACTGCTGACGCTGCATCGACACAATGCCTGACAACAGCCACCCTTCTCCATGCATCGGGCTGCAACGCTGTAGCTCAGCGAGACGGCATTCCGCCTCGTCGAGCCGGCCTTCTTCAAGAGCCTCCTTCGCCAAGGCATGGTAGCCATCCGCATCTGGCTCAATTGCCAGGACGCGTTTGAAAAATGAGAGTCTTAGAGCCGGCGCATCGACGAATTTGCACAGCAATGCTCCCCATCGAAGCACCCACACATCGTTTGGCCACCGATCGATGGCGCTCAGAAGCGTCTTGACCCGTGCAAAATCTTGGCTCTGCGCGGCAGACTGGGTATCTGCCACAAGCTGCCACGCGGTTCGATCGGCAGCAGAGGTCAGCGACTCGAGCTGATTGTAGAGCATGCCCTGCTCGGTACGGACATGGCAGGCAAGCCCATCCGACAGGTACAACGCGTCTTCGTCCGGGATCCACCACTTGTGGGCCCACCGCTCAAGCAGCCGCCGTGCATTGTCTGTGTCGTGCGTTTTCCGTCCCGGCGTTTGGCTTTCCAGATGGTAGACGACGCTGTCCGGGCGATACATGATGCGCCAACCGTGCTCGCGGATTTTTAAACAGAGATCGACGTCTTCAAACCCGTTCTTGAACCCTTCATCAAACCGGCCGGCCTGTTCAAACACGTCTCGCCGCACCAGCATGCAGGCCGCTGTGACACATTGAAATTCACGCCGCCGATTGACCATAGGCGAGTCCGCCGGGAACTTCCGATAGATATGGTAGGGCGTAAACACGATCCGCGAGAATGCAACGCCCGCATGCTGAATGGTGCCGTCTTCATACAGCAGCTTACTGCCGACCACTGCGACCTCAGGGTGGCGTTCGACCTCATCGACCAGCGCATGCAACCACCCCTCAGTCGGAATAGTATCGTTGTTCAGGAATACGAGAAACTCTCCCCGCGCGGCTTTGGCTCCCTGGTTAGAGGCGACGGCAAAGCCGTAGTTTGCCTGATTCCGGATGACCTGGACGTCTCCGCCCAACGCAGCAAGGAACTCTGCGGTACCATCGGTTGAAGCATTATCCACGACGATGACCTCATAGTCCGGCATCGTAGTCACTGAAGCCAGTGTGGTGAGACATTGCCGGGTCAACTCGATATTGTTGAATACGGGAATGACGATCGAAGCCTTGAAACGAGAGTGTGCCGGCGCGCTTGCTATGGCAGGCTGGACGGATCCTGCACCCTGGCCGGCGGCGTCGCAGGCAGCTGCCACACCACTTCCAGCCGCACCTCTATCC
>CAZVEZ010000080.1:1790-10911 GCA_964626135.1 uncultured Nitrospira sp.
ATCCTCACCCAACAGGCTTCGAACACTTGCAATAACCTTTTGGAGATCGGCAATCTGTCTATCACGCGCGGCCACGGCTTGACTCAGACTGATGTTCTGTCCATTGCGCGTGGCCAGAGCCGTGGTCATATTCAATAGTGGCAGCGGCTGATCTTTCGCCCACGTTAAAAAATTCTTTGCTGCGCGTCCACTGATGCGTTGCTGTATTTCAGCCTCGCGCATGCTCATGCGATCGTAATCCCCCGCTTGCAATCTCAGCCCGGCAGCCGCAAATGCGCCGTCAACGAATTGATAGCGAGTGATAGTCGCTCCAGACGCCGGGCGCCCAAATCTCGATACTGAATTAAGGAACAGAATCAACGATCGAAAGAGCAGATGCGCAACTTCAATCGATCCGACGAGCTGCCATTCCTTGTCAATACGTGACGGGCTGCCGTCTTCGCCGACAATGATGTTTTGAGGCACTGCGTCAAAATATTCACCGGGCAATTCCGCATAGGGCGAACCACAATTCACGTGCATGCCTGTTGACTTGACGAGCGTTTCAATAATTGACAAATAGCGCCTGACAAATTGAGCCACTTGCTCAAACGACCAGCCATCTGTGGTTACGATACGAATCAACTCAAAGGAAAGCGGCGTACCGAAGACATAGGCGTCTGAGTCCGGGGGAATAAATCTGATCAGTGGATTGCTCGCATCGTGTGCAATTTCATGAGGCGTGCCGAGACGGCGATATTCCACACGGACACTCCCGCTGTCGCTGTGGATAAATACCGTTTCCTTACAATATTCCGGGATACGATCCACGCTGTAGTGGTAGCCCAATATCCCCGTATCGTTACAATATCGAGCCTGAGGCGACGCGATAACCAAGAAGGAATTCGCCACATCCAGACCTAACCCGTTTGTAAAAATTTCCGGCCAGGCCAATTCCAAGGAAAAGTTGCAATACGCAGGCAGCTGTAGGTCTCGCCGCGCGCTTTGCCACGCGAACGCGGCGGCGTCGAAGCGTGCGCTCGAAAATCCTTTTTCCGTCAGTATCGATAGAGGAAGCTTGTAATCGGGGAATGGCGCGAGGAACTCGTGTGACGCAAACCCTGCCTGTTTCAACAGGCCAGCCAGCACTTTGCGCCCAAACGTTTGCGGTTGGTTTTTGCGGTAACGACCCTCTATTCCAACCATAGATTGGCCAAGGTGATCCTCCGGAGCACCGGCAAAATACTTCAAGCCCAGCTGGTTTTCGATCGCAAGAATGAGCCTGCCTTCGGGTTTGAGCAGCGAGCGCACTCGCTCCAGCATCGTGAGCGGAGGATTGTCGGAAGACGTGAAGACATTGGCATACTCGAGCACACCGATCAGCGTAATAACATCGAACCGGTGATCGCATTGAAACTGGTCGAAGTTTTCGGCCAACACGGTGACCGTTTCAAGGTCGCGGGTCCGTGATCTGGCTATGGCAGCACGGCGCGGACTTCCCTCGAGCGCCAACACATTGGCGCCGCATTCTCCAAGGTAACGAGTGATCGCGCCGCACCCAGCGCCGATCTCCAGGACATCGCCCTTGAGAAGATTCTCGAACGGACGCATGACATTGGCGCGTGCTCCGCTTAAATGGTACAGAGACGCCCAGTCGGTGCAATGCTGACGAAGCTCTGTGGAGAGAACGGAGAGATCAACGGCCTGATGAATGACACGGGCAATCCGTTGCTCGGTTTCGTCCCCGTCACTGTACTGAATACCGGTGAAGCCGCGTTTTGCCCATATATGCGATTCTTGGTGGAACACGTAGCCTGCGATTCGCAATGTATTTTCCATCATAGTCACAGGCATATCGTGGCTTCCGGTTGTCGGGGCAATGCCGCCAAGAGCGCCTGCAGTTGCCCGCGTTCCTTCTCCTGGAGAAAACGGGCACTGACCTGTGAGCCGATGAGGCCGGCCTCACCTGTCATGATGACGTGGCGCAGAGGCTGTGTTGAGCTTTGATGCACCGATAGATCCTCTTTTCAATTCACAAGACAACTCGAACTGCCGGCGAACTACTGCAAGGCTTAGACCACTCGTGGCTGCGTGAGACAAGCGAGACTGGCGGGACGAGCGAGAAGGATTGATTTGGCTCATCTGATTAGTTTCGTTCGGCCAAACAAACGAGACAAACCAAATAAACCTGATAACGATCTTCCTCCGGTGCAGGCAAGAATTGCCTGCTGCCCGGCAACTCCGTCATGGTTCTGACGACGGCGTCAAGAATCCAAAATCGGTTTGCCGTTGCAACACGGAATACTCGATGGCTTTCTGGACATTTCCTCCCCATCCGCGGTATTCGATGGACTCTTTCCCGGTAAAATGGAACTCAACTCCCAGAGACAGGGCATCATCGCGTTCTGCAACGTTCTTGATCACGCCGGCAAGCTGCGCAACGTGTCCGATCCCGATCAGCTCGAATTCCAAATAGACCGTAGCGCCCAACGCCACGCCGGTGCGCGGCCTCTGTACGATGATTCGGCACCCTGACAGACTGAGATCTTGTAGAAGCCCACCGATAGGCGCCGATCCATTCGGCAGGGCAAGGGTCGCGTGTCCGTGAGTTCCTGGCATCATGAGCAACGGCTCGTTGCTGGCGACACGCGCATCCTTGCGGAGACGGATTTCTTCGATTCTCTTTGGAAATGCAAGATACAGGAGAGGAAGCGGAGACATCTGTGTCATACAGACTTCACTGTGATACGCGACGAGTTTCCCTGCCACCATCGAACGGACAAGACAGGAGGTTCCTGTTTCGCAGGGAACGGCTTGCCCGAAGTGAAACGGCCATTCGCATAGCAGCCAGGCACGCTCTTTCCAGCCCAGTAATGTGGAGCCACAGTTCACTTTATCTTGACCAGATCCGATGACCAGCTGGAGCGGCAATCCAACCACGAGGATCGACAAATGAGCCGGCGCATGCTCCGATTCCATCAGGCCGCTTCCTTATCGAGATAGGCGCGAGGGTCGATCCCCAAAATGCTCGGGTCCAGGATCGATACGATCGTCCGCTCCGGCTGGACATTCTGCGCGGCGAGGTCGAGATCCAGAGGAATGGATCGATGACGCCCGTCTTCGTCCGTAATCAGCGCGACCAGCGGTCGTATCGGCGCATAGTGATTGAACTGCTTCACGACCGCCGTCTCTCCCGTATTGAGCGATAGGCAAGACCCGACGGGATAGACCCCGACAACCTGTACGAACTGTTGAACCAGCATGCCGTCCACATGCCCCTCATTTCCCAATTTATAGAGCATCTGAAGCGTATCGTGCGGCGTTTTCCCTTTGTGATAACACCGGTCGCTGGTCACCGCATCATAGATATCGACAATGGCGGCAATCAGGCCAAACTGGCTGATGTCCGTTTTGGGCCGTTGAAAGGGATACCCAGTCCCGTCTACGCGCTCATGATGCTCCAGTGCGGGCTTGAGAAACGCCTCGCTGAGGCCGGTGGTGTTCGACAGCACCTCTGTTCCGCGCAGGACGTGTTGTTTCATAATTTCGAACTCATCGACGGCGTAGCGCCCCGGTTTGTTAAGAATCTCGATCGGGATCAGCGTTTTGCCGATGTCGTGCAACAGCATGCCGGTTCCGAGCTGAAGCAACGGCGCGCGCGCATACCCGAGATGTTTCCCGACCGACAGCGCCAGGGTTGCCGTATTGACGGAATGAAAAAACGTGTACTCATCGAACTGTTTGAGGCGTGTCAGACTGGTGAGCGCATCCGGACTGCGCAGGATGCTGTCGACCATGTCCTCGACGACGTTGCACACCGCCTCCATGTTGAGCGCGCGACCCATCCGGACATCGTCCATAGCCTGTTGCACGATCAATTTTGCGGCCCTGTAGACCTGTCTCGCCGCAGGCAGTTCTTCGACAAATGGAACGGTCGACGGCTCGAGTTCCACTGGTGCGGCGATCGACTGAGCAGGTTCAACTACGACCGGTATGCTCGATGCGCGCGAGCCGGAGTCGAGGTCGGTCTCGTCAATCTCGACATCGAGCTGTTGAACACCGCTGGCGCACAGCTGTTCGATCTGTTCTGCGGAGGTAATCGTGAAACGATGGCGCCAGAACGGCGTGGCCAGCCAGGAACGGTCGAGTTTCTCGACCTTCATGCCGATTTTCAGCTGGTTGATGGAAATTCGCGTGCGCATTATCCTCCGGACACTGTGAGCCCTAGGTAGATAGGCTGAAGGGGTTCAGGCTGAAGTGTTCGGAACTTCAGCCTTCAGCCTAAACACCTGGGCCCATACCATCGAACACCAATACATCCTGATGGACTCTATCGGTGTCGAAGGAAGAATCCTGAAGAGAGAGACATGCCTTGCGCCACGGAGGCCGATACGGCCCATTAGGCAGGAATTTCCTTCGCTTGTATCAAGTTCAGCCCGATGTATGCCGATAGCACAGTGCAGATGCGCGAGATAGGCAGGACGAGCGGGTATGGCAAGACGTGAATCGTGGTTCGTCGTGGAGAATTACGTCGCTCGTCATTCACGTCTCGTGTTTCTCGATTTTCTCGCCGGTCACGCGCGCAACATAACTTTTCTGCCACTTGCCAGGCGCCCTAGATGAGACGAATAAAAACGATTGCAATCGATCAACTCAAACCCGGGATGTTCATTGTTGGAATGGACAAACCGTGGTATCGAACACCCTTCCTGCTCCATAAACGTTTCATCCGTCACACGAAAGACATCGATTTACTCCGGCAACATGGCATCAGAGAGCTGAAGATCGACATCAACCAAGGCCTCGACACGGACCCGGTTCCGTCAGGAGACACGCATCCGCCGTCAAGCGCGCAGGAAGCAGCCGACGCCACCCAGCCGAACCATGAGGCGCAGCCGGTCCCGCCTGACGCAGTTCTTCAGCCCCCTTCCGGCACGGAGAAGAACACAACGCCACCGCAGCCGCCCGGCGTCCGGCAAGACCCGCTATCGCCGCCACAATCACAGGAAACAGTCACCGCCGCCAAACCAAGCCAGGTTGCACAGCCCGCCTCATCAGAAATACCTCCTGAGGACGTTTCCGTCACAGGAATGAAGACGACAGGGCCGCACTCGCCTGACACCCAGCACGATGCGCCCCGGTCGTCGAACATGCGGGAACTGGCCGCGGCAGCTCAAGAAACCTACAAAGAAGCGATCTGTTCCATAGAGCGGATGTTTGAAGAGTTAGAAGCAGGCGTTGTCCCTCGGCCGGAGACGTTACATATGGTTGTGACGGATGTGCTCACGCGTGTGTTGGACGATGACGCCTCGATGCTGAGTCTGCTCTCGTTCCAAAAGATGAAACGGTTTGATCGCACGCTGGCCTCACACGCCCTCGATGTCTGCACCCTTTCCCTCATCGTCGCGCATGACTATGGAGTGGCGGAAGAAGACCTGGAATCGCTCGGTGCTGGCGCATTACTGCACGACATAGGCTATGTCCGGTTGCCGCGGAATCTGTACCGTAGAAACCATGATCTTACGGATCAAGAGCGCGCCATGATGCAGCAACATACTGCGCTGGGACTGGCGATGTTACAGGAGGCGCGCGAGGACAGGACCGCCATCGTCAGGATTGTCTCGGAACATCATGAATGCAGCGATGGAAGCGGATTCCCGCATAAGCTCACAGGCGACTCCATCTCGGTTTTGGCGCAGCTGGTCGGTCTGGTCGACCTGTACGACGGCATGGTAAGCCGTCGTGGAGGCCGTCCGGCGATGTTGCCGCACGATGCGATACGCCAACTGTTCCGTCTTGGGGATACGGGACAGTACCCAAAAGATTTGATTCAAACCATGATCGGCAGTCTCGGCGTATATCCCGTCGGCAGCCTGGTCCGAATGAACACGGGAGAACAGGCCGTGGTCGTGGGAATGAATTTCACACAGCGGCTCAAGCCGGTTGTCAAAATGATTACGGGACCGCAGGGAGGATCCTATATCACGCCGATTCGCGTCGACCTTGGCGCCCAGGCCGCAGGGGCGACGGCACGAACCATCACAAAAGTACTGGATCCTCTTCAAGAACGAGTGAACGTCGCCATGTTTCTTGATGGCATCCATGAAGAGGCGGCCTGATGAAACGCCTCGCAAAAAATCGCGCGGCGGCATCGCGCGTTGCAAGATCATCCATGGCCCAAAGCCGGCTGAACCCTGCGACTCTGGATATGCTCCCGATCGGGGTGCTTCTGCTCGATCGTGAGCTTCGTATCGTGTCTGCGAACGCAGAAGCCGCCCGCCTCCTGGGATGCTCGGCCGATTTTTGCTCATCAAGATCGCTCCAGGAAGTCTGGCTGCAACGACCTGGGACCCCGGGTCACAGCATCATGACGCACATCCACGAGTCTCTTCATCATCATCGCCCCATTCAAGCCGCGCAGACGACACTGACGAACCAGGGACACGAATCACATCCGGTCGAATGGAGCTATATCCCCCTGGGTGGCGATGGAGATACCGGTGGAGTGTTGACGATACGCGATCTGGCTCGAGAGAAAGAGTTGCGGCAAGATTACGACCGTTTGGCACGCGTGGCAGAAGAAAGTCCGTCCCCTATTATTGAGTTGGACTCCGATGCGAATCTCGTCTACGCAAATCCTGCGATGACGCGACTCCTGCAGCGATTCGGCTATGCGACCGGCGGATTTCCCGCCGTATGTCCGGCTGAATTGTCGGGACTCGTTCAACGCTGCCTCGAGTCTGGACAAGAGCTGCGTGGAGAGGAAGTCCACTTAGCTGAGGCAAGTTTTTCATGGATTTTCTGCCCTGTGCCCTCGCATCGATTGGTCCGGGGGTATGCGGTCGATATGACCGACGTCAAATCAGCCCAAGAGGAGCTGCGCCGGTCGGCGGACCACCTGTCCAACAGCAATCGCCAGCTGGATCGCGCGCTCCAGAAGGCGCAGGAAGCCGCTCGTGTGAAGGCCTCGTTTCTGGCAACCGTCAGCCACGAGTTGCGAACCCCGATGAACGGAGTCATCGGAATGACCGGCCTCTTGATGGATACGGATCCGACGGATGAACAACAGTCCTATATCGAAACCATTCGCCAGTGCGGCGAGGCCCTTTTGAACTTGATCAACGATATTCTTGATTACGGCAAGATCGAATCCGGCAAACTGGAAATGGAATGTATCGACTTCAACCTCCGCACGACGGTGGAAGATGTCCTGGGCCAATTCGCGGAACAGGCGCAGACCAAAGGGCTGGAAATCACCGGCTTGGTCCATGCCGCCGTACCGACCGGCCTACGCGGCGACCCTGGTCGGCTCCGTCAGATTCTCACGAATTTCGTCGGCAATGCGATCAAGTTTACCGAACAGGGCGAAGTGACGGTTCAAGCCTTCCTTGAGAAGGATACGGCCGATGCGGTGGTCGTCCGATTCGAAGTCACCGATAGCGGCATCGGCATCCCTCTGGATGTGCAGGCTCGATTGTTTCAACCGTTTACCCAAGCGGATAGCTCCACATCACGCAAATATGGAGGGAGCGGCCTCGGGCTTGCGATTTCAAAGCAACTCGTCGAACAGATGGAAGGCAACGTCGGCGTTATCAGTCAACCGGGGCGCGGCAGTACATTCTGGTCTACCGCCCGTTTCCTGAAACAAACGACATCTCCTCTGGCCATCGTGCCGTCGGCTGAATTGACCGGACGCCGTGTGTTGATCGTCGACGACAATGAATCGAACAGGATCATTCTGCATCACCTGGTCACGGGATGGGGCATGGTCGGTGACCAAGCCCAGGATGCCGCAGCGGCCATGGCTCTGATCGAACGGCAGGCGGAGCACGGCGTCTCATACGACGTGGCGATCGTCGATATGCTGATGCCGGGTAAGGATGGACTACAATTCGCCAAGGAAATGAAAACGCATCCGGCCGGGTCTCTCGTCCGCCTGGTGATCCTCACCTCACTCGTGCAGCGTGGGCATGCGGAACTGGCGCGCCAGGCCGGGTTCGTCGCTTATCTCACGAAGCCGGCCCGCCACGATCAACTTGCGCACTGTTTGAGAACCGTGCTCGGTCTGCAGGGGCTTGGAGACGAAGGAACCATCGCACCGCTTTCTGCGCCGGCGCCGCTCATTACGCGGCACACCCTCGCAGAGACACAGTCCACTGCGCGCGTCCTGGTGGCTGAAGATAATCTCATCAATCAGAAACTCACTGTCCGCATGCTGGAAAAGCTCGGTGTCCAATCGGATGTCGTGGGAAATGGCCAAGAAGCGCTTGCGGCATTGTCCCGAAACTCCTACGCCGTCGTCCTGATGGATTGCCAAATGCCCCTCATCGATGGTTTCGAGACGACTAGGCTCATTCGCCAGCGCGAAGCGGCTGCCCGAGAGTCTGCCGCGACAGACAGTCCCGACACGCGCCACATTCCGATCGTCGCGTTGACGGCCAATGCGATGCGCGGAGATCGAGAGCGCTGTCTCGCGGCCGGTATGGACGACTATCTCACGAAGCCTGTGCGAAAAGAAGATCTCAAGGGGGTCCTCGACCGGTGGATTTCTTCGTCCATTCAGATACAAGCCAACCATGCCGACCGCGCAGAATACAGCGCGGACGAGAAAGACACGGGATCCCTCCCGGTCATCTTCGACAGTGCGGCAATGTTGCGCAATATCGGAGGCGATGCCGCCTTACTGGAAGAGCTGGTCGAATTGTTCCTCCAACGTTATCGACCCATGTTGGAGGAAATTCGCGCAGCCTTGGCCGATGGAGATCGACGAGCCGTTGAGCAGGCAGCCCATCTGCTGAAAGGGACCGCCGGCAACCTCTGCGCATCGGAAGTGGTGTCGGCCGCCGGACAATTGGAGGCACTCGGCCGACTCGGCGCCCTGGTTGAAGGACCGATCATCTACGTTCAAATTGAAAAAGCCGTCATCAGCCTCGTTCAACTATTCGAGGAACGATACCGGAAGCGCGCCGAGTCTCGAAAACATGCCGCCTGAATAACAGCGCGATGCGCGCGAGTGGCGAGAGAAGCGCGGACAGGTGGTTAGCAGGGTGTTGACAAACTACTGGAGCAGAGCAGACAGGCAAGGCCTGGATACTCACAGACCCCTTCAGAAGCCATCGCAGGCTGTTCAGAAAGGCCGTCC
>CAZVEZ010000081.1:0-3820 GCA_964626135.1 uncultured Nitrospira sp.
TTATAGTGCGGAAGGCACGAACTCATGTCCCCTGTTTCTAGCCATGCATCGCTCCGGCCCTGGCGGCAGAGGGGCCGCACCTCACAGGTCGGACATTCGTAGCGGTCGCTCGGGTGCGCCTGGTCGACGGTCCGTTTGAGGATGTCCCATCCTTCTTTCACCGTGCCGGTTCGGAGATCGTAACGAGGGATAGGAAAGGCAGTGCAGAGGTTCATTTCACCATAGGGAGTAATCGCAAATCGACTCTGACCGCAGGCGCATTCGATGAAGGACTGGTTGCCTGAACAGGATTCTTCGGACGCGGACGTCCCGCGATGAGGGAACAGCTCCTGATTGACTCGGACTTTTTCCTCAGGGGCGAGGCGATATTGTAATGGAGTCGGATCGCCGGTGATGGTGGTCATGATCTCCAGGGAATATTGGAATTTCATGTGGAAAGATTCCACCAGCTGCCGGCAGGCCTGGATCTCTTCGCAATTGATGGTGGTCACAGGCATCCGGACGACAACTGGCAACGCGGCAGCGGCAAGATTGATCATGCCCTGTCGAAACTGTCGATACGATCCCGGGACCGCGGTCATCCTCTCATAGACCGCCTCTGTCGCGCCATAGATCGAGACATTGATCTGACTGACAGAGACTTCACGGAGGAGTTCGGCGAATGTTGTGGTGATGCGCGTGGCGTTGGTCATGAGGTGAATCATCAATCCCTGCCGGCGTGCGTAGTGAAGAATCTCACCGATGTCCGGGCGCACACTCGGCTCGCCTCCGGTGAAGGTGACGGTGAGCACCCCAAGATCGGCAATCTGGTTCAGTAGCGCGCACACTTCGGTGGTGGTGAGTTCATGCGGCAGGGCTCGGTGGGTGGGGTTGTAGCAATGGACGCAGCGCAGGTTGCAGCCGTAGGTGAGCTCGAAGGTCACGCCTTCAGGCCGGCGGGAAGCCGCCGATCGGGTCGAGAGCCGGTCAAGGAATTCACTGGTAGGCATCACATTCACGACGCCACCGCAGTAGAGGTTGCGCACCGGTGTTGGATATACTCCACCACGCTCGGATCTTTGGCAAAGGCGAGACTCCTGCACGGCACGCGCAGGATGACGTCATTGAGGAATTCCAGCGTGGACTCCATTGCGGCGCGATCCCAATGGGGAAGAAAGCATTGTGGAAGCACCCACGACAGCACGGCACTGGGAGTCATGTGCTCAACGTGGTGTGAGTGCCCATGCCGGATGCAAAACAGTTCGGTCAAGAGCCCCGACTCGTTCTTGGCATAGGCGCCGCTGCCGATCCAAGGTGTCCCGTGCATGACAAACTCCATGCCGGTTTGCCGGATAATCATCCGTTCATCGCTCAGCACCGATAACCCACGATCGGCGAAGAAGCCGGACAGCGTGGATTTGCCGGCGCCTGAGGCTCCCGTAAAGATATATCCCCCGGTGGGTGAAAGAATTCCCGCTGAGTGGAGCAGGAGTCCGCCTTCTCTCGCGACTTTGGTCAGCAGGCAGACTTCGACGAGTGGATTGATGATCTTCATCGGCACCCAGCCCGACACCGAACCGCTCGGTTCCCCGCGCATCCATACCCGGACCGTGGAATAGTTTTCGGCAATGAGCGCGCGGGCACAAGGCTGGTGTGTCCGGGTGTCCAGAGACTCCAAGAGCAACCCTCCGGCAGTCTCGTAGAGACGCCAGAGGCCGTGGCAGGCATCGAAGCGCAGTGAACCGTGCGAGAGGTTTGGAAGTTCCTCGACGAGAATAACGGAAATTTCAATGTTCGGTTGGTGACCGGAAAGGTCCAGGAACGCACTGAACGGATGGAGCGGCCAGCCAATGCACGGGACGTTCAGGGGCTCTGTCAGTCTGAGGCGATAACCTGCTATCTGAAGATCGATTCTCATTGCCGGAACATAGTCACGAAGGTCGTTGGCCGCTATCTCCCCTCATTCCTCGGGCTTTCTTGCATCCGCCGCTTCTACACAAAAGATCTCCTCCTCCTGCCATGGGATTCATCGCCAGCAAACTACAAGCGGAGAGAATGGCCTGCTCCTGATTTAACTCGACACGGAAGAGCTGTGGTTGACTATACGGTTTTTTCTCAGTCATGGCGTGTCTCTACCTCCATCTGCGGCTTAGACAGGGGGTGTATCAGCGTCCTGCGCAGCGTCGATTGCGCTCGAGCCAGCGCGACTTCACAATCGTATGGGATGGGAGATTCGGCTGCGCCGCGTTCCCATCGCGCGTCCGAAGGTTTCTTGTCGCAAAACGCATGGACCTCGCAGCTGCGGCAGGGCGATTCTCCCTGGTACCGTAATTCACGGATTTCACGGAACAACATGTCGACGGCGTCAGCCAGTGGATACGTTCGGAGCGACACCCGCCGTTCATATTGCAGCGTACAAGCGCCGAGTTCAGCCCAGGCATTGATATGAATCGTGTCGGTTCCACAGCCGCAGCGATAGAGACGGTCTGTGTCTGGGGCGCGCAAGCCGGCGGAGGCGCCGCAGTGTCCCTCATTCTTCTCGGTTACCGGTTGATCCCCGTGCAGCGCCGGAACGTCTTCCGGAGCGATCCGATAGCTGAGCGACGAGAGATCGCCGTTGAGCCGCGGGGAAAGCGACGTCGTCACGCCAAACTCCTGCCCGAACGACTCCACGAATTGCCTGATGGCCGGCATCTCGTCTCTATTCCAGTTCATCGCTTTCGTTTTCAGCGTAAACGGCAGGCCGCCCGCGCGCAACATTTCAAGACCTCTGATGAAGGCGCGAAACGATCCAGGAACCTGGGTGAACCAATCGAACGGTTCTTCCGTCACAGAGTGACAGGAAATATCGATCGTGAAGGGAGGCATCCGCCGCAGCCGCTCGACGATGGCCTTCGTAAAGAGCGTGCCATTCGTGTAGAGCTGGAGCAGAAATCCTTTGCGAACGGCGGCGTCATAAATTTCAAAGAAATGGGGATGCATGAATATGTCGCCGCCCGTAAGATTGAGCCATACGACGCCCAGTCGCTGCATCTCATCGAGCAGGCGATGGATTTCGTCGAGAGTCAATTCGCGCGGGAAAAATTCCCTGCTGTTGTAGGGATCGGTATAGCAATGGCGGCAATGGAGATTGCAGCGATAGGTCAGTTCGAGTTGCGCCTTGATGACACGCCGGTGTGCAGTGGCCTGCTCGTGGATTCGCCGGCTGAAGGCGCCATACTGGACGGTCGGAATGGTTCTTTTGTCAGGCATGATGCATCCTGGGATGGACGAGGGCCGGTTCCTGAGACGTTTTCCAGTCGCAGGCGAAGGCCGGCAGGGCTTCGAAAAACCCCGTTTTAAATGATCCTGTTCGCAAATCGTAACTCTGCCGCCGATTCCCGGAGCACAGTTGCAACCGTCCATAGGCGTCGATATGAAATGCGCGCATGCCGCTCAGGCAAGGAAGCGCATCTAGCGAATCACGCCGGCGGGCGTCTCTCCAGAGTTCCGGATCTCGCTGATTCAGATCGGCGAGATCCGGCTCGGACAACGCATACTGAAATGGGCCGGCCCCGCCGTCGAGTTCCGGACGGATCTCTTCACCGAGCTTGTACCCGGCCGTCCCCAGCGACTCGGCGTATCGTTTGACGTCGAGGATCTCCCGCTGATTCAGCGTCATCGCCGTACTTTTGAGGACCAGAGGGATCTGCCGGTCGAGGAGGAATCCGATCGCCTGAAGGCAGCGATCGTAGGAGCCCTGTCCCTGGGTAATGCGCTCGAAAGTTTGGCGGGTCGTTCCATGCAGGCTGATTTCAATGCGATGGGGTCGTAATGCAGCGAAGCGATCCGCATGCGCCTC
>CAZVEZ010000081.1:3920-10876 GCA_964626135.1 uncultured Nitrospira sp.
CAATGCAGGTTGCACCGGCAGGTCACCTCCCATTGACAGGAGTAGGGAAAGCGCTCGGGAAGGTGTGTGAGCTTATCTTGCGCAAGCATACGTCATCCGGTCACTTCTTCGATCGCCCGGATGGAGAGGAGATCGTCAAGTAACGATGTGAAGTCCTTGGCCAATTGGTCCGGATCGACTTCGTACTCGCCGCAGAAGTCGGTGACGATATCCTGGGCCATACGCCGGCCGTCGATTCGATTCCACAGCGCCGCCCCGGTTTCGTTCAATACATAGATGCTGTTGGCTTCAGCTAATGTCCGTCTGATGGGAACGAGAATACATTCGCCGGCCACGTCACGCTGCACGTAGTCCGGGTGCTTGATGTAGATCGAGGTGGGAGTCATCGGTGGCGGCAGGATAGCAAATCCTTTGCGGGCCTTCTAGGGCTATTTTGGGGAAACGCTCGACATGGCTCAACTGGTTGCGGAACGCCCATTTCGACAAGGCGGAACTTCGATTACGAAGGCCATGAGAGCACGGCGCATCCTTCTTGCCAGAGCAGCTGGTTGACCGTGGCGCCTGCGTCGCGTAATTCCGACCTGATTTCTTCTTCATCGGCGAACGCATGGAGAAAATGGTTCTGGGAGCAGGTATCGCCCAATTGATACGATCGATTGGCTCCTGGCAGCGTCATAAGACGGAGGTTGAACGTGTGAATGAGCCGGTGCGTTCTGGTCTCGATTTCCCGATTAATGAGGAAATTGAGCACCAGCAGCCCCTGTTTGTTCATGCATGCGCGGAGACTTCTGAGCCACGCTTGCCGTTGCCGCCGGCCGGGTATGGAACTGTACATGATGCCGGACATGAGGACGTAATCAACACGATCGAGGCCGATCGGGATAGCCAGGAAATCTGCTTGTGCGAACAGAGGATGCGCGTTTCCGGCCACGGCTTGCTGAGAAGCGACACATAAACTCTCCCGGTTGATATCGAGGCCCACGACCTGAAACCCGCGCTGCGCCAGCGCGATGGATTCACGGCCCACGCCGGCTCCAAGCACGAGGATGGTTCCCGATACGATCTTGTGACATGCGAGCACGCGTTCTTCCCAGTTTTCTAACGTCCACCTGTAGGAGTCCTCGGAAAGACGCGCAGCCACACCCTGATAGTTGTCCTCATAGTGGTTGCGGATCAGTTTCGTCAGCTCATTCGGCGGCAGCACTGCCGGGAGAACTTCGGCGAGAAGTTGTTGAACGCGGAAAAAGAAACCCGCAGCCCGGTCACAGATCCGAACGAGAATGATCATAAAGCGAGCGAATAAACCCACGGGCCGTGTTTCCTACAAGCGAAGGTCATCGGTGCGTTCGTTGATCGGAGCCCTGACGTGTCTGAGTTGCCGCGCGAGGAATGTTGCCGCCTCGGCAGCTCCGGTTGGAGGCGGCGGTAAAGAGGACAGCGGTATGTCCAGGGCTTGCTGCAAAGCCGGTTCCCATCGGCCTTGAAGAAAGTCATCGATCGACAATTCGATGCCGCGTCCATAGCGATGGAGATACTCGACCAGCGGCGGCTCATCGGCAAAATTGTATCGGCGGACATACACGACCGGTTGACGAAGCGCGACCGACTCAACGAGGGTGCCGTAGCCGGGTTTCGTCATGATGATATCGACGGAGGCGATCAATGTTTTGAATGAAAAGGGCAGGGAGTGGGTCGATACGAACGTAGTACTGCCCGGCAGGATTGGTCCGTCGAACAGAAACCGATAGCCGGTGAATTGTTCAAGACGGGCAAAGGGGAGTGAGGCCAGCGGAATGCCGCCGAACCCGACGAGCACGGTCCGTTCCTCAGGGGCCAGCGCAAGCACGGTGGCGAGCTGGTCGCGAATCGAAGAGGCCGGCTCGGCAATGGGACCAATCGTATCCAGCTGTTGGAAAGTATCGATCTTCGGGGCAGGGCTGATACGCAGGGCATGGTCGGCGTGCGCATAGCTCTGTTGAATTGAACGAAGGAGCGCTGATTTGTTTATGGATGGCGGAGCGGCGTACTTCGAGAGAATCAGGTCCCAGGTAAAGCTCACCAACGCGACGGTGGGAATTGCCGCGGTCTTTCCCGCCTCGAGAGCCAGATAGGGCGTATCGGCCAGAACGACATCCGGCCGGGCGGCCTTCATGGCGGTCACTTCACGCTGAACCCGGTCGCTCCATGTTGCGTGAAATCGTTCGTGCTCGTGCCAGGTCGCCTCCACATCGATCGTCAGAGGGCCATCCTGGATACAGCCGATATCTTGCTGTGACGCGCTGAGTTCCCAGGGGATCATAAGGCGATCCTTGAAGAATGAGGCGGGAACGGTGGTTCGCAGAATGACACGCAGATCGGGAACGAGACGACTGAGGGCATTGAGGACCGGCACGACCTGGGCGGCGTGTCCAAACCCATGTGCGGAAATCGCAGCCCAGATCAGTGGCAAGGCGAGGGTACTCTCACGGGTTAGCTGCTCGAGTAATCCGATTCCATCGGGGCGATCCCGTACAAGAGTTCCAGATCGAATTCGTCGACCAGTTCGTTGAACGCGCTCTTGCCCAAGTCGGACCGGACTTCGCTCATGACCAAGTCGATCGCCGGGGCTGCATGCTGACCGTATTGAGTCACGGCTGATTCAAGTCGAGTTCTGGCCTCATCGAGATTCATAACGGACTCCCCTTGTCGTATACCTGTGTTTATCCAAGTGTGCGCAGCAATTGTTGCAACTCCGGCACAAGATCGTCTCCACCGCTGGATCGGCCCGACAGCGCGGCGTCGATGCCGGCAATGAGGATCTGTTTCGCCTCATCCTGTTTGCCCAGCTTGATCAGCGCGCGGCCCAGGGCCAGATGCGATGCGACGTGGGTTGGGTCCAGCTGCGTGGCGACGGTCAGGTGCTCGACGATCTCTTCGAGCGGCCCGCCTTCCTGAATGAGTTTATTCCCGAGCCCGAAACGGCCGAGAAAGCCTCGTGGGTTTTTGGCGACCATCTGTCTGAACGCGTCAAGATCCATAGGCCTCTCGATCAGGAAATATTCTGCATATTAGCATTGCGTGATCAAGACGGCCAGACCCATCGCGGGGTTCTTGCCGGAGGCGTGAAAGCGGATCGCAGAGCGGTTATCGCGTCGCAGGATCCGGGCTGGTTGATACGGGATGAACGGATGGGGGTGACGACTTCGTTCCGACAGAGACGGTGCGAATACCGGGCTCCGATGGGACGGGCTCACCGGCGATATAGAACGGGGCGTCGTGGATGACTTGATCGAGTAACTGTGCCAGGCAGGTTTCTGCCACTTGCCCCTTCAGCTCATCGATGAGATGCCGGCTTGCAGCGAAGAGATGATAGTGTGCCGAGCCGGAAGAGGAAGCCTGGTACTGCTTGGTCTGGCCATCCCAGCGTTCAATCTCAAGCGTCATCTGGGTGCCATAATCGTAGTCGAGCGTGACAACTGGGGCGAGCAGGAACATGGAGGCGCCGATGAGGAATCCACTCCAGGCTGCACCGCCGGCGTGGGGTTCCACGGAGTTATTCATTGAGAGTCGAATCTTCACGTGTGGCTGGTTGGTTGCCGGTTGCGCATAGCCGGACTGGAAATGCTGGGAAAAGAGTTTTGTCGCTTCGAAGGCGCCGAGAACCTGGCGTTCAAAGGCGATCGGTGTGGCCAGCGCGGCGCCGTTCTGAGTGGCGCGGATTGTTTCGAGCAGCAGGGGAACACGCGAATCGTTTCTCACGGTTGTCTCTAGCGGCTCCGGCGCGCCGTTCTGTTCGGCAATCTCGATCCAATGAGAACAGCCGCTCGCCAGTACGAGCGTAAGACCCGCAAGACTGTGTATGAAGAGTCGTGAATGGTGCATCGTCTAGACCTCGCTTAGAAATAGAAAGAAAACCCACCGTAGGGGAGACTGGCATTGAGTCCAAGGTTGGGGTAGCTCGTGCCGCCATTGGAAATATGATGGAAACGGTAGCCGACGTTGAGCGCGGCTTGATCGGTCAGGAAATACGACATTCCGATTCCGGCGGTCAGGACGAAATTGAACCGGCTGGACTCTTCCGGAATCTTTCCGGCGAGATCCGTCCAGAAGGGCCCTCCGGCGAATTCGGCATAGGGCCGGATTCGGTTCAGCGTGACGAAGGTGTATTTGATTTTCGGGGTGAAGCCGATACCGTGGGTGAGAAACGGTTCCCGGAATTGGATATAGACCATCTCCGCGCCGATTGAAACCTGTCCTCGATACCAGCCGTCGCCGACCGGATCGGTGATGGTCATCATCCAGGAGGGCATAAAGGCCGGGCCTTTCTGCTTGGTTGTATGGTCCGCCGTAAGCCGATGAGGAAGCAGATAGCCGGCCGTGAGTCCGACTTCCTGCGTCCCGATGGTGATCGTGGGCGAGACCTCTGCGGCATGTACGCCGGTCGTCACCATGAGCGACCAGAGAACCGATGCGATGAGGAACCGGGCAAGAAATGGCATGTGATTTCCATGTCGATACCCTGTCGGCTGTTTCATGGTGAGACTTGAAGCAACAGGATGACGCTCACACGATAGCAGAGGATGAAATTCTGTCCAGAAATACGTCGGATTCGATCCGGCAATAAGTGAAAGAATGCTGGACAGTCGGTGAAGGCTGTCCGAGATGTCGGGAGCACAGAGCGGTTAGTCGGATTGTTTCAGCCTTCCGAGGGAGGCCGAGTCGGTGTGAAATTCAGGAAGCCCATACCGCTGGTCGAGAGAGACCACTCGTTCAAGACATCGCCGTGCGGATACAGGATCCCGGCGGGTCTCATACACCGTGGCCAGGTGTCGGAGTACCGCGGCTTCAGCCGGTTCATTGCCGAGCTTGATGTAATGTTCCGACGCATTGTTGAGACAGCGCTCGGCTCCGGTGAGGTCGCCCTGGTCGAAAAAACACTTGCCGAGTTGGCTATAGGTCACCGCCAGTCCATCCTCATTTCCGACAATCCGATGATGGTCGAGTGCCAGCGTGAACGACGTGATGGCCTGTTCCCACAGCCCCTGACGAGCTTCTTGCAGCGCCAGATTGTTGTAGAGAATCCCGAGCGCTCGATCATCGTTGAGATCGCGCAACAGATCCAACGCTTCCAGGTAATAGGGGCGGGCTTTTTCCGGATGATCGGCGCCGACGTGAAGATTGCCGAGATTCACCAGCGTGTGGGCGATGGCGTGCCGATTCCGCTCCGTGCGTTGGATCGAGAGGACTTCTCGATAACAGACTTCTGCGTGATCCAGGTCGCCGGACAGGGCGCAGACGTTGCCCAGATTGCCGAGTGAATCGGAAAGCGCGCGATGGTCCTCGGCCAGGCGATCATCTGCGACGGCCTGTTCATACGCAGTCTTGGCCTGAGCCAGTTGTCCCCGGTGGAGAAAAATGCGCGCGCGGTGTTTATCGGCGTCGGACATACAAGGCATCTTGAGCGAAACCGGAAAGTTTGCTACTGTGCGGCGCGCAACAATGGCTCACACGAACTGCAGAAAATGTGGGAGGGAATATATCTATCACTGTTGTGATGGACCGACCTGTATGCCCTGCCCGCACTGTGGCTTTGACGAGTCGGATCCGGAACCGCCATCGGTTTTCGGCAATCAGCAGACAGCCTCAGAAAGATCCTAATTCAGCATGGTTCTCGCTAGTCCCCGCCCTTCGGTGTGTCCCGTCTGAATTCGACCTGAATCTCGTCTTCCTCGTCTAAGCCAAGTCCTGCGCGAAATGATTCCAGGAGTTCGGTCACGTAGTCGATGTGCTGCTGGTTCTTTCCTTCCCGTGAAGCCAAATAGGATTCAGAGAGCCTCATCCCGGTCTGAAAGTGCCGGGCGATCGTTTCTTCCGTGACCTGCTGCCAGGTGATGTAGATGCAAAAGGCTTGGAAGGAATGGGCGTTCGGATAGCGGGTGGCGAGAGACAGCAAGCCTTCATAGGCTTCCCGCGCCGTCGATCCGGCGTTGGACGAAAAGGTGGTTTCCAGTTCCACGGCGGTATCCCAGTCGGAACCGAGATCGGTTTCTGCTTCTTGAAGCGCCGCCTGCGCGGCAAGGGCTGCGTCGAATTGCATGTTTCGCCTCAGAATAGATGCACGGACGCTATCCCGTCTTCCTATTCGTTATCATACGCCGACTGCCCGTAAGTCGAGATGACCGTTCTTCATAGGAGGGCACCAAAAATAACTCCCCGAAATAGGGCGTGTAAACGTGAACAATGCATCGACGACGCCGTCTTCGGCGCCGATCATTCTGCGCAGGAGCGCGTCGAACGCGTCGAAGGAGTTTCCGAACGCCACGAACACCAGGCCGGCCTGCTGCGCGTCGGCCCACGGCATGGACCGCCTCACGATGAATGCGGCGGGATCGAAGCTTTCCTGCGCGGTTCGCTTGACGTGAGCGGACGCCGGCGCGTTGCCGATCTCTTTGTTGTCGCGTTTCCGGCGGCCGATCGTGTGATCCTGTTTGTGAGCCGTCATGGCCTCGAAGACGTCCAGGTGATGAATCCATTGCTGAACCGCGACGAAACTCCCTCCGTCGAGACCGGCTCCATGGCCGGCAACCACGGCGGCCTTGACCGCGGCTGCGCCCTTCGGATTCTCAGTCCCGTCCTCATAGCCGGAAAGGTCGAACCCGGATTTATACCGGAAGCCGTCGATCGTGTGCTGCAATTGTAGGACGGGGGCGACGCTCCGGGCGATCGCGCGTGTACGATGGATGAGTTCACCACGATCATCTCCCCGCAGCCAGCACCATAACGATGCCGGGGTCGAAGGCACGTCGAGGCCGGGAGCGGCATAGCTGGGAAATACGTCAAGCCCTGGAACTTCCCGGTCGAGGGCGCGCACCAGTGATTGGCCCAGTCCCACGACGGTCTTTTCACCGTCGGCAATGTTACGCAGCGTACGCAAAGAACCGGCAGGATTCTTTCCTGAGGCGATTGTGAAGGAGAGA
>CAZVEZ010000082.1:0-10816 GCA_964626135.1 uncultured Nitrospira sp.
ACGATTGGAAAGACCGTCAAAGCCATACTCACCGACGGCAAAGAATTTATAGGGCTAGCCGAAACCATTGAGCAAGACGGCGCGCTCCGAGTTATCCAACGCCCTGTTCCTGCCGACGGCCGCCCCCCGGACGTGCAGCATTTGCGCGTGGCGGACATCATCCATCTCCGAACCTAGCCAAAGTTACCGGCAGACGGTTAGAATAGCGCCATGCTTCTCGTCATCGATATCGGCAATACCAATATCGTCTGGGGCGTCTATGACGGCCACACGTTGGCCGCCCATTGGCGATTGGCCACGGACGTAAAAAAAACCTCAGACGAGTACGGCATCCTCTTTGCCAATCTCCTCACGGCAGCGGGGATTCCTTCTCAACGTCTCTCCGGCGCCATCATCTCCAGTGTCGTGCCTGCGCTGACCGGAACCGTCGAGGACATGCTCGAACAATATTTCCATCAGCATCCTATGATCGTCACCTCGGATACGGACACGGGGCTTACACTTCGTTACGCCAACCCGAAAGAAATCGGCAGCGACCGGCTGGTCAATGCCGCAGCTGCTTATCATAAATATCGCCGCGATCTTATCGTCGTCGACTTCGGCACCGCCACAACCTTTTGCGCCATCACGGCTGAGGGTCATTACCTCGGAGGTGTGATTGCCCCCGGACTCGGAATCTCTGCGGAAGCCCTCTTCACTCGAGCAGCCAAACTGGCCAAGGTGGAATTGATCCGTCCGAAGACTGTCATCGGCACTGACACCGCCGGGAGTATTCAAGCCGGCCTCGTGTTCGGATACGCAGGACTGGTCGACACAGTGGTCCGACGAATGGAACGGGAACTCGGCCGCATGGTCTACGTTATCGGCACCGGAGGACTCAGTTCCATCCTGGCAACTGAAATCAGTTCCATTCAAAAAATCGAACCGCTTCTGACCCTAGAAGGTCTTGAACTCCTCTACCGACGAGCCCGCGGTAACTCCTAACGGCCGGCTTGTGTATATGGTCCGTTTGGTTTATTTGGTTGGTTGAACAAAACGTACCGGATGAACCTTTCTCGCACGTCTCGCCCCTCTCGCTTGTCGCGCGCCCCTTCCACAAGTAATTAATTTTTCTAGCCCGGTTGACTTTATGGCCCCTATGGCTATCTTTCGACGAATAAAGGAGTCTTGCATGACTGATGAACACCAGAACGCGAATACAATCGACGACTTGGACCCACTATCGGAGGGCGTCTCTTCAGGCACAGAAGAGGACAGCCTGGTCGAAAAACTTCAACAGGCTCTGGCAGCGAAAGCCGAAGAGGTCAAGAGCCTGAACGACAAATACCTCCGGCTCGCCGCCGAGTTCGATAACTATAAGCGGTTGACTCAGCGGGACCAACGCGATCAGATCCGGTTCGGCAATGAACACTTGCTGAAAGAGCTCTTACCTGTCGTCGATAATCTCGAACGGGCCATCAAGGCCTCTCGCAACGGCGGGAGCAGCGACGTCCTCATTCAAGGAGTAGATCTCACCCTCAAGCAGTTGACGGGAGCCTTGACGAGATTTCACGTTAGTCCCGTGGAGACGGCCGGCCAACCGTTCGATCCCGCAAAACATCAAGCCGTGACCTCCGTCCCGTCCGAAAAGATTCCGGAGCGGCATGTCGTGGACGAATTTCAGCGTGGATACCTCTTGCATGATCGTATCTTGCGGGCAGCCATGGTGAGTGTATCGACGGGACAGGCCAACGGCGCATCAGGAACAGACGACACAAAGAGTTCATCGTAACAACATTTTAAGGACAGACCTAGTTAAGGGAGGAGTACGCACATGGGCAAAGTGATCGGCATCGACCTTGGAACCACAAACTCCTGCGTTTCCATCATGAGCGGCGGCGAACCGATTGTCATCGCAAACGCGGAAGGGGCGCGCACGACACCGTCCGTCGTCGCCATTACGGAGAAAGGCGAACGCCTCGTCGGGCAAATCGCAAAGCGACAGGCGATTACGAATCCGGAAAACACGATTTTCTCGGTGAAACGCCTGATGGGACGCAAGTTCCGCAGCCAGCAAGTGACGGACGCAGCCAAGCGGCTGCCCTACAAGATTTCCGAAGGAGACAACGGCGATGCGCACGTCGAATTGCGCGGCAAACGGTATAGCCCGCCGGAAATCTCCGCCATGATTCTGCAAAAGATGCGGCAGACCGCGGAGGACTATCTCGGCGAGAAAGTCACCGAAGCGGTCATCACCGTTCCGGCTTACTTCGACGACAGCCAGCGCCAAGCCACCAAGGATGCGGGGCAGATCGCAGGCTTGAACGTCCTCCGGATCATTAACGAACCGACGGCCGCGTCCCTCGCCTACGGTCTGGACAAGAAAAAGGACGAACGGATCGTCGTCTACGACCTGGGCGGTGGAACATTCGATGTCTCCATCCTGGAGATCGGTGACGGCGTCTTCGAAGTCAAGTCGACTAACGGCGACACCTACCTCGGCGGTGACGACTTCGATCAGCGCGTCATGGACTGGCTGGTCGATGAGTTCAAGAAGGATCAAGGCATCGATCTTCGGAAGGACCGGATGGCCCTCCAACGCCTGAAGGAAGCGTCGGAACGCGCCAAGATCGAGCTCTCCTCGTCACAGGAAACCGAGATCAATCTCCCCTTCGTCACCGCGGACGCCAACGGGCCGAAACACTTGGTCACGAAATTGACTCGCGCAAAACTGGAGCAGTTGGTCGAAGACCTGGTCAAACGATCGATCGAGCCCTGCAAAAAGGCTCTCGCCGACGCCGGGGTATCCGCAGGCGACATCAAGGAAGTCGTCCTCGTCGGCGGCATGACGCGCATGCCCAAAGTCATTCAAGCCGTCAAAGAGTTCTTTGGAAAAGAACCGCACCGGGGTGTGAATCCCGACGAAGTCGTGGCAATCGGCGCCGCCATTCAAGGCGGCGTGCTCAAGGGCGAAGTGAAGGACGTGCTGCTCCTCGACGTGACGCCGCTCTCGCTGGGCATCGAAACACTCGGCGGTGTCTTCACCAAGTTGATCGAGCGGAACACGACCGTCCCGACGAAAAAGAGCCAGGTTTTTTCGACGGCTGCCGACAATCAAACGGCGGTGACCATTCGAGTCTTCCAAGGCGAACGCGAGATGGCAAACGACAACAAGCTTCTCGGACAGTTCGACCTGGTGGGCATTCCTGCCGCCCCGCGCGGAATGCCGCAAGTCGAAGTGACGTTCGACATCGACGCCAACGGCATCGTGCATGTCTCGGCCAAAGATCTGGCGACACAAAAGGAACAGTCCATCAAGATCACGGCGTCCAGCGGTTTGAGCAAGGAAGAAGTCGAAAAGCTGGTAAAGGATGCGCAGGCCCATACAGACGAGGATAAGAAGCGGCGGAAGACCGCCGAAGCCAAGAACCAGGCCGATACCCTGATCTACCAGACAGAAAAGAATCTCAGTGAGCACGGCGACAAGATCACCGTAGAAGACAAGACCAAAATCCAGGATGCGGTGGCCGCGCTGAAGAAGGCGATGGAGGGAACGGACCCCGAGGCCATCGAGTCGGCAACTCAAACATTGACGACCGCGTCCCACAAGTTGGCTGAGGAAATGTATAAAAAAGCTTCGGCAACCGCGGCGGCCGGCGGCGGCCCCGACGCATCGGGAGGCAACGGAGCCGCAGGCGGAGCCGGTGAGGCTAAGACGGATGAGAAGGTCGTCGATGCCGAATTCGAAGAAGTAGACAAAGACAAGAAATAAGTTAGAATACCGTCAGTAAGACCGAGCTTCGGCGATGTGCGAGGCTCGGTCTTGCTGCACTATTACCCCGAGAGATCGATCCGTGGCAAAGCAAGACTACTATGAAACGTTAGGCGTCGACCGAACTGCGTCCGACGACGAGCTCAAGAAGGCCTATCGAAAGATGGCCCGTCAACACCATCCCGATCTCCAGACGGGAGACGCTCAAAAGAAAGCGTCGGAAGAAAAATTCAAAGAAGTCAACGAAGCCTATGAGACGCTGAGCGACCAGGACAAACGCAAACGTTACGACATGTTCGGCCATGCCGGGACTCAACAGGGTGGCGGTTCGGAAGGTTTCGGTTTCGGTGGAGCCGGCTTCGGCGATGCGTTCAACGACATCTTCGAAGATTTTTTCGGGGGTCAGCGAGGCGGCAGTCAGGCGGCGCGCGGCAACGACCTCCAATACAATCTGGACCTGACCTTCGAAGAAGCCGTCTACGGAAAAGAAGCCAAGCTCAAAATCCCGCGATGGGAAATGTGCGCCGACTGCAAAGGAACCGGAGCGAAGAGCGCGGCATCAGTCAAGACGTGCCCCAGTTGCAAAGGGGCCGGGCAGATGCGGTTCCAACAAGGATTCTTCAGCATCACCCGTCCCTGCGGCCAATGCGAAGGGGCGGGACGAATCGTCACAGAACCCTGTTCCGCGTGCCAGGGACGTCAACGCGTCTATCGAGAGCGGACCATCGCTGTGCACATCCCCGCCGGCATCGAATCAGGCATGCGCCTGCGCCTGTCGAACGAGGGGGAGCACGGAGTCAACTCAGGTCCACCGGGCGATCTCTATGTGGCGATTACCGTCAAGCCGCACCCGATCTTTCAGCGCCAGGGCCAGGACATCCTCTGCGACGTCCCGATTCAATTTGTGACGGCCATACTCGGCGGAAAGATCGAGGTTCCCACGCTGAAAGGCAGCACGATCATTAAAATTCCAGCCGGCACGCAACAGGATAAGACTCTGCGCATCAAAGGCCTGGGCGTTCCCAATCTCAAGAACCACAATACCGGCGATCAATTATTTGTCATTAAAATCCAGACTCCCACAAAACTGACCGCGCGTCAGAAAGAACTGCTCAAAGAATTCGCCAAAGAGAGCGGCATGTCGGTCGAAGAAGACGGCGATGGTTTCTTCGACAAGATGAAGACCTTCTTCGAATAGCGCCGGCGAACAGGATAAGCCGAGGTCGAGGCAGACTGAAAGCGCTGAGACTGACGGTCCAGATTCCTCCTTCAGTCTAAAAGCCTTCCGCCTTACCTGGACTACACTATGCCCACGTTCTTTGTCTCTCCTGACGCGGTCACACCCCCCACGATACGCATCACCGGCGATCTCCTTCATCATCTTCGCAATAGTCTCCGCTTGCATTCGGGAGACGCCCTCACTCTGAATGATGGATGCGGAATCCGGTATCATGTGGAAGTCACCCACGTCACATCACAGGCCATCGATAGCCGTATCGTCGGCCAACAGACCGAGCCGGCATGCGGGACCTCTCCCATCGTGCTCGGACAAGCGCTGATCAAAGGCGACAAGATGGATTGGGTCATTCAGAAGGCCACAGAACTTGGGGTCGCGGCCATCGCACCCATTCACAGCGCGCACAGCGTCGTCAAACCCAACCCGGAACGGCTCGAACATCAGCGCTCCAGGTGGAATCGTATCGCGCGTGACGCAGCACAACAGTCGGAACGATGGAGCATTCCCGTCGTCGCAGACCCGGCAAGCCTTGCGGAAGTCTGTCGGGAATATGCCTCAGCTCCTCTGAAGGGCATGCTCGCGGAACGGTCCAACGGCCCTTCGCTCGCAGCGATCTCGTTGCCATTGGACCGCCAGCATCCGATTATTTTATTGATAGGACCGGAAGGAGGATGGGCACCGGACGAGCAACGTCTTGCACTGGAGCAAGGTTTCCATCCGCTCACCCTCGGACCACGAATCCTACGGGCCGAAACCGCGGCAATCGCCGCACTCAGCATTCTCCAATCGAGACTCGATGAGATTACAAGCGAGACAAGCTAGACGCGCGCGGCTGGCGCGACTCGCGAAGATGACACCTCCGAACCGTCTCGCTTTTCCCGCATGTCTCGCGAGCCTCGCACAGATAACGAATAACGATTCACGCCTTTGCAGTCAGCGACCCACAGCCAGATGAACGATCGTGCCTTTTTCTCCGCTGGCCCAGCCCTCCATTCCAGTGGGAAACGAGAGGCCGAACAACGAGGCCTTCGCAATCGAACCCTGCTCTATCCAGGTAAACCCGCTATCGCTAGTCCGATACACCATGCCTCGTTCCCCCACAATCCATCCGGTCTGAGGGTCAGTAAAGCGCACTCTCAAGAGGTCCGTCAGTTTCGTACAGGCGCCGGTGCAGGGTAAGGTCCGATCGGTCCAGTGATTCCCGCCGTCGGTCGTGTGAAAGATGGCGCCGGCGTTTCCCACCGTCCATCCGGTCGATATATCGGAAAAATGCACATCGAATAGCGTGACCGCTCCCTGCGTCTCTTGCGGAGTCCAGGTCACCCCGCCGTCGTCTGTCATCAACACGGTTCCCACTGCCCCGACCACCGTCCCGTGCCTGGCAGTGCGAAAGTGAACGCCGTAGAGCGCGGCGCTCGTCTTGCTGGATTGATCGACCCAATGAACTCCGCCGTCCTTCGTGTGAAGGATGGTTCCGTTGCCGCCGACCACCCACCCCTCACTGGACGACATGAACGACAGACCATACAGCGGCACCTGCGTATCGAGGAGTTGCGGACTCCACGTATTTCCCCCGTCCAGACTGCGGCGAATCGTCCCATTGGCTCCGACGACCCACCCCTGCTTCTCGTCGAGAAAGAAGACACCTGAGAGACTCGCCGTCGTGCCACTGACAACCTTCTTCCACGTTTTACCGCCATCGACCGTCTTCAGAACGGCCCCGCCTGACCCGACAGCCCAACCCAGCTGAGGCGAATGGAAATAGAGTCCCATCAGGAGCGCTTCCGTATGGCTCACTTGAGGGGTGATCGTCAGAAGAGCGTCAGCAGTCCAGGAGGGAGACGCCCACAACAATGCCGCCAGCACCATAGTCACACAGCATCCGCCACGTGACAGAGAGGACACCCAACATAATCCGGCAGTCTGTGGAAAAACTCGCTGGACAGGCCGAGACGTACCATGAGCTTTGGCGAGGACTTCTTGCTTCATTTTCTACGCCATCTCACCTTCTCGCTCACGGGAGTTGCCGGACTGGCCTTCATTGCGCGCATCGAACGATCTATATCGTTCCCTCCAAGCTCGCGTGTTGCCTCTTAGGAATGGGGCCAGATTGACCTCCCACTGCGCACGTCCAACGAGGGCCTTCTGAGCTCGCGCGTTGCGCGAGCACAGAAGATCATCAGGCTTCATTCTAGCCTCTGTTCTGCGAGTAAGAAGGACGGTCTGGCTACTCCCTCCGTCCTCACTGGTTGGTATCGGCGTCTCTGCGGTTGTTTTTGAAGTAACCAGGATCTGGCAAGCCCTTGGCTTCAATGGTAAAAGGCCCTGCTTCCAACGTCAGCCATTTCTTGGGAGTACAACAGGTTTCATCCGTCTGCACATCCCAAGAACCACGTCGCACAATCAGCGTGCCGGTGGCGAGATCGTTGAGAAACTCATTGCGCTTTCCCACACCATACAGGTTCCAGTGCGGAACCCGCGCGACGATTTCCGTATCCGTCCAGGACACGACCTGCGCGGCAACGTTGCCGAACAGGACTTCTGTCCGCGAAACGTTTTCGCTCAACTCAATATCCTCCCGCCGTTTATAGGCCCTCTGGTTGAGGCTTAAATCGGCATGTTCGGCGGTTTTCAAAAAAGAACCGAACCCGGATCCTTTGATGGTCACCAGCTCATCGAGTCCGCCTGATTGCGGACTATACGAGTCGATCTTCGGCGTCACGAGCGTAAAGACCCCCGCGTCGGTTTTCAGAAGGTCTTTCGTCGCACAACAAGAACCGTCGGGGTTGGGCTTCGTCGCGCCCCGATATACTACGACCGGTCCGCTCTTCGCGCTGAAGGGCACCCAGACATCGATGCGGTCATCCTGCCAGCGATAGATGACTGCGCGAACCCCGCCGATTTCGACTCGATTCTCTCCCGTATTGAAATCGGTAAAGGCGTAGAGGCTCGCTCCACTTTCCGAATAGAATCCGAAATGTTCACCGCTGATTCTGAGCAAGGTCCCGATCGGAGCGGCAGGAGGCGTCAAGGCGAGTACTTTCGGTGCGTAAACAGTAAAGATCCCGACCGTTCGCTCGCGCCCCTGCAGAGTCAGCACGATGGGTCCCGTCTCCGCATCCATCGGAAGGTGCACGACGATCGCGTGATCGGACCATTGGGCGACCGTGGCGAGATGCCCGCCGAATGTCACCTTGTCACCGGTTCCCTTCGCGATGCCGAACCCCTGACCGAACAGGACCACCTTCGTCCCGACCGGCCCACTGACGGGATCGACGCGAACACTTGGAACCAGCTTCAGAGGAACGGCATTGCTCACGGCATACTGGACCGGAGCGCAACAAGACCCATCCGGTAAAGGGTCCGACGAGGCCAATCGAACGACCACCTCGCCCGATGCGGCGTTCGCCGGAACTTCGACTTCGATAAGATCGTCTTTCCAGCGACGCGGCCTGATGACCACCCCACCGATCATCACATCATTGACTCCAAACATGGTATTGGGATCACGAGGCCCGGCCGTGACACCGAAATGCATGCCGGCGATCTGTACGGTTTGGCCCGGTTCGATTTCCGGCGGTGTCACAGCGGTAATCGCCGGCTGAACCACCGTCAACGTCCCTGCAACCATCTTCTTCTTCCCGGCCATGACCACAACCGGACCGGATTGAGCCTGAAAGGGCACCTTTACCTCGATCAGGTCGGATTCCCATCGCTGAATCAACGCAGGAACGCCACCGACCGTCACACGATTCACTTGCACGGATCGAAATGCGCCGAACCCCTGCCCTCCGATCGAGACAGTGGCGCCAGGAACCGCCGTTGCCGGATGCAACTCGATCGCAGATGGAGCAGCCGCACACACACCGGCGCTCAGGCCGATCCACAATGTCATCGTACACACACCAATCGAGAACGCATTCATCATCTGGTTTGTTTTGTTTGTCCGGTTGATTTGGCTCATCTGGTTGGTTGGTCTATCTGGTTTGCCTGGTTCATCTGATTGATTCCATTCAACCAAACAAACGAGACAAACCAAATAAACCAGACCAACCGACTATAGCAAGCGGGTTTTTCGAGAGTCAATCAGGCGAGCCGCCCACGATCAGCGTTCTGAGCCGGTTCGAGAAACGAATTAGGAAACGGAAAAAGTCACTTCGATTTCAACGGAAGCACCGCGAGGCAACTCTGCAGCGCCTACCGCAACTCGCGCATGACGGCCGGATTCTCCAAAGATCTCAACGAGAAGATTCGAGGCACCGTTGAGGACTTGAGGCTGCTGCACGAACCCTTCCGCCGACGCCACATGCCCGACAACCTTTACCACACGAACAATCCGGTCCAACGTCCCAAGTGCCTGCCTGGCAATCGCCAGGGCATTCAGGAGCGCAAGCCTGGCCGCTTCCGTCCCCTGCTCGATCGTCAGGTCGCGCCCAAGCTTACCTGAGAAGGCCAGCTGCCCGTCACGCATGGGAAGGACACCGGACAAGAATAAAAGATCTCCAGCTTGGACTGCTGGAACATACGTCGCCAACGGTTGCGGCGGGGAGGGCAACTCGATCTGCAGTTCCTTCAGTTTGCGTTCATAGGACATCGGTGACCAGCATACTCTTCACCTTTCACATCTCACCCGTCTCATCCCACTACTTACCCCTTACCACTCACGCCTTACGTCCCCATCACTATCCCGCACGGAGCGCATCGAGAAAACTCTCACCCACAGGAAATTGATCCCCCAGCAGCGCCTCCACAATGGTATGCCCCAGATCGGCAGCTGACGCTCTGACGCCGAGATCGACCCCCTGTGCCAGCTTCGGTCCTGTGGCCAAGAGGGGAACATACTCCCGTGTAGAGAATTGACCCGCTCTTGTGAGATCTCGCCCATGATTGCCTGTCAGAACAAGCAGGTCGTTTGGACGAAGCTGTTCCAGCAACTCGGGAAGCTGCCGATCAAAATCCTGGAGGGCCGTGGCCGACTGCGCCGTGTCAGATTCCAGGACATCAAGCCCGACAAAAATCAGTCCGCGGGGTACTTTTCGCAACATCTTCGTGACTTCAGTCAGCAGCGCCGCCCAGTGCCCAACGGGAAGAGAACTCGTAAGCCCGCGTCCACTGAAGAGATCGCTGACGTTCCCCACCCCGACCAGGATCTGACTCGCTCGATTGAGCACATCGAAGATGGTCGGCCCAGGAGGTTCAAGCACGAACTCACGGGGTTGCGGATCAAACTGTACTGCGCCGGCCTCACCCATGAGAGGATGGGCTGACACACGCCAGATTCCCCAGGGGTCTCTGAGTAATTTTCTTGCGTCCCGGCAGCGTTGAAAGAACTCGTCCCGGCGCATCGCTCGATCGTGCGCCGCCACATGGCACGTCCGCCGTCCATCCGTCCAGACGACCACCGCGCCCGACGACAGATGTTCGGCCTCGCACTCGCGCAGTATGTCCGTTCCCGATGCGCGGCGGTTGCCAATCACCTTACGGCCAAAGACCTGTTCAAGAATCGTGACTATGTCGGGAGGAAACCCCTCGGGATACAACGATCCCGTCACGTCCGTGAGATGGCCTGCCATTTCCCAATAGCCGACCATGGAATCCACACCCTGTGAGAGAAATCCCAGACGGCCGAAACACCCTTCAGGCTGCCACATCGCCCGCACACCTTTGATCCCCGTGATATGGCCGAGCCCGAGCGCTTCCAGCGTAGGAAGGCTGAGTCCCCCGACGGCATCGGCCAGATGGGACAAGGTGTTGGACTCGGCATCGCCGTATTCTTTTGCGTCGGGCAGAGATCCGACACCGAGTCCATCGATCACCAGCACAATGAC
>CAZVEZ010000083.1:0-10717 GCA_964626135.1 uncultured Nitrospira sp.
GGCGAGCGCGAGAGCAAGGAGAGCTGGCTCAAGCTCCTGCGCGATCTCAAGAACCACGGGCTCACGTTCCCGCGGCTCACTGTGGCCGATGGGCACCTCGGCTTGTGGGCGGCCTTGGGCGAGATCCATCCGTCCGGTGAGGAGCAACGGTGCTGGAATCACAAGATCACCAATGTCCTCGACGCGCTGCCGAAGAAGGCTCAGCCGAAGGCGGGCGAGCTGCTGAAAGCGATGCCGTACGCGGAGACACGGACCGAATGCGAGCGGCGGCGGGACGAATTCGTGCGGGCGTACCGGAGGACGGAGGGAAAAGCGGTCGACACGCTGCTGCGGGACTGGCAGCGAATGGTGACGTTCTATGCATTTCCGCAGGAGCATTGGCGACATCTCCGCACGACGAACATCGTGGAGTCGCCCTTTGCCTCGGTGCGGCTCCGCACGGATGCCTCCCGTCGCTATAAACGCGTGGAGGGAGCCCAGGCGATCATTTGGAAGATGCTCCAGGTCGCCGAGAAGTCGTGGCGAAAGCTGAATGCTCCGGAGCTGTTGCCGCTGGTGGTCTCGGGCGTGACGTTCAAAGATGGGGTGATGACAAAGCCAGGAGGCCTAGAGAGCACTGTGAATCATCAGCCGGAGAGGACCGCCGCCTGAACCGCATTTACACACCTCTTGACGGCGACTCCGCTACTTCCCGCGGTCTCGCTCACCAACATGCATGTTGGCTGATGTCATCAGTATGCTCTAATGATATTCTCGCCGCCAGGCTTCAATCATGACCTAGGCGTCCTGCAACGTGAGAACCAGCACTCGTTCAGACGCGCATCGCGAAACGTACCGTTGAAGCGCTCGATAAACGCATTTTGAATTGGCTTGCCTGGCTGGATACAGTGCAATCGTACTTCACTGCTCCTGCTCCTATGTCCCCATCTCCCAGGATGCAAGATACTTCACCTGCTCCTTCGTCAGCGTATCGATCTTCATCCCCATGCCGGCGAGTTTGAGGCGGGCGATTTCCTTGTCAATGACCGGCGGGACGGGATAGACTTTCTTTTCCAGCTTCTTGTAATTCTTCACCAGATACTCCGCGCCGAGCGCCTGGTTGGCGAAGCTCATATCCATGACGCTGGAGGGATGGCCCTCGGCCGTGGCCAGATTCACGAGACGTCCCTCACCGAGCAGACTGACTCGCCGACCGTTCTTCAGACTGAATTGCTCGACGCCCGGTCTGATGAGCTGCTTCTTCCGGCTCAATTTCTCCAACGCTGGAATATCCAGCTCGACATTGAAGTGACCTGAGTTACAGACGATGGCCCCCTCTTTCATCGCGGCGAAATGTTCACCGCGGATAACCTTGAGGTTGCCGGTGACCGTGACGAAGAAATCTCCAATGAGCGCGGCCTGTTCCATCGGCATGACGCGGAAGCCGTCCATGACCGCTTCAATCGCCTTGACCGGATCGATTTCGGTGACGATGACGTCGGCGCCCATACCCTTGGCCCGCATCGCAATCCCACGCCCGCACCAGCCATAGCCGGCGACCACAAAGCTGGTGCCGCAGATCAATCGGTTCGTCGCGCGGATGATGCCGTCGATCGTGCTCTGGCCGGTGCCGTAACGGTTGTCGAACAGGTGCTTGGTGTCGGCGTCGTTCACAGAGATCACCGGGAACTTCAGGACTTTCTTTTCGGCCATGCTCCGAAGCCGGATGACGCCGGTGGTGGTCTCTTCCGTGCCGCCGATTACGTGTTTCAGCAAGTCTTTGCGCTTGGAATGGATCAGCGAAACGACATCGGCCCCGTCATCCATCGTGATCTGCGGCTTGTGGCCGATCGCCGATTGGATGTGCTGATAGTAGGTCTTGTTGTCTTCGCCTTTAATCGCGAAGGTTGGAATGCCGTCATGCTTGACAAGCGCCGACGCGATCTCATCCTGCGTGCTCAGCGGATTGGAGGCGCAGAGCCGAACATCGGCTCCGCCGGCTTGGAGCGTTTTCATCAGATTGGCGGTTTCGGTTGTCACGTGTAGGCAGGCTGTGACGCGAAGCCCTGCGAACGGCTTCTCCCGCTGAAACCGTTTCTTGATCAGCCGCAGCACCGGCATGGTGGCTTCCGCCCATTCGATCTTGAGTTTGCCCTGGTCTGCTAACGAGAGATCCTTCACATCGTATTCCACAGAAACCTCCAGTACAGTGATGAATGATTGGTGATGAGCAGTCAGTAAGAGGGGGACGGACTTTTCAATCCGCCCCCCCCCGTGTGATTGATCCGCTCTAAATTACAGCCCTGCGTCTTTGCGCAAAATTTTGGCCTTATTGGTCTTTTCCCAAGTGAACTCCGGTTCATTCCGGCCGAAGTGTCCGTACGATGCAGTCTTTCTAAAGATCGGCCGGCGAAGCTTGAGGTAGTCGATGATGCCGCGCGGTGTCACGGGCTCGGCCACGCCGATCGCATAGGCGAGCTGTACTTCGCACTTTTGGGCCAACCCGGCAGCGACGATGTTCTTCGCGATGTGCCGGGCCATATACGACGCCGACCGGTCTACCTTTGTGGGATCTTTGCCGGAGAAGGCCCCGCCTCCATGGCTGCCATGGCCGCCATAGGTGTCGACGATGATCTTGCGGCCTGTCAATCCGGTGTCGCCCATCGGGCCGCCGACCACGAAGCGGCCGGTGGGATTGATGTGGTGTTTCACGCTCGCCGGGTCGTACAGCCCTTTCGGCATCATGGGCTTGATGACCTTCTCCATGATGTCGCGTTCGATCTGCTTGTTCGTCACGTTCGGGCTATGCTGCGTGGAGACGACGATGGTGTCGATCCGTACGGGTTTGCCGTCCCGATACTCCACGGTCACTTGGGATTTTCCATCGGGACGGACCCAGGGCAGGATGTTCTTTTTCCTGACTTCCGCCAGCCGTTTGGTGAGCCGATGCGCAAGCACGATCGGCATCGGCATGAGTTCGGCTGTTTCATTGCTGGCATAGCCGAACATCAGTCCCTGGTCGCCGGCGCCGCCGGAATCTACCCCCATGGAGATATCGCCTGACTGTTGGTGGATGGCGGTGAGGACGGAACAGGTGTGGTAGTCAAATCCCCAGGAAGCGTCTGTGTAGCCGACATCTTTAATGACGTCTCGGATGATGTCCGGAATCTCGACGTAGGCCTTGGTGGAAATCTCTCCGGCGACGAAGGCGATTCCGGTCGTCAGAATCGTCTCGCAGGCCACCCGGGATTGTTTGTCCTGGGCAATCATCGCGTCGAGGATTCCGTCGGAGATCTGGTCGGCAATTTTATCCGGATGTCCTTCCGTGACAGACTCGGATGTAAACAGGTAATTATGTCGCATTAGCCCCTCTGGGTTCAGGTGATCGGTAGTCGGGTAAAAGGCCGAATCCGTGCGATACTATCTGAATGGGTCTGCTAATGTCCATTCCCTCAATGGTATTCGGCCTACCCCCCGATGGGAGAATATCGATCGACTACCGGTGCCCCGGCTTGCTTGACTCCCCTTTTCAGGCACTTGTAAGATGAGCGCAGTAGTGTGGATCTACTCAAGTTCTCCCAAGCCCCGTGGGACTGACTATCGCCTTCCTCCGATACACGTTCCTCACGCCAACGCGCTCTGTTCGAAGATCTGAGGGGTGATCTTTGTGATGTAGCAGAGAGAGGGAGACGTTGATATGAAGGGCAACCAAGATGCGATTCTTCGTAAGGCTGTCTCACGGCCGTCCAGTCCGGGCCTGGGGTGGAATGAATGTTCGCGTGCGCTGGTCGAGCGTCTTGCTGCGATCAAGCCGATGATGTTTTCCCTCAGCGAAGCGAGAGAGAGACGATGAGGCCGGCGATTGCTGGAATGGTCGTCTTCCTGGCGGGTGCGATGGGTGTGATAGGTGATGTGGCGGCACAGAATATCCTGCCGGTTGCTGAACGCAAGGTGGTCAAGCTGGGCGAGCCGGCGCCGAACTTCCAACTCCGAGACCTGCATGGCCGTCTCGTGACGCTTTCAGACTTGCGTGGCAAAGTCGTGCTGTTGAATTTTTGGGCCACCTGGTGCGGTCCCTGCCGGGTGGAGATGCCGGCGATGGAGCAGCTCTATCAGGCGTTTTCGCGGAAAGATTTTGAGATTCTTGCTGTTTCCACAGATGTGCAAGGCCCCGCAATCACCAGGCCGTTTCAGCAAGAGAACCGCTTGACGTTTCCCATCCTTCACGATACCGACTATCGTGTAGGATTGACCTATGGCGCACGGAGCCTTCCCATGACGTTTATGGTCGATCGGCAGGGGGTTGTCCGCCACCAGATTTTCGGTGCGCGCGACTGGGGAGCGTCCGAAGCGCAGCAGTTAGTGCAGATGTTGATGAAATCGTAGCCCATGTCGCAATCGGTCACGAATATCTCTCTC
The DNA here is from genome assembly GCA_964626135.1 of uncultured Nitrospira sp. Taxonomy (GTDB): domain Bacteria; phylum Nitrospirota; class Nitrospiria; order Nitrospirales; family Nitrospiraceae; genus Palsa-1315. The sequence continues at coordinate 4,399 of CAZVEZ010000083.1, forward strand.
GTGGCGGCCTTTTCGGCCGGGTTGTTGTCGTTCGTTTCGCCCTGCGTGCTTCCGCTCGTACCCTCCTACATTTCGTATATCACCGGGTTGTCCATCGAACAGCTCACCGATTCGACGGTGCGGTCGAAGTTTAAGAAGTCTATCGTCGTCAATGCCCTCTTGTTTATCGGTGGATTTTCAGCCGTCTTTGTGTCGTTCGGCGCGTCGGCCAGTTTCGTCGGACAGATTTTTGTGACCTATCAGGAATCTATTCGACGAATCGGCGGGGTGCTGATCATCATCTTCGGCCTCTATTTATTGGGGATACTGAACATTAATTTTCTAAAAATGGAGCATCGTTTCCAATTCAGGAATCGACCGGTTGGCTATGTGGGATCGTTTTTGATCGGCGTGGCGTTTGCCGCCGGGTGGACGCCATGTGTCGGGCCGGTGCTCGGGACGATTTTACTATATGCCAGCACGACCGACTCGATGCTGAACGGAGTGCTGTTGCTCATGAGCTATTCGTTGGGTTTGGGCTTGCCGCTGCTTCTTACGGCTTTGGGGGTGGACCGGTTTCTCACCTATTTCAAGCAGGCGCGTGTGTATCTGTGGGGCGTCTCTACTGTGAGTGGAGTGCTGCTGATCGCCGTGGGCGTCATGATTTACGCCAATACGCTTACAATGATTACCAGCTTTTTGGAGCAGCATGGGATTGGCTGGTATCTTGGCCAATAATCATAATGCACAATGTTTCATGTTGAATGTTCAATCGAACATCGAACATTACGCATTGAATGTTCCTTTTAGCCCTTCGACTTCGTTCCCTTCCCATGCCCACGCAACCAGATAGCAAAGCCTACGATGCCGTGGTTGTCGGCCTGGGGCCGGCCGGCGCCACTGCAGCCTATGAGTTGAGCCGTGCCGGCCTGTCCATCCTCGCCATCGACAAGCACACCCATCCTCGTTACAAAGTCTGCGGCGGAGGGCTGTCGGTCCGGATCGAGCAACTTCTTGACCCGGAGTTCAAGTCCGTCGTCGAGCAGACCATTTCCGGCATTCAGTTTTCGTATCAGGGGAAGGATTCTATCTTGATCGAATCGTCTGGTCCGATCGCCTACATGGTCATGCGCGACCGGTTCGATCATCACCTCGTCCAGCAGGCTCAACGGGCCGGTACGGACATTCATGAAGGGGAGCTGGCTCGATCGTTCCGTCACATGCCGGATGGTGTTGAGATCATGACCGATCTGGGGTGTTATCACGCGCAGGTCTTGATCGGCGCTGATGGCGCCAATAGCCAGGCTGCCCGGCAACTTTTCCCCGGCCGCCGGTTGCGTTGCATACCGACGTTGGAAAGTGAGGTTGAGATCGGGAGGAGACCACACGATCCGGTTCAGAGCAATGCCTTCATCGACATCGGGGCCGGTTCGATGGGATACGCGTGGATTTTTCCCAAGCAGGGGCGGTTGTCGGTCGGTGTGGGTGAATTTCAGAGCAAACCAGCGAGTCTCAAGAATACCTTCGATCGCTTTGTCCATAGGGAAAATATTTTAGCAAGTTTGAATGTGCCGAAGCCGTTCGGCCATCCGCTGCCGTTATTCAGCAACCGAACGGAACCTCACCGGCAACAGGAGCCTGGGGAGCTCGTCAATGGCCGAACGTTGCTGGTGGGCGATGCCGCGCATCTCGTCGATCCGCTGTTCGGAGAGGGCATTTATTACGCGGTGCGTTCCGGTCAGATGGCTGCAGCTGCGGTTCTCGATCAGTTGCATGATCGGAGCAAAAGCTTATCGGAGTATGAGTTGGCGATCAGACGGGAATTGTATCCGGAGTTTCGGATTTGCGCGCGTCTCGCAGATATTGTCTATACGTTCCCGCGCCTCTGTCACCGGTTGTTGAATCCTTACCGAGAGGTGATTCAACTGTACTATGAAGTGCTCCAAGGGAAGGAAACGTATCAGTCGTTCTACCGCCGGGCCAAAGGACTTGTGAAGTCCTCCACTCGTGAACTCTTGCTCGAAGCCATGCGGTTGCGCTGATGACAAGAACAGCTGTCAGCCAATAGCAATCAGTCTCAGCCTGGACTTCAGCCTAATCTTGCTCGTTGTGAGCGTAAATCAGCACCAGGTGTCGAGGCGGCAGCTTATAAAAGACTGGCTCAATGCTGTGGTGGAAGGGAGACGGAACGACACGGGCGGCACAGAGGGGATCAGGCTAGAGGCGAAACTCGGCTGATTTCTTGATGAGGAGGCAGTCGACGAGTCAGAGGAAGGCATAGGTTCGGCTTCTAGGGCCAGCACAGTTGCGGGTGTTTCCTCACCAATCTTCGCAAGGAGTGTTGCTCCTTTGTTGGAAGAAGTACTGTCCGGGTATTTTTCAGCGAGCTGCATCAGCTCTTTTCTTGCCCAATCGTCCGCACCCAGGTCGTGGTGGCTGAGCGCCAGAAAATACAAGGCATCGGGTGCCACCGATTTGTCAGGGTACAGTTTCATAATTTGTTCGAAGCGATGTGCTGCGGCTAAATAAGAGCCCCGGCGATAATAGAATTCCCCCACGAAGAAATGCGTCTGTGCCAGGAGGTCGTGACATTCCTGGATCTTCTGGAACGCTGGACTGTCATAGCGGCTTCCCGGAAAATCTTTCCGCAGCTGTTCAAAAGCTTTGAGAGCCTTCTGAATGGGGCTTGGATCACGCTGGATTCCCTTCGTCAGGTTCATCTGACTTTCCCCGATTCGGAATGCCGCATAGGGGGCGAGAATGTGGGTGCGATGGAGATCGAGGAAATGGTTATACTCGACGATGGCTTCCGTATACTCCTCTTTCTCGAAGAATGCCTCTCCTCGCTTCATGATGACGTTTGGGTCGTAGTTCTTTTCGATCGAATCGCCCAAAAAAATCTGTTCATCCGTGCTGCTCAGAGCTTTCTTTGCGGTATCCTGATTTTTGGGTGTGCTGGAGCAGGCAGTAATAAGACAGAACATTGCGACACAAAGACCGGCGGACATTGTCAGACGCTGCGTAGCGGTCATGGTAGGGAATACCGGTGCCATCATTGGCCGAAAATGTAGCAGGAGCCTTGGCGGAATGCAAGGCTCACCCCATAAGTTGACCCCTGTAGCATCGAGACCTATAATCCCGCCGACCGTACACCAGGCCATGGTACCATTCAGACCCATGATACGGACAAGGATTATTGGGACAGGTTCGTACCTGCCTGAGCAGGTGGTGTCGAATCGCGAGGCCGGAGAATCGTTGGGCATCGAACCGGCGGTCATCTCTCGCTTGACCGGAATTCAGGAGCGGCGCAGAGCGGCTGTGTCGCAAGCGTCTTCTGATCTGGCGGCGGAAGCGGCAGGATCGGCGCTTAAAGCCGCCGGACTTTCAGCTTCCGAACTTGGAGCGATTCTGCTTTCGACCACCTCACCCGATACGGTTTTTCCCTCCACAGCCTGCCATGTCCAACGCATGCTCGGTTGTTCCCCGATACCGGCATTCGACGTGTCGGCTTCCTGTTCGGGCTTTCTCTATGGACTCTCGATGGCCGATGCGATGATCCGGAGCGGACAGGTGACGACCTGTTTGGTGGTGGCAGCTGAAGTGAAGTCTCGTTCCGTCGATTCAGCCGATGGCGATACGGCGCTCTTATTCGGCGATGGGGCCGGCGCGGTCGTGTTGCGGGGCGAACCAGAAGCAGGTCAGCTGAGCCCTGGCCTCTTGGGAATCCGTCTCCATGCAGACGGCGCCCAGCACGACTTGATTATGATTCCCGCAGGCGGGTCGCGCCGGCCGACGACATCGGAGACGGTCGGCGCGAAGAGCCATACGTTGCGGATGCAAGGGGCGCCGCTCTTTCGTCTGGCGGTCAAACGATTGGACCGGGCTATACGTGAGATTGTGAAGGAGTTCGGTGTCGATATAGGAGAGATTGCGCAATTGGTCGTGCACCAAGCCAACGGGCGAATTCTCGACCAGCTTACGAAACGGCTTGGGATCTCGCCGGAACGGGTCTGTTCCGTGATCGGACGCTACGGCAATACGTCGTCGGCGTCATTGCCGATCGCGCTCGATCACGCAGTCCGTTCGGGCAAGATTCTACCTCATGACATCGTCGCGCTGGGCAGTTTCGGCGGTGGCGTGACATGGGCTGCGGGGGTGGTTCGGTGGTGATAGACGCGAGACGAGCGCGACGCGCATGACGTGCAGCCAAAGACGTTAATCAGTAACCGTTCATCGTCGATTCACGTTTCACGAATAACAAATACGCTTCCTACTGCGCTTTCCCCGTTGATCTCGTCCGTCTCGCCGTTCGTATTCCGTCAGCCGGTTGACGGACTTGTGTGTTGGACTGGTAACCGGACGACAAAACGGCTCCCTGTCGGAGTATTCGCTTCGACCCACACCCGCCCGCCTAACCCCTCGACGATATGCCTGACGATTGCCAGCCCGAGTCCTGTTCCACCTAACTCACGCGAGCGGGCCTTATCGACTCGATAGAATCGTTCGAATACGCGCGGGCGATCTGGCTCGGGGATTCCCATACCGGTATCGGTGACGCTCAGTTCCACGGCTGTGACTGTGGCGGGCTGGCCGGCATCATCCGAGATAGGGTGGGCGGCAATAGTGATCGTCCCTTTCTCAGGGGTATATTTGACGGCGTTGTCGAATAAGTTGGACAGAACCTGCGTCAGCCGGTCTTCATCGCCGAGGACAGAAGGCAGATCGTCTTCCACGAAGGAGACGAGCCGGTGTCCCTTCTTGTCCGCCAAGGGTTTGATCATGGCGAGCGTTCGTTCAATCACTCTCCGGATCTGAAGCGGCTCCCGTTTAAACAGGACCTGTCCGGATTCGATCTTCGACAGCTGGAGGAGGTCTTCCAGAATTAGATTCAGCCGGTCGCTCTGCTTGAGAATAATATCGAGGAATTTGGTGCTGATATCAGGATCGTCTTTGGCTCCGTCGAGCAGGGCTTCGATATATCCCTTGATTGATGTGAGCGGAGTCCTGAGTTCGTGGGACACGTTGGCCACGAAGTCTTTTCGGATATGTTCCAGCCGGCGTAATTCGGTGATGTCGTGAAAGACAAGCACCGCGCAGGCTTCGTTCTCTCGGTCGCACGCCGTGACCGACGCCTCGATATGAAGACAACGGCCATTTGGATGCAGGAGAATTTCATCTTCTTCGTTCATGCGTTTGGTCAGAACCGTTGAGACCAGCGTATTCAGCTGTGGATGCCGGAAGACATCGGAACAGTGGTGCCCCTGCGCCTCCATTCTGGTGACGTCGAACATGCGTTCCAGCGCCGGATTGACTTGCAGCACGCGACCCCGGCAGTCCAGAACCATCACGCCTTCGACTAATGAGGTCAACATGGCCAGCAATTGGGCTCGATCTTCAGAGAGCTCATCGATTGTGGATTTGAGCTTGTCCGTCATGTGGTTGAGCGTGTCAGCCAAGAGACCGACTTCATCGTGTGATCCGGTTCGAATATGGACCGTGTGGTCGCCCTTCGCCAGTTGCTGCGCAGCGATCGCAATGTTGGACAGAGGTTGTGTGATGCTGCGAGCGAGCCATATGCTCAGTGCAACGGCAATCAAAAATGCAATCCCGAAGGCGAGAGCTAAATGCCGGTGCAACTTATCCACTTCACGATCGAGCATGGTCATCGGCAATCCCAGCCTCAAGTAGGCGTAAGGTCTTGTCCGGTTCGGAGGGCTCAAACCGATGGCGACATACAATGTGCGTTCGCCGCCGGTGTGATTTGTACGGATGTCCGTTCCATATCCGGCGGCGACGGCTTGCTGAATTTCCGGTCGCGCCAGATGGTTCTCAACTCCGGAGAGGTTGTTATCCGGGACGGCGCTGTCGGCCAATACCTGTCCATCCGGAGCAATGACGGTCACGCGGGCAAGGGCCCGCGTGCTCAGATCTCGAACGGCTGCCTGTAATTGAGGGGTGGAAGACAATGTCCCCGACGGCGTCAGAAACGGCAGCAATCCGTAGGCGACGAGGCTGGTTCGAGCCTCCAGTATCTGTTCCGATTGCACGATCTCCTGTTGTTCAAGGGATCGAATCGCCAATGTACGGGCGATGAGAAGCCCGCAGGCGAGGACCAAGAGGGTGCCGATCGTGACCTTCCATCGGATGGAGAGTGTCATAAGGGACGTGTTTCGTTAACCGTTCATCATGAATCGTTGACAGACTTCCGGACATTCCTTGCGATTAACCCGCATTATTCACGAAGGTTTCTACGACAACGGCCGATACGCTGTTCCGACGGGCGTACTCGCCACTCAGTCGGTCAACATTATGGTTCACGTATGCTTCCCTCCTTGCCCGG
>CAZVEZ010000084.1:0-4317 GCA_964626135.1 uncultured Nitrospira sp.
CCACGATAAAACAGTGGTCGCTCGATGCGCGCAGTAAAGAGCCGCGAGGAGCCCCGTTTCATGGAGGATAGAGAGAAAACGGCGGCAAGAGCGGTCTTCTATGGTGCTCGCACAACGCGCGGCCTCCGAAGGCCCTCGTTGGACGCGCGCAGTGGAAGATCAATCAGTCCCCATCCGCCTGAAGAGAAAATGAGCAACCGCATGTATCAGTAGTAGCGGTTGAGGTCGGACAACGCCGGCGTGACACTGCCGGAGGATTGTTTAACGTTTCTCCGCATTAGACCGTTAGCAACTGTTCCTGACACTGTTTTCTTTCGCAAACAGGGTTAGGAGAGGCGGCCCCATCTCCGCGCCCTCGTTCTACGGACCATCTTCTTAGTCACGCTCAACAAGCCTGTCCAGCGGAAAAGTACAGAAGACCACCCGGTCGTGACTCTCGAGTGTGAGACTGCGTGAATCGATGCCTGCCAGCGGGCGCCGACTTTGTTGCGATGAACGAGACAAATACCATGCGTTTCCCGATCATCGTCGAACGGCGCCTTCTCGCCCACCAGCTCGGTTTTCCCTTCCTGTCGACACCATGAACAGACAATCTTCATCGTTAATCCTTTAATCGCAATCTGGAATTCGAACCATTACTCGCCTTAAGGAGCGGCAACCCTATCGAAGCTCAGACCTGCTCGACCGGTTCCTCGATGAGCGCCCCGTTGGTCTCTGCATCGAAGGCCATTGTGGCCTCATCTTCTGCTAGATCACTCGTGACAGAAAATTCTTCAGAGGAAGGCATCTCGGCAGTCTCTGCGGCCTCCAGTAACTCTTCCTCGATGGGCAGGAGAGCTTGCTCAGACTCGCCGAGTTCTTTGAATTCACGCAACGGCGGGAGCTGGCTCAGATCTTGTAGACCGAAGTGTTCAAGAAAAAACTTGGTCGTCCCATACATGATCGGCCGACCCGGCACGTCTTTTCGCCCGACGATTCGCACCAGCTTGCGCTCACACAACGTGCGCAGAACACCGGATGTTTCGACGCCACGAATCTCTTCGATCTCAGCCCGCACAAGCGGCTGTTTATAGGCAATGATGGCAAGAGATTCGAGCGCGGAGCGAGAAAGCTTTTGCGCCGCCTTGGCCTTATCCATCCGTTTGAGCCAGGGCGCATGCTCCTGCTTCGTCACTAACCGGTACCCGCCTGCGACCTGCACAAGCTGAATGCCCCGCCCATCCTGATCTAAGTCGTGAGTGAGAAGCCCCAACGCCTGAATCACTTCAGTTCGTGAAACCCTTCCCAGAATAGACATGAGCCGAGCAACCGGCACCGGTTCCGGCGACACGAACAACACCGCCTCAAGAATAGCTTTGAGTTCCCTCGCATCAATGGCCTCTGCCTCGTTGTCCACTACCTCGACGCCGGCATCCTTCGCCGTACCGCCCGGCACACCATTGACATCGGCGGCTGTTACAGTCTCTGCCGAGGTCATGCCGTCTGTTTGTTCTTCCACCATAGGGCTCATGCTCCCCTCCATTCAGCGTCATCCCATTCTGCAGGGTCAGGTACGAGTGAAAACCCGCGCGACACAAGAATAGGCCCAAAATGTTCTGCCTGGAATACCCGAGCCGTTCGAAGCCTCATGAGTTCCAGCAATGCCAGGAATGTAACGATGATGACAAGACGCGAGCAGGACGGATTGAAGAGATCGACAAAATTCACCGACTCTTGCCTCTCCAACATTTCCAAAATCGCGTTCATCCGCTCCCGAACCGTCAAGTTATCCGGCACAATCTCCAAAAGCGTTTTACCGGGATTGCGATCGAGGATTCCCTGCAACACGTCCACTAAATCGAACAGGCTGACCTGTTCCAGCAGCGTTTCGTCAGATTCCAATGCGACCGACGGGCTCTGCTCACGGCTGTAAATCTCCCGCCATAACCGTTCCTGTTCGTTTAACTGACTGGCCGCCTCTTTAAACTTCTTGTACTCAAGCAACCGCCGCACCAATTCCTCACGGGGATCGGCCCCGTCTTCCTCATCAACAGCTGTCTCATCGACTGGAAGCAACATCTTGGATTTGATCTGGAGCAAGGTTGCCGCCATCACAAGAAACTCTCCCGCGACCGTCAGATTCAGGTCTTTCATCGCCTCGATATAACCGAGATATTGCTGGGCAATCAGATGGATGGGAATGTCGTAGATGTTGATCTCGCTCTTCCTAATGAGATGGAGCAAAAGATCGAGGGGGCCTTCGAAGTTCTGGATGCGAACCTGATAGGGCAGTTCAGTTTGTTCCGTGGTATCGAAGGAGTTATCCACACGCGGATTTATACCAGACTTGGGGAGATGGAACAAGCCTCCATCTATTAGTAGTGGTGGATGAGCCTGAATCCTCTTCGTCATCGCGAGCGAATCCGGTAGACGATGACCATGGCAATACAGGCCAGAATGGAGAGGGCAATCGCATACGGTACCATCTGATTTTCGGACTTCGAGGGCGTCAGTCCTATCGCCGATCCGGCCGCTCCGGTAAACTGCGGACTCTGTTCGAACGAAGCATGGGAAAAGTCGCCTCGCTCTTTGAACGATGCATTGGAAAAATCCGCCGTCGATCGGAATGTGGTCCGTCGAAAGTATGCCTCCCCATCGAACAGGCTAAAGGTGAAAAATGCCTCGCGGTTAAACGAGGCATCGGAGAAATCAGCCAGGCCTTGAAAGCGGCTCCCCGAGAACCCGGTGCCCAACGTAAAATTGGTGCGCGACAAGTCGGCATCTTTTTCGAAGACCACCTCCAAAAACTCCGCCAACCCGTTGAACCCCGACTGTTGGAATGTGACCGGAGCCTGAAAAACGGATCGATGAAATCTCGTATGCGGTCCAAACGCTGTTCTCTCAGCATTCATGCTCCCTAGAAATCGCCCCTGCACAAAATAGCTCTCCCGTAAAAATACCGCGCCTGACAGTGTCACAGGCTGAAGGAATACAGCCCGTGAGAGATCCACCGCCTGTTCAAATCTGGTTCCACTGAACGTCACAGCCCCCTTCACCACCAATAGGCCTTGTGCCGATCCGTGCCTGATCGCTCCATGCACTACCGAATCGACGACCCTCATGGAGCCGGGAATCACGCGTGCTTCAAGTCCTTGCAGCTCCTTCACATCCTCCAGTTCAAGCGGCAGCGGACCCACAGGCAGTGAATCCAACGTCAGATCCCCTCGAATGACCACCCCTGAGAGATCAATCCCCTTCCCTTCCCTGAATGCCCGCAGCAACTGCGCCGCGTCCACCGCTCGCGCCTCTCGTTCTTGCTCCGTACAACCGGCGCTCAGATGAAGAGCAACCTTCATTTCTGATCCCGCTTCAGGCGTTTCGGTCAGACAATTTGAAGCGGAAACAGAAGGAAACAACCCAAAGAGGGCCAGTCCAATTACTGTCATCCAACTTAATACTCGATTCATCTGCCCGCTCTTATGCGAAACGTCATGACCAAGCGTAAAACAAGGAGCGCCAAATCGCTATACTGTCCGAACGGATTTGATACACTTGACGAGCGAGCGTACCACTAATAGACCCTGTTTTCATTCAGTTCCGTTGAGAGGCCAACGATGGTGCGACATCTTGCTGTCACATTCATATTGATTGCGAGCTTCCTATGTGGAATCCCCGTCTCAGTTTCTGCAGACAGTGTCATTGAACTTCCCATCCTGGCAGCCATTCGCCAAAATAATCTGGGTGTGTTTGAAATCCTGATGATGTGGTGGGACAAGAAACCGGAACCGAATCCCGTTCAACTACGATGGCTCCTCGCCGGCGTACAACTGGGACAAGATCACTTAGGAGCCATGGCTCAAGCCTTCGCCTATGCCGTTGAACGCACACCCTCGGTTCAGCATAGCGGGACTGTCTCAGTGCAAGGAGTGGCCTATCGGCCCACAGGCAGCGACGGACCAAGTGCCGGCGCGGCCATGGCCGTGGGATTCATTGCCATGTTTAAGGGGGAGCAGATTCAACGCGGCATTGCCCTGACCGGAACTATCGAACCGGGAGGGCAGATCGGCCCGGTGGGCAGTCTCCCGGATAAGATTCGTGCCGCCGCGCGAGAAGGCTATCGCACCGTGCTGGTTCCACGAGGGCAGATTCATGACGCCCGCTGGAATCTGATCGAACTGGGTTTTCAGCTTAATGTGATAGTGAAGGAAGTCGACACAGTCGATGAGGCGTACTTGCTCATGACAGGCCAACGAATCTAGGGCGGGATACTGAAAAATCCCGCCAGCTTCGTTCTCGGCTTGCAAGAATCCTCAACGTACCGCAAGGGTACGCCTGCGG
>CAZVEZ010000084.1:4417-10552 GCA_964626135.1 uncultured Nitrospira sp.
TGCATGCCTAATCTCAATCGTCGAGCGAGTTCGGTCTGATCGGCAATCTGCAATACCTTGAGAAGCAATGCCTGACTCGCAGTGGATGAACAAGCCAACCGACGCAAGACTTCGATTCGCACGAAGCCGAATCTGGTCTCAGTGCTCAGTTCATCTCTGAGAAATGCGTCCAGTTCGGAAACGCCCAATACAGGCGATTGTATACGGAACTCGGCATAGAGCCCGGCTTTCAGAACATAGACAAGTCCCAGAGACTCAGGGGCAAGATACGCTTGAAGATTCGTCTTTATCAGTCCAGTGCAGAGTCCCCAGAGATTCTGCCCGAGTTGTAATTCGGCGCTCTCCTCCGAGGTACGTTCCCGCAGGGCTCCGGCCACAAACAAAAAATGACTCATTCGCCTTTCATTACAGAGGATTCAGCGGGAGGATGAAACATAGGAAGGATAGGTGCCCTGCAGCCGGGACTGACCCACAGCATCACCCGACAGACGACTCGACCGAGTCGTACAGAACAAACACCCATGGAAGCATCAGTGCGTATGGTATTCGTCTACGTCGTCCAGCAGTCCTTCTGGTTTTTCAGGAAAACCGGTGTCTTCATCTTCCCCATCCAGAGTGAGCTCTTCTTCTACGTCTTCATCCGTCTCGACAGCAAGATCCACCTCATCTTCACCCAGATCCTCGTCAAGATCGGACTCTTTCAGCATCTGCGAGCCCATGGACTGCGACAGTATGGGCCTTTTTGTCTCTTCATCTTCGAACGGCCTCACAGCTTTCTTGGCGGGAGCCGGGGCTACCGGCTTCTTCTGCGTCGATTTGGATGCGGCGGCAGCGCGTTTCTTCGCCGGCTTTTTTACGACCGGTTTCTTGGCAATCTTCTTGGAAGTCTTTTTGACAGCTTTCTTTACAGCCGATTTCTTGACTGCCTTCTTCACTGCTGATTTTGCTTTGGTTTTAGGCTTGGCCTTTGCCTTCGCGGATGCCTTCTTTGCCGGCCGCTTCTTGTTCTTCGCCATCGAATTTCTCCTCTCTCATCTGTTAGATGTCTGACACGTTCTCCATCTAGCATGAACCTATAGGATCTTGCAACTCACACCTCTACAGAATGCTGAAAAGTTCCTCTTCTCACCCGCCCAGCCCCGTCGCGCCAAGACGCGCCTCTTTCCATGCGGTGCTCTCGTTTCGCTGACTTTCCCACGGCCATACAACGCATACAGAGAACAATAATCGAACAGGTAAAAGAGAAGACACGTGCGGGTCTACCGCTTTGACTCGCCAGAGCAATTCAAACTGATGGAAGAATCCTACAATTAGCTTCCAACGTCAAGGGTTAAGCCCAAGTATTCTGCCGGGGTGATACTACATTCTCACATTGCTCAAGTGATAGAGTGCTAGAATGACGTGGCGTATGATCGATATGCGGGCACGACTATGAAGACAGGAACGATCATTGTCGTCTTGGCGCTTGGATTCTTCATTGCCTGGCCGACTACCGCCACACCACCGTACACTGCCATCGTCATCGACAGCGGATCGCCTTATTTCGTCCCGAAATCAGCTGCCGTTACGAGCGGAGCCCCCATCAGATGGGAAAATCCCACCGCCACCGAACACACGATTACTCACTTCGGGTGCCTGGGAGATGGGAGCGCCTGCGCATTCGATTCCGGGATGGTCCTGCCAAACGGCAGCTTTACACTTTCAGGGTTGGCTCCCGGTCGCTACCCCTATCTCTGTCGAATCCACCCCATCATGCACGGAGTCATCACCGTCAGTGATTCCTTCGTGCCTTCGCAACTCTAATATCCGGTTCTTTCTACTATCCAGCGCCTCCTTCGAAGACTGATCTCGTTGCTGTTGTTGCTTTGGTACTTGTGATTTGTTAGTTCATCTAATTGGTCTTGTTCAACCAAGCAAACGAGACAAACCCAATACCCGTCTTCGCAACAGACACACTCCTTGCGAGAATCCCAGCCCATCGTGTAGGCTCCGGCGCTCAACCAGGCATATCGATCATGAAACCAACTGTTGCCGCTCACGAACCACTCAACCTGACAGGGGAGATGCTCAATCGCCTGGCCTGGCGCATTCCCGATCTTGTGACCTATCAGCACAACGCGGACGAATGGTGGTTTGCCCCACTCGATGACAACTTACCGATTGTCCGATTGAATCGCACCGGCCTGGAGATGTTACAGACAATGAATGGCCATACATCTGTGGGCGCACTGGTGGAGAAATACGGGCCGCGAGTCTGTGGACCTGACGGACAACCTGGACAATGGCACCTCGAACGTTGGGCCCTGCCCACCTACTCCCTGTGTTACTACGGCACAGAGCCCCCGGGCGGCCACCGCCACAAGGCCAAATGGGATCTGCTCCTTCAACAAATCAGAGAACGCTGGTCGGGACAGGACGGGTTCGAGGGAGAAGCGCATCTGGAAGACTTTCATCATCACGAACTGACCGACAGCGGTGAAGACGATAGCCACTTCGACCTGATCGAAACCACCGTCTCGCATCTCTTCCGGGAACCGAACGATACGCTCAATGGACTGACCTATGGCCGGCTATTGATGCGCCAATTGCGAAGGTTGGGCTGGTTCACTCCCAAGCCCCATATTATTGTCGAAGTGGGCGGCGGACTTGGATACCTCGCCTGCGAATTGGGCAAGGAACTCTTGCCGTTCGAAAAAAAGACCATCCGGTACATCTCCCTCGATATCACACAACCCTTCCTGAAACTGCAAATCAGCCGTGCGAAGACCGGAGGCTGGGACGGCATCGGCACCCGCGCCAACGGCGAACGGCTGCCGTTCAAAGACAACTCAGTCGACCTCATTATCGATAATGAGAACATGGCCGACATGACACCGGTGAAGTTGACCAGGCAAGAACTCCTGGATGGGACAGGTGATCGGCCTCAACATCAGGAAGCGTTGGATTGGATCAGACGCGTGCGGCTGCCGCTGAACAAAGAGTTGCCCGAAGACGTCATCTTCAACCTCGGTCCCTTTCGATTCGTGGCGGAACTGTGGCGGGTGCTCAAACCCGGCGGCAAGGCATTTCTCACCGAATTCGGGATCGAAGAAGGCTGGCCGGCGCCCGTCAAGTTACCGGGTCATACCGAATACGAGGTCCAGTACAGCCACCTGCGCCAAGCAACCCGCTGGCTGGGTTTTCACGAGCGCTATCTCTCGCTGCCTCAATTCCTCGCCATCAAGCCGGACAGCAAAGCGCTCTGTACCGGCGCGGCCTATACCATTCAGCGGTTCTGCCAGGCCATGAGCAAACCGTTCATCGTGCGCGCCTACACGGAAAAGGAGTTGCAGCAAACTCTGGGCGACATGCTCCAAAAACTTCACGGCTGCCACTACCACGATGTGGCAGATCCCGCCTGGTTCGGTCTCATGGACTTCAAAGTCTTACTACTGGAAAAGCCCGGCGGCGCTCAGAAAGCCAGCTTCTCGGAGAACAAAGGCTATCGATGGTACTCACAACGGTAGCCAATTCACTGTCCAATACAGTCATCGTGATATTTGAATCCAATCGTTTCACATCGGACACAAAGGAATAGCCCGGATTCACCTACCACCGGCCTCTTGAACCTTGCTAAATCGTGATTACTCGTGGTTAGTTGAAACAATGGCAGGATTTCTGTTCAAGATTATAGTTCCGTATGGTTCCTGAAACGCCAAGTGCCATGGCTATTTGAAGGTGCGAGCGATGAAGACCCGCTTCAACATACTGAGGATTATTTTCCTTGTTGTTGCATCGACAGTCATGCTCTCTGATGAGACGTTCGCTGCCGACGCCTTCGTAGGCACCAATCCCGGCGCCTCCGCTTTACAGGAGCATGCCCGTGCTGATTCTACGACATTGCCCGTCGCGTCCTCGGCGAACTCACTATTCCGCGATGTCCCGTCGCTCAGTGGACGCTACTCTACACAAAATATGATGTTTCTTCCGTATATCGGCGCCGGCTTTGGCGCCGGGTACAATTCTGAACTCGATCGCACCTTCGCGCCAAATTTGCAGCCTCAACACAATCTGAGTCCTGGCGATCTGCTCGGGCCACGCATGATTCCAAATGAGTTTCAGATGGGAATTCGAGTCCCCTTTTAAGTATGATGTCTCCCGATACTCCCCGTTCGCTCAGACGAGCAGCAAGTTGTACTCTTTCGAGAACCATGCGTTATGGAGTCTTCGCGCACCGGAACCCGGTGCCGAACCCCTGGAACGACGGCAAATGAGTCTCACGATCCGCTGAGCGAAGGTCTTTCGGACCACTACCCCAAGAACCGCCACGAACCACTTTGTAGTCGCCCAGTGGCGGTCCTATCGGATTCCGCAACGAACTGGACCTATAGTAGTTTGGAGCATACCAATCGCTGACCCATTCCCAGACATTCCCAGCCATGTCATAGATGCCATAAGGACTCTTGCCACCTTCAAACAGCCCCACCGGCGTTAAGACTACGTGGTTGTTCCAGACTTCCTTTTTCATATTTGCGTGAAACTGTGTCGGAAGCTCATTCCCCCATGGATATATCCGACCATCTGTTCCCCGCGCCGCCTTTTCCCACTCCGCTTCGGTCGGCAGGCGCTTGCCGGCCCATCTGCAGTACGCATCCGCATCCGCCCAATCCACATTGATGACCGGACGTTTCTGGTGCATCGATTTGCTCATAATTTCCCAGTCCGGCGGTGCGACGTGGGAGGTAGCTTCCAAGAACTTTGCGTATTCCCCCACCGACAGTTGATGCTTATCCATATAAAAGGCATCCAGATAAACTTGGTGCACCGGCTGCTCGTCTGCGTCTCCCGTCGAACTTCCCATCGTAAACTCTCCCGCCGGCACCAGCGCCATCGACCGTTCTAAATGTTTGACCAACCTTGCTCTCTCGAGACTTCGTTTGCGCCGCTGCTGAATTTTTTCGTGCAACTGTTGGTAGAGCGCCTGTTGCTCGTCATCGAGACCCAACTTGTTTGCAATGTCCAAGGTATCTTCGGCATGGGCGACCTGCCTGAGTGAAGCGTTCAGTTCGTTGATGACCTGCTTCCCCTCGTCCAGCAAACGCCAGACTTTGGCCTTACGCCCCCTCTGTTTGGCCAAGTCAGCCACCGAGGACTTCGCATCAAGTTCCAGCGAGGCCTGATAATGCTCCTCCGCACAGGCCCAGTCCTTCAGGCCCCGACAGGCATCGCCGAGATAGAAGTGCGCCATGGCATTCGCAGGAGCTTCTTCTAGGCTGATTTCAAAGGCCGCGCGCGCCTCTTGGTACTTTTGCTGTTTCAGGAATTCGTAGCCGGCGGTAAATTTCTTGGCCTTCTCATCAAAGAGCGCCGTAGCCATCGTCGAATCGGCATCGAGCGCGAGCATCGCAACAAGTACGAGAACCTTTCTCATCAACCACCTCCTAACACGGCAAAAAAGACAATTGCGCTCTATCCTCAAATAATCTGATTAGGGTAGGAAACTATATGCCTCACGCATCGGAAACTCAACCGGACAGGGGATGCGAGGGAGCAGGCAACCATCCATCTTGCTCGCAGAGCCCCCACGATACAGCGGTGGTCGCTCGATGCGCGCAGTGAAAGACGGTTTGCCTGCCCCCTCCAGAGGAAGTTGAGGAATAAGATGGCCCTCGACCGGGTCGATGGCGCGTCTCGGCGCGCCAAGGGTTGGATAGGTGAGAAAGTGCGCGCAGTACGGAACCATCCAGGCTCCTCTCAGTTGGATGGAAGAAAAATGTCATCAGGTTACTTTATTGCCGTTCTTCCTCGTTAAGCGGTTTCTTCACGCTGCGAATTCAACTCGAATCGTCCGTCCTAGGCGTGCCTCCAGCGTAATAAGCATTTCGAGGCTGAATTTGTCCCACTTCCCACGAACAAGATCAGACACGCGGGATTGTGCGATGCCAAGACGCTTGGCCGCTTCAGCTTGAGTCAACTTCTGCTTCTCGATATAGAGACGAAGATCGCTCATCAAGTTGGAGCGCATTTGGAGCACAGCCGCTTCAGCTGGCTCGAACCCAAGATCGACAAACACATTGCCGCTCGATTTCGTCGTTTTCTTTTTCATGATCCATCTCCAATCTGGCGGTACCGCTTTCGCGCCAACTCAATATCTTC
>CAZVEZ010000085.1:0-10264 GCA_964626135.1 uncultured Nitrospira sp.
CCAACGAATGGTTTACGCCGGATGGGGTGCCGGGGATTGCCGTGCCGTTTTATCTGGCCCATCCGCGTCTCGCGAAACTGGAACTGGACCAGATGCTCGAGGTCGAGGGCGGGACCCCGGACTGGTGCATGCGCATTTTGCGGCATGAGGCCGGCCACGCCATAGAAAATGCCTATCGTCTTCGCCGGCTCCGGCGTCGGCAACAGGTCTTTGGGCGCTCATCCGAGCCCTATCCAAAGTATTACCGCCCCAGGCCCTATAGTCGGAGCTTCGTGCGGCATCTCGATGTGTGGTATGCGCAAAGCCATCCGGATGAGGACTTTGCGGAGACCTTCGCCGTCTGGCTCACGCCCGATTCGACCTGGGCGGACCGCTACAAGGGCTGGCCGGTGCTCAAGAAGCTGCAGTATGTCGAGGGGCTCATGCACGGGTTGGCGGCGGTGCCGCCCAAGGTGGTCACACAGGAGGAGGTCGATCCGCTGCCCGAGTTGAAGAAAACCCTGCGCGAGCACTATGAGCGCAAGCGCAAGCACTATGGAATCGAACGCCCATCCTTTTACGATCCGGACTTGAAGCGCCTGTTTTCCGATGCCCCGGCCCATGCCGCGCACCTGAGCGCCGCCACCTTCTTGAACCGCTTCCGCAAAGAGGTGCGCCGCAAGGTCGCCGCCTGGACCGGCGAATATCAATATACGATCGATCAGGTCCTGGAGGACATGATTCAGCGCTGCCGCCAGCTCAACTTGCGACTCCCGCTTGCGGAAGAACAGGCCAAGTTGGATTTCACGATTTTGCTGACCGTCCACACGATGACGTACTTGCGCAGCGGGCGGCATCAGGTGGCGCTATGAAACAACTTCGCATCCTGGTCTTGATGCACGAGGATCTGGTTCCGCCGGATGCGCCCCCGGCCGGGCAGGACGTGGCCGGCGCCGCGTGGAAGACGGAATACGATGTGGTCTCTACGCTCCGCAAGCTCGGGCATGACGTCAAGCCGCTGGGGGTCAAGAGCGATCTGGGAGTGCTGCGTACGGCCATCGAGGATTGGAAACCGCACATCGCCTTCAATCTGCTCGAAGAGTTCGACGGGGTGGCGGTGTACGATCAGAACGTCGTGTCGTATCTGGAACTGCTGCACATACCGTACACCGGCTGTAACCCGCGGGGGTTGATGCTGGCGCGAGACAAAGTCCTTTCGAAGAAACTGTTCTCGTTCCACCGGATTCCGTTCCCGGATTTCATGATGGTGCCGCAGGGACGGAGGGCCAAGCGGCCCAAGTGGCTATCCTTTCCCCTCATTGTCAAATCGGTGACCGAAGAGGCCTCGCTCGGGATCTCTCAGGCGTCCATTGTGCAGGATGACGACAAACTCAAGGAGCGGGTCGAATTCATTCACGCAAACGTCGGGACCGGCGCCCTCATCGAGCAGTATATCGAAGGACGCGAACTGTACGTCGGGGTGATGGGCAATGGGCAGCTTCACGTCTTGCCGGTCTGGGAGTTGATCATGGACCAGTTGCCGGATGACGCCCGCCGGATTGCGACCGAACGAGTCAAATGGAATCGGAGTTATCAAGCCAAGTATGGGATTCGCTCCGGCGAAGCCCGGAATCTGCCGGATGGGAAGGCCAAGGAGATTCAGCATCTCGCGAAGCGGGTCTATCGCGCCCTGGGCCTGAGCGGCTATGCCCGCATCGACGTGCGCATGGACGCGGAGGGGCATGTGTACGTACTGGAAGCCAATCCGAATCCACAAATTGCGCATGCCGAAGACTTTTCGGATTCGGCGGAGAAAGCCGGTCATACCTATCAAGCATTGTTGCAAGAACTCCTGCGCATCGGGCTTCGCAGGCAGCCGGCCACCTCACCCCCAAAGAAACCGTCACCATCGCCGGCGTGACGCTGCACGCTGGGTGGCTTCGATGTGGGGAGAGTGAGAGAAGACCGGGACGAACAGCAGGTCTGTCTGGTCTATCCGGTTTATTTCGTCGCGGGATCCAGGAAACCAAACAAACGAGAAAAACCGACTAAACCAAATAACGGTTTGACAGCGCAGGGTTCAGGTAATAGAGTGATCGCATGATGCGTGCTGTCGCGATAGCATTTTTCGTAGCCTGTACTGCCGGTCCGGTGTGGGCGGCGGAGGTTGAGCCGTTCGACCCGGAAGCGCCGTTCCGGCAGGGGTTGAACGCGAGCCTGCTTCGTTCACTTCTCAATCAAGCATTCGATGAACTTGAGGACCACATCGAGATCACGGGGAAGCTCGACCCGGATGATGTGAAAGGGAATCGACAGGGACGTTTGCAGTTCAAGTTCTATCCGGAGGGTAAGTCCAAATCAAGCGAGCATCTTGGCGCAGAAGGCTGGTTCCACACCACACCGGAAGGCGGGGGACAGGACTGGCATTTCAAATTCACGCTGCCGAAAGACCGAAAGCACGCCCCGCTCCAGTTTCAGGAACCGCTGTAGAGCGGTTCCTGCCTTGTTTTTTCCACACATCCAGAACAGCTTCTACCGACCTTCCATCCTGGCCCAGATTGGCCTGGACCGGCCACGGCACTACTTGCTACATTGTCGGCCGGAGATGTCTTGGCGTGCCAGGAGCGGCAGCCGGCAGATGGTGTGATCGGCGCCGGCCGGGCGCACTGTGCGCGCCCGCACAAATGTCTAGTGGTGGATCATCGTGAATTGCCTCACTCACCTGCCGGCCTCGATACGTGATCCCGATTGCACCGAGACGTTACAGATTCTCGGTGTCGTGCTCGTGGTCGGTTTTTTTGTCTTGAAGTGGCTGTACCGTAAGTGGGCGGAGAAGCATTCCTATGTCATCTATTTCGGTGAAGGCGACGATCAGGTCAATGTGGGCGCCGATTGCAAAACGATCGACATCGGAGAGCATGTGTTGGATGTGATGATTCGGGCGAAGCGACTCGTCGACGTTGAATCCGCCAATCTGCGTTTTGCCGTCGGAACCACGCCTGCAAAAAACCCTCGTGAAGACGCCGAGAAATCCATGATCGCGATCGTCGAGGCGAAAGATCGCGATATCGTCGCTCCTCAATTTTCTTCCAAACACGACAAGGCCGGGGGATATGATCTTACCTATTCGCCCGCCTATAGACGAATCGCAGGAGCGTTCCTTCGGATACGGATACGGGTCAAGGCCAAACAAGAATGGGAAGGCTATTTACGCTTCTGTGAGAACAAGGCATATTACTATCACCGTTTCCGGGTTGTGAAGAAGACGGCGAACAGCCCGAATTAAAGATGTTTGCTCCGTCGTGTGACTCCTGCTCGCGTCACACCCGGCTCAACTGGCTATGGGAAAAAAGAAAAAACTACCGGTCGGAGGACAGAGACCTCCTGTGATCGCACAACAGCCTCCTTCATCGCTTAAGCTGGTCGTGAAGTGGATATCGATCGCCGTGCTGATCTGCACGCTCCTCTCCGGCGCGATGATATTCGTCTCCGTCCCGACCGTCGAGGTCGGCGTTCCACGAGACCCAGCGAATCCACTTTCTTATTCCTTCATCGTGGGTAACGATCTGATCCTGCCGTTGTTCGGCGTGACCATTTCGTGCAGATATGACGACGTGAAACTTGAAGGAGAGGAGACGTTCGATACGAAAGCTCTGGGGTCCGACGAAACACTCTCTATTATGGGTCCTCACCAAAAAACCACTGCGCCTTGTCAGAAAGACGTGAGCCTTCCGGCTCCGTTGAAGAGTGGAACGGTCATTATAGGAGTTTCGTATTCTCCGTTCTTATGGCCATTCAAAACGTCCACAATCCGCCGGTTTACAATAGACATGCGTGACGGCACGAACGCCGTTTGGCGTCCTGCATGAAACTTCCAGGCCATGCCTCATTGACTATGGATTGCCGCACGCAATCTTCAGATACAACTCCTCTGTGCTTCCTGGACTGATCGGCCTCCACGGATCGTTGGGATAATTGTTGCCCCACACATACACGCCCTTGCCCATATGCTCTGCATGGGCGATCACGGAATACGTCCGCACTTTCCCTTTTTTACAGTCATATTCCTCCCGTGTTCGTGTCGAGAGAAAGGGCTTGCCGTCTAGCGTCTTTTGAGACACTTTATAGTCATCAAGCACCGACATCTTCGCGAAGTGATCTGTTTTGCTGATGCTGGCGGGATCGACATAATGGCTAAAGTGCTCCACGGTGCCGATCTTTTGCCATTCCGCATACACGACGGTTGCAGTTCCAAGAACCCACACAAGGGTGATGACGAACAGTCGAGAGATCATGCTGTCTGTTGAGAAGAAAAAAGAGGGTTTATCCGTCAACACACTACGCTAAATGAAACCGGGAATCTAGCCGGAGATTCCTCGATACTGGACGATCTGCACACAGCAGCCGCCCCTATCGTCTCAGGAACGCGATCCACCGCCACAGGTTGAGCAGGCTGGCTAGTGAGGCCGCCACATAGGTCAGAGCAGCCGCGGTGAGGATGCGGCGGGCTCCC
Source organism: uncultured Nitrospira sp. (assembly GCA_964626135.1). Taxonomy (GTDB): domain Bacteria; phylum Nitrospirota; class Nitrospiria; order Nitrospirales; family Nitrospiraceae; genus Palsa-1315. The sequence goes on from CAZVEZ010000085.1 coordinate 4,493, forward strand.
TGCATGTCGTCGGGCGACAGATAACTGCCTTGCCGGAGCACCGGAAGGGCCCGCCTGAAGCTGGCGTCCCACTCGACCGGAAGCGTGACGAGATGCACAAGTGTGGCGACCCCCATCGTCGCCATCCCGGCAACCAGCACGAGAACCCCCGCGGCAGGAGTCCGAGCTAACGCGGTCGCGATCGGAATACCCATCATCACCACAGCTCCGACCTTTTCCGCTCCCTGCGCAAACCGCACGAGCCTTGTGCGGTTCGCGAGCGGTTGATAACCGATATGGTCTTGAATCGCATGCCCGACTTCGTGGGCGGCAACCGTGACAGCCGTAAGGGACTTCCCACCGAAGTGATCGGACGTCAGGCGGACAGCTTTGGTCTCAGGATCATAATGATCGCCCTTTTCGGTCGTTTCCACCTTGATGTGCGTCATGTCGAGCCGATTGAGCAGGTGCCGGGCCAACTCGCCCCCGGTTCCCGGATAGTCGGGACGGGGCTCACTATATTGCGCAAAGACCCGCCTGGTCCAGAGTTGTGGACCGAAAATGACGACTCCGACAATGATCAACAGCAGGGCAATCAACATCACAGCCCCCTACCCTCTCGCTTGTCGGACGACGCTCTTGGCCGTGCTGCCGGAACATCACGGATTTGCATGCGTACGATCTGCCCGGTGTGGCTCGTTCAATGCTTCGGCAGCACCACGATCCTGAGCCAGAAGTCCTCGATCGACTTCACCACCGTGATGAACCGGTCCAAATCCAGCGGTTTGACAATGTAGCAATTCGCATGAAGGTTGTAACTCTCCCATACGTCTTTGTCATCCTCGGACGTCGTGAGGATGACCACGGGGATGCGTTTCAGATTGTCGTCGGTCTTAATTTCAGCCAGCACCCTTCGGCCATCTTTTTTGGGAAGATTGAGGTCGAGCAGGATGAGATCCGGGCGCGCAGCGCCTGCGTACTGCCCTTGCCGGCGCAGCAACGACAGGGCGTCAATGCCGTTTCTGACGATCGTAAGCTTGTTGGGCAACGTGGCCTCTTTGAGGGCCTCAAGCGTCAGACCGACATCGCCGGGATTATCTTCGACTAAGAGAATCTGCACTGGTCTGACATTCTTGGACGTGTGCATGCGCGGTCTCCTTGCGTGAAAATCATACGGAACGACGATCCTGACGGATCGATTCAAGTATCACGATCATGCCGGCCCTGGCCGGCTATCGGCAGAGTGAAATGAAAGGTTGCTCCCTGACCCATCTGCGATACCACCCAGATCCGTCCGCCATGGCGTTCAACGATCTTTTTGCATATCGCCAGACCGATGCCGGTGCCGAGATATTCTTCTCGGTTGTGCAACCGCTGAAAAATGACAAAGATTCGCTCGGCATACTCGGGGTCCAGCCCGACGCCATTGTCACGGACCGAAAACAGCCATTCAGCGGGCCGGCGTTCAACAGATACATGAACCCGGGGCGATTCCTCACCGTGAAACTTAACGGCATTGCCGATCAGGTTCTGAAAGAGCTGCCCCAGTTGTACCCTGTCCGCCATCACTGCGGGGAGGGGATCGCGGGTCACGACCGCCCGGCTCTCTTCGACCGCCACCCGCAGATCGCTCAATACCTCTTCCAAAACACCATTGCAATCCACCTCTTCAAACAGTTTGTCCTGCACGGTCACACGCGAATAGGCTAAGAGGTCATTGATCAACGATTGCATACGATTGGCCCCATCGACGGCATACCTGATGAACTCGTCGGCATCGGAATCGAGCTTGCCCTTGTAGCGCCTCGCCAAGAGCTGCGTGTAGCTGGCGACCATCCGCAGCGGCTCCTTCAGGTCGTGCGAGGCCACATAGGCAAATTGCTGCAAATCGGCATTGGAGCGGGCCAGCTCGGCGATGGATTCCTCCAGGGCTTTCCGCGACAGAGCCAGATCGCGATTGTCCCGAACCAGCCTCCATGACGCCCACATGCCAAAAGCGGCCAACGGCATGACGAGCAGGAGCCCCACTCCGCCGACTGTCCACATCAGCCGGTTGATCGGAGCATGGACATGCTCACGGTCCAACCGAACCAATACAGTCCAGTCGAATCCCGGAAAGTCGGCGTACCCCTGTGTTCGGGCATACCCGGTCACCACAGGAATCTGCCGGGGCTGGTGCAGCTCCTCTACAAAGCCCGGCTTCTCACGATCTTCGGCGGCGCTTCTTGCGGAAAGCAGCTCGGCCTTCGACGGATTGCCGTCCGTACCGCTCGTTTGGCTCTTCTCAATGATCACCGATCCTTGACGGTCCAGCAGCAACCAGTCATGCGTGTCTTCTCCATTCGGGAGCTTCCCCTCTTCTTCGAGAATGGCACGTAGATTCTCAAGCGGGACCCGCGTCGTCACCACCCCGCGAAAATCTCCTTGCGGCCCATAGATCGGAGCCGAGAACCCCACTGCCATCACGCCCTCCGACTCCGGTGACACCCGGGCCCCCTCCAAGTAGACCCGCCCCGTTTGCTTCACCATCGTATACCAATCCGGCTCCTTGAAACCCAAGCGACTCTCTGCCGTACTCTCTGTTGCTTTCATCCCACCGGCATCCGGCGCGGCAAACGACTGAGTCGCCACAACGATTCGACCGGCCGCATCGGTCACTCCTACCCAGGAGTAATACCAGTACAGCTTCTTGTACTGTAATAACCGCTGGGTCTTTTCCTCCGGTTTACCCTCGAAGAGAATTCTGTCATTGGCAAACACCTGGATATCGATGAACCGCTCGAATAATACGCGATCAAGTGTGTTTGCGACCCTGGCCGCCGTCCTGCCGAGGTCTGCCCCCCTCTCCTGAACCAGCACCGTTCTCAACGAAGCCAATGTATAGAGTCCCACCCCTACCGCGATCGCAAACGACAGGAGCAACGCCAGGGGAAGCACGATTCCAGACCACCAGGGTCTGTCGAGCGCCGGTGGGGTCTTACTGCTCAAGTTCTCTACGCCCTCTCTTTCAATCTCTCGAAGAGGCAGCCCGGCTCTTTGAGATCACCGGATCGAAGCCTGAACAGGTTACCGTGAGGGTGCGCTCACGACAAGAACCAGACATAGAGGAAATAGGCGCCCATATCTGGCCGAGTTTCACGGAAGCGAGGGGCAAAGAGAATGCGGATACCATACAAACAGAAGCGCCGATGGGGTATGCCCGATATCTGCAGGCCTGTTCTCCGGTAAGAGCCAAGGGAAGGGACCCGCCGGAATGAGCGGAAGCGATCCAAAGATAGCAGGCTTCAAGATTCGAGACAATAGTCGGCCGTTCGGGTGCGCGAGTCGGAACCACCGTGGGGCTACGCATATGAAAGAAGACATTCCGTTCACCCACGCAGAGCCACTTCTCTGTATTGGATGGAACATTCGGCTTTCTGCTAGGATGTCACAGAAATGAACGCACCTCTGTGACGAAATACTCGTGTGGGGCCCGGCAAGCCTATGGACCGGTTTGAAACAAATTATCGAGCTCTTTTGGCTGTTGCGGTTGTGCTCAATTCGCAACGGGATATGCACAGCCTCTGGGAAGCGCTGACCGCCCAGATCATGAAGGTCATTCCGTGGGCGAGGGCATCCGTCACCCGGTACGATCGTGAGGCCGATGGGTTCAGGTTTTATACCATGGTCACGACGATGCCGGAGGTGGTGCTCCAACGCGATGCGGTGATTCCACGAATCGGAAGCGTGATGGGTTGGGTCTACGAGCATAAAACTGTTCACATCCGCGCCGACCTGACGCGTGAGCAGGTCTTCCTTGAAGACTCGTGGTACGTGCAGGAAGGCCTCGGACGCATGATCAATCTCCCGCTGCTCGTGAAAGACACGTGTCTCGGCATTCTCAATATCGGCAGTATCGAGTCGGGCGCGCCCAATCCGGAAGATCTCGAATTCCTGACGCAGGTGGCGACGCAGGTCGCCTATGCGATCGATCATGTCCAAGCGTACGAACAGATCGATCGACTCCGAGACCAATTGGCCAAAGAAAACGTCTACCTCACCGAAGCGCTGAAGCGCACGACGAAGAGCGAGGCCATGGTGGGAAAGAGCCTGGCCTTTCAGCATGTGATGGGCCTCGCGCGCGACGTGGCGCCTACTCCGTCGACCGTGTTCCTTGCGGGTGAAACCGGCACGGGCAAGGAGTTGTTCGCGCAAATGATCCATGATTGGAGCCCGCGGCATTCGAAACCCATGATTCGTGTGAATTGCGCCGCCTTTCCGGCAGGGCTGGTCGAAAGTGAATTATTCGGCCATGAACGGGGCGCATTCACCGGCGCCGACCGCGCCCGCGAAGGCCGATTCGAACAGGCCCATGAAGGCACCATATTCCTGGATGAAATCGGGGAGATGCCGTTGGAGACACAAGCCAAGCTGCTGCGGGTCTTGCAAGACGGCGTGGTGGACCGTCTGGGCGGGAAACAGCCGGTTCGTGTCGACGTGCGCGTGATCGCCGCCACCAATCGCGACCTGCCTGCCGCAGTCAAACACGGCACATTTCGCGCCGATCTCTTTTATCGCCTGAATGTCTTTCCTATCGGCTTGCCTCCGCTCAGGAACCGCCCGGACGATATCCCCATATTGGCGCGACATTTCCTCAAGCAATACGGTGTGAAACTCGGCCGTTCGTGCAAGGACATCGACGAGAAATCTCTCGAACGGTTGATTCACTACACCTGGCCCGGCAATGTCCGTGAACTGGAGAATGTGATCGAACGAGCGATGATTCTCTCTCGTGAACCGGTGTTGCGGATCGACGAACATCTGTTGGATCTACACGATACCTCCGTGACTGCCTCGCCGCCGACCGACCTCAAAGAACTCGAACGCCGGCATATTTTGCAGACCCTCGCCCTAACCAATTGGCACATCGCCGGTCCCGATGGCGCAGCTGCACGCTTGGGAATCCCTCCCAGTACTTTGCGCAGCCGGATGAAGCAGTTCGGAATGAAGAGACCGGCAACCAAGAATCTGCCCGAGTAATGCCATTCTCATGCGGTAAGTGATCTGCCGGCATCGCGACATCGTTCTTCACCCACAGCCATCCTCACCATCCTTCACGGAGTCACGCGCGACCAGTCGCGCGTTGAGCGTGCGAGCCGACGCGATCCATCGCGGGCTCCTCGCACATTTCATCATTTTACTTTTCTGAATAATTAAAATAGTCGTTATAATTCAGTTCCTTAGTGAATATTTGTCTAATTTGTCGATTTAGGCACGCCCCGTGCATATAATGCAGGCTATATACGGTTCAACTCACCACTTCAGGCGAGGAAGAGCCGTACACGTTTCCTGGAAGGAGGAACATCATGAGAATCGCAATGTTGATTAATGGAATGCTGTATGCTTCGTTGATTGGAATCTTGGCGATGGCATGGGGATGGTTGCATAGAAGTGATTCGTAAGTGAGAGACAAGTGCGGATTATCTATAAAGGAAACCCCATGTCGTCGGCTTGTCGGAACTGTGATGATGGTCATGGGAATGGCCGCGGAGAAATGATGTGTCGATGAGCCTCAATGGCTCGTTGGACGGCCCACTCAAGTAAGCCTGCTCATGCCGTGCGCTTGTTCAGTGAAGCGCACGGCCCCCGTACTTCCGATAAGGCGTTCTTCACCAAACCCCCTTCGTTCGCGCCGGTGCTCGTGAGGCGATCGACGGCGAATCGGCAATTGCAGTAGAAATGTATAGGAACGCGGCGGGCTAGCCCGCATTATTCATGACGGTTCGTCGCGAAATCGCTGAGCCGCGTCGCGAG
>CAZVEZ010000086.1:0-10241 GCA_964626135.1 uncultured Nitrospira sp.
AGTCGTTCAGGCTGAACGCTGGGTGCACAGGCAGAAGGGGTTCAGGCTGAAGTGTTCGGAAATCCGACCTTCAGTCTTCGGTCTGAACACCTTCAGTCTATCTACCTGAGTAGTGACTTTCCTACTGACAAACGTGTCAACGTCATGATGGATACGACAAAAAATTCACAGGAGGCAGTACCCTGCCCGCCACAACCTTAACATATCCTTCAATTGCGTTTTCCACCTCGAACCGAACCTGCCCGGCAGCCTTCAGACGATCGACCACCGTAGGAGAAAGTCTCAAGGCCTGCTGAAGAAATGCCAGGCTCCCGCGCGAGAGCGGCACACAGCGGAAAGTCTGGCGCACAGCGCACGCTGTACAGACCAGCCCTCCGGAAAACGGAGAAAATTGCGGTTCTCCCGTCAACCGGCCCTTGCCACAGGCGGCGCAATGATCGGTCTGAGGGCGAAACCCGATAAGGCCCAACAGCCGAATCTGAAACAATAATGCCGTCAATGCCGGGTCCTGACTTGTGACTAATGCGCGCAAACCCTGTTCGAGTGTCCCGAAGAGTTTTGGGTCCGGATCCCCGTCCGGTGTCACCGCACCCACCACATTGGCCATCCGCGCAGCAGCAGCCATCAAAGTCAAGTCTTCACGAAACCGAATGAACGGCTCTACGAGATCGACTTGCGATACTCGATACAGCGAATCGCCTGACTTCTCGAACAGATTCAGATGGCAAATGGTAAGCGGTTCAAGTGACGCGCCGAGCCGGCTCTTCATCCGGCGAGCCCCCCGCGCCACACCGCGAACCTTCCCCATCTCCTTGGTGTAGAAGGTCACAATACGATCCGCATCGCCCCACTTCCGGCTCTTCAGTGTGATGGCTGCGGTCTTGATCAGCGGCATGGTGGATGCGCGCGGGATTGGCGGGACGGGTTGATCTGGTTTGTTTCGTTTATTTGGTTCATCTGGTTAGATTCGTCCAACTAAAAAACCAAACAAACGAGACAAACCAAATAACGGCCTTCTTCTGTTGGCGAACTTTTTCAGCATCCTGTTAGCGAAGGTATTCCATGAATACAGTGGCCAGAGAGAGATAGATGGTAATGCCCGTGATATCATTCGCCGTGGTCACAAAGGGGCCGGCCGCTATAGCGGGATCGACCCCCATTCGCTTCAGCAAGATGGGCATAAACGTCGCCATGCTGGTCGAGACCATGAACGCCAGAATCAACGACACCCCTACGACCATGCCCAGAAACTCTTGATGCCAAATCCAGCCGACGACCGTGAGAATCACGCCGCAGGCGAGACCCATCAGCAATCCGACCTTGATTTCTCTGAAAAACACGGCGCGCACATCCGTCAGTTCGATCAGCCCCGTCGCCAATCCTCGAATGATAAGCGTCGAGGACTGAAGACCCACGTTTCCACCCATAGCGGCGATGACCGGAATAAAACTCACAATGGCCACCACTTCCTGAATCGTATAGCGGAACGCCCACAGAATCGCGCCGGAAAGCAGGCTGCCGACCAGATTTGTAAAGAGCCACGGGAGCCGGTACCTTGCCGATGACACACTGGATGGTTTTGAAACCGAGTCTTCCTCGATCGCGCCGGCCATCTTGAGCATGTCTTCTGTCGCTTCTTCCCGAATCACGTCGACCACGTCATCAACCGTGATGATACCGACCAGTTTATTGTCGTGGTTGAGGACCGGAATCGCGAGCAAATTATAGCTCGCCACCTGACGAGCGACTTCTTCCTGGTCCATGTCGACGGTCACACTGATGACATCGCGCGTCACGAAGTTCTTCAGCGGCGTCGCAGGAGGAACGGTCAGCAATCGCCGCAGCGAGAGCACCCCGACCAAACGCTCGTCTTTGTCGGTCACGTAGATATAGAACACCATTTCCGAATCGGTCGCCAACTGAAGACGGCGGATGGCATCCTGCGCTGTGGCATCTTCCGGGAGCGCAAAGAACTCCGTGGTCATGATGCCGCCCGCCGTACCCTTTGGATATTTCAGGAGGTCGGCGACTTCCGTGGAGTCTTCTGTCCGCATCAGCGAGAGAATCTCTTTAGCCCGTTCTTCCGGCAGAACCCCTAAGAGGTACGCCGCGTCGTCGGGGCCAAGGTCTTTGATCAACCATGCGATATCCGAATGCAGCAGGTCGGCCAGCACCTGATTGATACTGTCGCCGTCGAGTTCGCTCAGCACTTGGCCGCGTTTCGACTCGCCCCGCACCAGTTCGAACACTTCCCGTTTCTCTTTAGGGGACGACAGATGCATAATCACTTTCGCGATGTCGGCTTGGTGCATCCGGCCCAGCATCTTTGCGAGATTGGTGATCGCGCCCCGGTGCAACAGCCGTTGCACCGACAACAGCACGATGTCCGACTTGGTCCGGCCTCGATCGGCCTGATCGCGCAGCGTGTCGCGGAAGAGATCTTTATCCCCTGGGCGAGGGCGCGGATCCGTCGGATTCGATTCTGTCACGGGTTCGGTCGGCTGCATCACACTCCTGTCAGTAGCCTAATTCGGTGAGGGCGTGCGCGTCTTCTCGCCACGCTTCCCGGACTTTCACCCATAGCTGCAGAAACACTTTCATTTCAAAGATCTGTTCCATGTCACGTCGCGCTTCGGTCCCGACCGCCTTGAGCCGTTCTCCCCGCTTCCCGATCAGGATCGCCTTATGAGATTCGCGTTCGACCAGCACCGTCGCGCTGATACGCGCCAGCTTTCCCTCCTCGACAAACTCGTCGATCTCCACGGCGACCGAGTAGGGCACTTCTTCATATGTTTGCTGCAAAATCTTTTCGCGAATCATCTCGGCCGCCAAGGTCCGCATGGACTGATCGGTGACCGTATCCGCTTCATAGGCCGCATCGCCTTCCGAAAGATGGGCCACGGTCACAGACAGCAATCGGTCGACGTTATCGCCGGTTTCAGCCGATACCGGCACCACATCCGTCCAGGCAAATAATCCGGCGTAGGTTTCCATCACCGGGAGCAACTTGAGCTTATTGACCAGATCCACCTTGTTCAAGACGAGGATGACCGGGCGCGGACGCTTCCTAAGCGCCCCTTTCACATGATCGACGACCAAAAGATCACCGGGGCCTGGCGAACTCGTCACGTCCATCAACACATACAAGATATCCGCCTCTTCCAATACATCGACCGTGGTCCGGACCATGCGACGATTGAGCAGATGTTGCGGTTTGTGCAACCCCGGCGTATCGAGCAAGGCAATCTGCGCGCCCGGCGCATGTACGACTCCCAGAATTCTCGTCCTCGTCGTTTGCGGCTTGTCCGAGACGATCGCAATCTTCTGCTCAAGCAACCGATTGAGCAATGTCGATTTGCCGACGTTCGGCCGCCCGATGATCGCAACGGTGCCGAATTTCATGGCGTTACGGACGTGGCCGCTCCTGTGACGGTGAGGGAACCAATTGATACACGGTTTCACCTTTGCGAACGTAGCCGAGCTGTTCCCGCGCCAACTGTTCGATTTTTGCAGGATCGTGTCGCAACCCATCGATGCCCTCCCGAAGCGCGCGGGTCGTCCGTTGCAATTCCTGAAGATCCACATCCAGCTGTTGGGCCTGCTCGCGCATGGAGAAGTAGCGAGGCAGCCCCATGTCGCCAAAGACCAAGACGATCAACAACAGCAGGCACGCGGCAATTCCAACATAGTGCGCGCCCGTCACCAGGCGGCGCTGCCAGCCAAGCCACTGCGGTCCTCGATTCCGTTTAATGATCATCGTCGCTCGCTCGCCGTCAGCATCGCCCAGGCACCGCCTCATGCCCTCGATAGACGGCATTCGGCCCCAGTTCTTCCTCGATCCGAAGCAATTGATTGTACTTGGCCACACGGTCCGTCCTGGAGAGCGATCCGGTCTTGATGAGCCCGCTATTGGTCGCAACCGCTACGTCGGCAATCGTCGTATCTTCCGTTTCCCCGGACCGATGCGAAATGATCGCCGTGTAGCCGGACCGTTTCGCCAACTCAATCGCCTCCAGCGTTTCCGTCAACGTGCCGATCTGGTTGAGCTTGATCAGAATGGAGTTCGCAATCCCTTCCTTGATCCCTTTGGCAAAGATTTCCACATTGGTCACGAACACATCGTCTCCGACCAATTGGACCCGCTTGCCCAACTTCTCCGTCATCATCTTCCAACCCTTCCAATCCAACTCGCTCAACCCGTCTTCGATGGAGAGAATCGGGTATCGCGCCACAAGCTTCCCATAGTAACTGATCATCTCTTCGGAAGAGCGCTCAGGATTCTTTTCCGCTTCCAGGCGGTATCGGCCCTTCTCATAGAACTCACTGGCCGCACAATCCAACGCGAGGGCGATATCGCGCCCCGGCTTGTACCCGGCCTCCTCGATCGCCTGCATGATCAGGCTCAGCGCCTCTTCATTCGATTGGAGGTCCGGCGCAAACCCGCCTTCGTCGCCGACCGCCGTGTTCAACCCCTTTTTCTTCAACAGCGACTTGAGCATATGAAATACCTCCGTCGCCATCCGAAACCCTTCGCTAAAGCTGGCAGCCCCCACCGGCATGATCATGAACTCTTGCAAATCCAACCGATTGTCGGCATGGGCCCCGCCGTTAATGATATTCATCAGAGGTACCGGCAATACTCGCGCATTCGCCCCGCCAAGATATCGGTAGAGCGGCTGGCCTGTTTCCGCCGCTGCCGCCTTCGCCACAGCCAGCGACACACCGAGGATCGCATTGGCGCCGAGTTTTCTCTTTGTTTTCGTGCCGTCCAGATCAATCATTGTCTGGTCGATGCCGACTTGATCGAACGCCTCCCTCCCAAGCAGTTCCGGCGCGATCAACTTGCTGATGTTGGTAACGGCTTTCGACACACCTTTCCCCATCCAGCGTTTCTTGTCGCCATCACGCAGTTCGATCGCTTCCTTCTCGCCGGTAGAAGCCCCGGACGGCACCGCCGCCCGCCCCGTCGCGCCGCTTTCAAGCACGATCTCCGCCTCGATCGTCGGATTCCCCCGTGAATCTAAAATCTGCCGTCCTTTGATGTCCCTAATTGCGCTCATACTCCCCCTCATCAAGCTGCTGAAAAAGTCCCCCAACTTCGTTCTCGGGTCAACAAAATCCTCGACGTACCCCAGAGGGTACGCCTCCGGTTCTCTCTCCCCTGCGGCCTCGTTGGCTGCCTTTTTGAGCAGCCTGTCAGATCATGATTGATCATTCTGCCCACAGTCGCTGCCATTTCATTCCTCCTCGGCCGTCAGATTGTCTATGTCATCCCTCCAGGAGGGAATCACCAGGCTGTCCTTCACTGCGCACGTCCAATGAGGGCCTTCTGATTCCTTGCACTTCTTTGAGAGGGAGTCGCCAGGCTGCCCTTTACTGCGCGCATCGAACGAGCACCGTTTCACCGTGCGCGTTCTGCGAGCAAGAAGGGCACCTGGTCGCTCCCTCCATCGCGCTATCGCCGCCGCCGACGACAATCAGCATTCTTATCTTCCCACACCTTCACAGGATGGGGCTGGGCTGCCTTCGACTGCGCGCGTCGGACGAGCACCGTCTCATCGTGCGCGTTCCGCGAGCAACGAAGGTAGCCCAGCCTCATCCCAATCTCTTCTTCAGCAGCTCATTCACCTTCCCCGGATTGGCTTTGCCACCACTTCCCTTCATCACCTGCCCGACCAGGAATCCCAGCACTTGCTGCTTGCCCTCTTTGAACTGCGCCACTTGCGTCGGACTCTTCGCGAGCACTTCGGCAATGATCTTGTCGAGCGCCCCTTCGTCGGATACTTGAATAAGCCCCTTTTCCTGAACAATCTGCTCCGGCGTTTTCCCGCTACTGTACAATTCTGGAAAAATCTCACGCGCGACTTTCAAACTGATCGTTCCTTGCTCCACCAACTGAAGAAGACTGATGAGCCGTTCAGGTGAAACCGGTGATGCGCTCGCGTCGGTCCCTGAGTTATTCAACTCTCTGGTCAACTCCCCTATCACCCAATTGCTGATGGTCTTTGGGTCATTGTGAAGCTTCACACAACTCTCAAAATAGTCTGCAGTTCCCGTTGAAGCAGTCAGCACCGCCACATTCGAAGCAGGCAACCCATATGCGCTAATAAACCTCTCCCTCCGTGCTTCAGGTAGTTCTGGAAGACTGCTGCGGAACCCCTCGATCCATTCCTTCTCAAATTTGAGCGGCACCAGATCGGGATCGGGGAAGTAGCGATAATCATGTGCCTCTTCTTTGGAGCGCATCACCGCCGTCTCGCCGAGATCGAGATTCCAGAGCCTGGTCTCTTGATTGATCTTCCCGCCCTCGCTCAATACCTTCGTCTGGCGCTTGATCTCGTATTCCACGGCATCCTTCACAAACTTGAACGAATTGATGTTCTTGAGTTCAACCTTTGTCCCGAATTCCTTCTGGCCCAACGGACGAAGCGAGAGATTCGGTTCACAGCGGAAACTCCCTTCATCCATATTGCCGTCACAAACCTCGAGATACATCAGCACATCGCGGAGGCCTTTCAAATAGGCCACAACTTCGTCGGCCGAACGCAAATCCGGCTCCGTCACGATTTCCAGCAGCGGAGTTCCCGCCCGATTCAAATCGACGCGGCTTCCGTTCAGACCGGCAACATGGACACTTTTCCCCGCATCTTCTTCCAAATGGGCGCGACGGATACGGACGCGCCTTTTGCCTTCACTCGCCGCAATCTCGATCCAGCCGTGCTCGCAAATTGGCGCCTCGTATTGCGAAATCTGATAGCCCTTGGGCAGATCCGGATAGAAATAGTTCTTCCGCGCAAATAGATTGTCCGCCGCAATCGTACAGTTCAAAGCCAGGCCCGCACGCACCGCCATCTCGACCGCCGCCTGGTTGATCACCGGCAACGTGCCGGGGAGCCCCAAACAGACGGGACAAGTCTGGCTATTAGCCGAGAGCCCGAACATGGTCCCGCAGGCACAAAATAGCTTGGACTTTGTCCGCAGCTGCGCATGCACTTCCACGCCGATCACGACTTCGTAAATCATCGGTCAGCCGCGATCCTCTTCATGCAACCGGTCACGCTCGCGTCGCATCGCTTCACGACCGGCATCAAACGCCTCGCGCAGGACCGACTTCTTCGCATCGACAAATTCTTTCCCCTCCCCCACAACCTCCTCAAACGCTTCGCCCGCCTGGCCGGCCAAGTCGCGAAGATTGCCCTCTGCCCGACGGGCATAGCCACGCAACTGCTCGCGCGACTCGCGTCCGGTCTGTGGAGTCAACAACAATGCCGCGACCGCACCCAGCGCCGCGCCACTCAAGAATGCGAGTAACACCCCTGCCGATGAAGAACCTCGATCATCCGCCATTGCGATGCCCTCCTTCTTCCCGAAACCGTTCCTTCATGACGTGCGTTGCCGCTTTCACTCCGGCAACCACACTTGCCACATTGGCCAACATCGATCCGCTCGTCCCCTTCACAATCCCGTGCACGTGCTGAACCGATTCCCCCACTTCTCCCACGGCATGGAGAAGCACAGCCGCATGTTCAACTCCCGTGCGGGCTTGCTCGGTCAGATCGTTCACACGGTGGCTCATTGCCCGAAGTTCATCGATCAGCGGAGGCAGGTCGTGGTTCATTTTAGCCAGAAGCTGTTCGGACTCCGCCACGGTCTTGCGAATTTGAATCAGCATGGGCACGAGATAACCCACCAGCACCGCAAATGCGACGGCCACAAGAATTGCAGCCATTTCGACGAATGTCATATATCCTCCGTGAAACGTGAATTATGAATCGCAACCCGCTCATCAATCTCCCTATCCCGTCCAACCTTTTACGTTTCACCTTTCACGTTTAACAATTTACGTCTTGTCTTTTAACGTAGAGTGGGTTTCTTCGCTCGCCACTGTGTGCTCTGCTCGTAGGCATAGGCTGCGCGCAAGAGCGTCTCTTCTTCGAAGGGACGGCCGATGATCTGGAATCCGATCGGAAGCCCTGCCTGACTGAACCCGCAGGGCAACGAAATCGCCGGCACACCGGCGAGGTTCGCTGAAATGGTAAAAATGTCCGATAAATACATCTGGAGCGGGTCGTCGCCCTTCGCTCCGAACTTGAACGCCGGTGTCGGCGTCACGGGCGTGACAATGAGATCGACGTCCTGAAACGCCGCCTCGAAGTCCTGGCGAATCAATGTTCGCACCGCCTGTGCCTTGCCATAATAGGCATCGTAATAGCCGGCGCTGAGCACATAAGTCCCCAGCATGATCCGCCGCTTCACTTCCGGTCCAAAACCTTCCTGCCGTGTCTTCGTATACAACTCGAGCAGGTCCTTGGCCTCTTTGGCGCGAAGCCCGAACTTGACGCCGTCGTATCGGGCCAGATTCGAACTGGCTTCGGCCGTGGCAATCACATAATAAGTCGCCACGGCCGCGTCTGTTCGCGGCAACTTGATTTCTTTGATCTCTCCACCCAGTTCCTTCAGTTGCTGGATTGCGGCCCGCACAACCTGCTCCACTTCCGGGTCCAACCCCATCGCAAAATATTCGCCCGGCACACCGACCCTCAGCTTTTTGAGATCCTTCTTCTTGAGGGCCTTCAGATAATCCGGCACTGGAACATCCGCCGACGTCGAATCCAACGGATCGTGGCCGGCAATGGCTCCAAGGAGAAAGGCGGCATCCCTCACATCTTTCGTAATCGGCCCGATTTGATCGAGCGAAGAGGCAAAGGCGATCAACCCGTACCGAGAGACCCGCCCATAGGTCGGCTTGAGACCCACCACCCCGCAGAATGCCGCAGGCTGACGGATCGACCCGCCGGTATCAGACCCCAATGCCGCGGCACATTCATCGGCCGCGACAGCCGCTGCAGACCCTCCGCTGGATCCGCCCGGAACACATTGCAGGTTCCAGGGATTGCGGCTGGGCCCCACCGCAGAATTTTCCGTTGAAGAACCCATGGCGAATTCATCGAGGTTGGTCTTCCCAAGGAGCAAATATCCCTGTGCGCGCAGCTTGGCAATCACGGTCGCATCGTATGGCGGAACAAAGTTTCCCAGCATACGGGATGCGCAGGTCGTGGGCACACCCTCGGTACAGATATTGTCTTTGATCGCCACGGGCATCCCCATCATCGGCAATGTCTTGCGCCACCCTTTCAACGAGGCATCGAGCGCGGCGGCTTGCGAAGCCGCCACGTCTTTCGTGTGCGTGACATAGGCCTTCACTTTGGGCTCGACCTGGCCGATCCGCAATCCATAGGCGCGAACGATCTCTGCCGCCGTGACTTCGCCGGCTGTAAACTTTTCGTGCAGATCCCAGAGCGAGAGCTTATGAATCGCCATCAGCGCGTCGCCTTCTCGGGAACAATCCGGTTTTTGTCGTTGACCCGGACGATCTTCGGCGTATGCCGTGTGATTTCCTCCTCCGCATAATACTCGTAACAAAAGATGATGATCTGGTCGCGGACCGCGCCTTTCCGCGCCGTCGGCCCATTGAGGATGATCTCACCCGCGCCGCGCGCGCCCGCCACGGCATAGGTCATGAAGCGCTCGCCATTATTCAGATTGGAACAGACGATCGCCTCATAGGGCAAAATCCCTGCGGCGTCCATCAGATCTTCGTCGATCGTCAGGCTGCCTTCGTAATCGAGGCAGGACTCCGTCACCGTGGCCCGATGAATTTTTGATCGCAACATTTGTCTGAACATTCGAACCTCGCTTACAGGGATTGCCGATCTTCTATAATTTTTGGCACTACAAAGAACCCGTCAGCCGACTCCGGCGCATTGGACACCGCACACTCGATGGACAGGGACGGCCGCGCCATGTCTGGGCGGAACACGTTGGCCTGCCCCGGCATCGTCGACGTCGGTTCAACACCGACAGTGTCATACTGCTTCAACGTCTCCACATGCGTGAGGATTTGGCTCAACTGTTTCGTAAACGCCGCCTTCTCAATGTCCGTCAATTGCAGCCGAGCTAACTTCGCGACCTTCTCAACTTCCTGTTTCGTAATTTCCATGTTCCTCTTCCCTTCCCTCTCTCTGTAGGATGTTCAAAATGGTCTTCCAGCACGGCCGCAGGGAGACGGACGACTGAGAATGCCGGTGGAAGCCATTTTCAATATCCTACTTATTCTACCGTGACGCTCTTGGCCAGGTTCCGCGGCTGATCCACATCTGCGCCGCGCAGCACGGCAATATGATACGCCAAAAGCTGCAATGGAATCGTAAATAAAATCGGCGAAAGCAGCGGATGAGTGT
>CAZVEZ010000087.1:0-10121 GCA_964626135.1 uncultured Nitrospira sp.
AGCACCACATGGCCTTCCGTCAAACGCTTACCGAATTTTGCGGCAAGGTCTCGCAGGCAAGGAACACGTGATGACTCGAAGCAGGGTAGGAATTCTGGATATGGCTTACTTGAAAAGCAACGGTTGGTTGCGGGGGAAGGATTTGAACCTTCGACCTTTGGGTTATGAGCCCAACGAGCTACCGGGCTGCTCCACCCCGCGGGCGGATGCTAACAAAGCGTGAAACGGCAAGTCAAGCCAACGCCCGCGCCGCCGAGTTGCTTTCGATCACCTGCAATGCTAAAGCGATACCATGCGACTTGTGTTTATGGGTACGCCGGATTTTGCAGTGGCCTCTTTTGAGGCCTTGTTGAAGTCGGACAATCCCGTAGTCGGCGTCGTCACTCAACCGGATCGCCCGAAAGGACGCGGGCAAATCCTTACGCCGTCTCCGGTCAAACTTCTCGCCCAGCGACAACAGATTCCTCTCCTGCAACCGCTCAAGATGAAGGACCCTGAATTTCTCCAGACTCTGGCCGAATGGAAACCGGACCTTATTGCAGTCGCAGCGTTCGGGCGCATCCTGACATCAACAATCCTCTCACTTCCTGCACGCGGCTGTATCAATGTGCACGGTTCACTTCTTCCCAAATATCGCGGTGCCGGTCCAATCCAGTGGGCCATCATCAATGGCGAAACGGAAACGGGTATTACGACCATGCTCATGGATGAGGGGATGGATACCGGCGCGATGTTGCTCCAAGAGGCTATTCCTATTACACCGGACGATACCGCCGACACCCTTTCGCTACGGTTGGCTGAGCTCGGCGGTAGACTGTTGGTCGAGACGATTGACCGACTCAAAGCCGGCACCCTCGCGCCGAGACCGCAAGATGCTTCGCACGTGACCTTTGCGCCGCTATTGAAAAAAGAAGATGGTGCGATTGATTGGACGTTGCCCGCCACAGCTCTGGCCAACCGGGTGCGAGGACTCTCCCCCTGGCCTGGGGCCTACACAACTGTCACAGGAGGTGACCGTTGGGCGATCTGGCGTGCGCGAGCGCTTCCCGGACCTGCGACCACGCCTCCTGGTACGATCATCGCTGTGACAACCGATGCGATCCACGTTGCCACCGGTGAGGGAATCCTTGCCGTGATGGAACTACAGCCAACGAATAGCCGTCGCATGGCCGTATCTCAATACTTGGCAGGCCATCCAACCGCTGTGGGATTGCAGTTGGGAGGACCAGTTCCTTCTTAAAAGTCTGTCTTGCCCCTTTTGTCTGTCTGGTCTATTTCATTTGTGTAGTTCATCGAGTTGGTTTTGTTCAACCAAACAGACGAGACAGACCAGATCAACCAGACAGACCGGGCTCAATTCCCTATGACATCTGGATCTCGACCGTTATTCACTGCCCAGACCGCACCGTCGGCGCGCACGATCGCCCTCTCATTGTTGATGGAGTCGGTAAAGAGCGAGGAAGGGGTCGATGTGTTACTGGATCGCGCGCTCGCGCGATGCTCGTTCGACAGCCGGGAGCGGGCCCTCACAGTGGAACTCACCTATGGGGTCTTGCGGCGTCTCGCAACCATCGATTGGCGGCTTGAGCCGGTGCTGGACAAACCCCTTCTTCGCCTTCCCGTAGCCGTGCAGATGGTGCTCCGCCTTGGGGCCTATCAACTCCTCTTTCTCGATCGCATTCCGCCATCTGCCGCTGTGAACGAATCCGTCAACCTGTCCAGAGCTTTTGCCGGAACGCTTGGCAGAGACTGGGGTGGGTTCATCAATGCGGTTTTGCGCGCGCTCTTGCGCCATCCGGCGCAGCCCTGGCCCAGCATGGATCATGATGCTGCGCAAGCCCTTGCCGTGCGATATTCAGTTCCAAGCTGGCTCAGTCGTCGGTGGGTCGAACGTCTGGGTGTCGCATCTGCGGAAGCGGCCTGCGAAGGGGTCAGTGTCGCCCCTCCGCTGACACTGCGAGTGAACCGGCTGATCACGACCAGAGAAGCCTTGCTCGATACATTCTTACAAGCGGGTATTGCAGCCAAGCCGACCAGCATAAGTCCATTCGGCATTCTGCTCGAAGAAGGAGGCCTTGTGCCTTCGCTCCCGGGGTTTCATGAAGGCGCCTTCTATGTCGAAGATGAAGCCGCGCAATTGATTCCTCCCCTCCTTGATCCTCAGCCTGGTGACACCGTGCTCGATGCCTGTGCCGCGCCGGGAGGAAAATCGACTCACTTAGCCGATCTGATGCACAACAAGGGGACCATCTATGCCGTCGATCGGAAAGGTGCCCGGTTGGATCTCTTGCGAAGCAATTGCCATCGACTCGGCATCACGATTGTCATACCGATGACCGGCGATATTCGGCGGCCGCGCGAATGGGTTTCTACGATCGAAACTGCAGAGCCCTCCTCAGTGAAGGAGGCCGGAGTGGGCAAACCATTTCTGGAACGGATTTTGGTCGATGCACCCTGCAGTGGGCTCGGCGTGTTACGGCGACATCCTGAAGCGAAGTGGAGGAAAGCGGAAGAGTCATTACCTCGGCATCAGGCGCTCCAACGTCAGATCCTTGAAGCAGTCGCTCCATGCTTGCGGCCCGGCGGGGTGCTGGTCTATAGTACCTGCTCGACGGAGCCGGAGGAAAACGAAGACGTCATCGAGCGATTCTGTCGTGCCCATGCGGAGTTTGCACGTGAATCCGTCGCCTCCTGGCTCCCGCCTGCAGCACAAGGATTTCTCACTCAAGAAGGTGCCCTTTCGACGGTGGGTCACCGGTGCTCGATGGATGGATTTTACGCCGCACGACTGAGAAAGGTCTTGTGATGGTACGCACCATCCATATAGCGCCCTCGATTTTAGCCGCTGACTTTGCCAGACTGGCAGAGGAAGTGGCAGCCGTAGAGCGCGCGGGAGCCGACTTCCTGCATATCGATGTCATGGACGGGCATTTTGTGCCGAACTTGACCGTTGGCCCGCCGATCGTGGCGGCCCTCAGAAAGGTCACCAAGCTGCCGCTTGACGTTCACCTCATGATCACAAACGCCGACGCCTACGTCGCGGAGTTCGCCGAGGCCGGAGCCGACTATCTCACAGTGCACGTGGAAGCCTGTCCGCATCTCCATCGCACTGTGCAATCGATCAAGGAACGAGGCGTTAAAGCGGGGGTGACGCTGAATCCGGCGACCTCGCTCAACACGATCGAAGAAATTCTTCCGGACGTCGATATGGTGCTGATCATGTCGGTCAATCCTGGATTCGGCGGTCAAACGTTTATCACGTCCTGTCTTCGAAAAGTTGCCTCGGCTCGCGCCATGATCGATCAGGCTGGAAATCATGCGTTGCTCGAAGTCGACGGCGGCGTCAAGATCGATAATGCCGCTCAAGTACTGGCTGCGGGAGCCGATGTCTTAGTTGCCGGGTCGGCCATTTTCTCAAGTCCGAATTATGCCGCTACGATCGCGGCGCTGCGCGCAGCCGGCCAACCTTCTTCCACGACGCCGCAGCGCGTCTCCGCTCACGGATAGGCCTCTCGGGTGGACACTTCTTCCCTCATCGACAGCCTTCATCCTCTCGAAGTCAAAGTCCTCTCGACCTTTGGAACGAATCCTTCCGCCATACTTCACACAGAGCAATTGGCGCAGGCATCCGGGTTGGAGCCCTCACAGTTGAGCATGGCGGTCGAATGGTTGCTCGCGAAGTCGTTGCTCGCCGTCGATACCGAAACCGTCACGCCGAATGTCTCACTCACAAAAGTCGGCGAACTCTATTTTGAAAAGTACTCGCCGATTGAACGGGTCCTGTCTGCGGCTCGCGATGCGGCCAAAACCGGCAAGCGGCTGACCATTCAGGACATTCAATCCCGGGAGGGACTCGAACCGGCGGAGGTAAGCGGTGCGATCGGACGGCTCAAAAAAGAAGGCGCGCTCCTCATCATTCAAGGCGGCTGTATCGAATCGACAGGCCGACCGAGCCAGACGGCGGAAGCGATGCGGGCCTTGTTGCAACAGCTTCATGGGGCGCCTCGTGAGCTGCTGGCGTTTCCTGAAGCACAACGGCAGGTCATTCAAGACCACTCCGTCAAACGCGGCAACGCACGGGAACCCTTCCGTGTCGACGATCGAGTGACTAGAACCCTGAAGCTTTCCGTCACCGGTATCGAAGCCGCTCAGCAGCTCTCTCGACAGGGAACCTCGGAAGAGGTCTCCCAGCTGACACCTGAACTGTTGAAGGACGGAAGCTGGCGGACGAAACGTTTCCGTAAGTACACGATCAGTCTTCGCGCGCCACGGATTGCGCCGGGCAAGCGGCATCCCTATCGTGAATTTCTCGACACGGTGAAAACCAAGCTCGTGAGCATGGGATTCCAGGAAATGCGTGGCTCGCTCGTGGAAACCGAATTTTGGAATATGGACGCTCTCTTCATGCCGCAGTTCCACCCGGCACGCGACATTCATGACGTCTATTTTGTCAAGGAACCGACTCATGCCTCGTCGATTGAGGAACCGTTCCTGTCCCAGGTCACACACGCGCACCAGAATGGCGGGAACACCGGTTCAACCGGATGGAACTATCCCTTCGATGCGGAGCGCGCGCGCCGGCTGGTTTTACGGAGCCAGGGGACGGCCGTCTCAGCCCACACATTGGCGGCGCAACCAGCGGTGCCGGGAAAGTATTTTTCCATCGCCCGTTGTTTTCGCTACGATCAAGTGGATGCGACACACGCAACCGATTTCTTTCAGGTCGAAGGAATCGTGCTTGGAGAAGACATCAACTTTCGCACGCTGCTCGGCCTGCTGAATCTCTTTGCCCGTGAAGTGGCGCAAGCCAAGGAAGTCAAATTTCTTCCGGCCTATTTTCCATTCACTGAACCGTCGGTCGAGTTACATGTGCGCCACCCGAAGCTCGGGTGGATGGAGCTTGGAGGGGCCGGATTGTTCCGGCCTGAGGTCACACTTCCGCTGGGCGTGACCGTTCCAGTCATTGCGTGGGGGTTGGGGCTCGATCGCATGGCCATGGTGGCCCTCGGTATTCACGATATTCGGGAGTTGTTCACCGACAATCTTGACCTGATTCGTTCCACCAGAGGGGCCTCATAGGTTCCAGATGCCCACGATTACTATTTTTAAGCGGGATCTCGAGGGATTGCTCGCAGTGCCTGGCGAGGCGCACCAGCCCATGACCATGGAGCAACTCGAAGAGTCGTTGATGCTCGTGAAGGGGGAGTTGAAGGGGCAGAATCCCGATACCGGCGAACTGCGAATCGAGCTGCAAGACAGCAATCGTCCAGACCTCTGGTGCTGCGAGGGGATCGCAAGGCAGATTCGGGTGAAGCGGCAGGGCTCTCTCCCAAAATACGCGTTTCTCACCAACACATCAAAATCGCCCAAGCAGCTGAATGTAGCTCACGGCCTGGAGGATATCAGGCCCTATGTGGCGGCCTGTGCTGCGACGGGCTACTGTGTGACGCCGGAGGGCCTCGCTCAGCTGATTCAGACACAGGAAAAACTCGCGGAGATGTTCGGCCGTAAACGCCGGACCGTCTCGATCGGACTCTATCGGCTCGCAGCCATCGAGTTTCCTGTCACCTATGATCTGGTGAGGCCGGACGAAATTACGTTTGTTCCGTTGGGCATGGATACCGTCATGACGTTGGGTGAGATGCTGCTCGTCCATCCCAAAGGCCTTGAGTTCGGCGGGATTCTCGCAGGCCATGACCGTCTGCCCTTCCTGCGCGATGCGAAGCGTCAGGCCCTCTCCTTTCCGCCGATCATCAACAGTCGTGAAGTCGGAGAAGTACGGCCGGGAGACGACGCGCTCTTCGTCGAGGTGACCGGCACTGACCTTTCCATGGTTCTCTTGACCCTCAACATTTTTGCAGCAAATCTTGCGGATCGTGGCGCTGTGATCGAGCCGATCGAAGTGCGGTATCCCTATAAAACCGCTCTCGGCAAAGCGGTCATGACTCCTCAAGATCTCGGGAAATCACGGAAGCTTTCCGTCAGCACGATCGAACAGGCCCTTGGGCAGGAGCTCGGTACCCACGAAGTTGCGAAGGCCCTCACGGCCTACGGCTATCAGGTGACGGCCAAGGCTAAAGAGGTGCGGGTGACGCTTCCGCTCTATCGTCAGGATCTAATGCACGCGATGGACGTCGTCGAAGATGTCGCGATCAGCCGGGGGTACAGCGACTTTTTGCCGGTCATGCCCTCGCAGTTCACGGTCGGTGGATTGTCGCGCATCGAGGAGGTCTCCGACCATATCAGGACCCTCATGGTCGGCATGGGCTTCCAGGAAATTGTTTCCAACATTCTCGGCTCCCCTAAAGATCTGCGTGATGCGATGCGGCTTGAAGGAACCGAGTGGGGACAACTGGTCGAGGTAGATAATGTGATGTCCCAGAGTTTTTCTGCTCTTCGACAATGGATGCTTCCCTCGTTGCTTCGCGTGGAAGCCGCATCGAATCGGGCATTTTATCCCCATCGAATATTCGAAGCAGGGGAAGTGGCGCGTCACGATCTCACGCAGCCCCGAGGATCGCGCACCGTAACGGTGCTCGGCGGAATGATCGCTCATGCCGATGCCCATTTCTCCGAGGCCCATTCTTGTCTTGACACGTTGTTGTACTATGCGAACCACGCCTATAGCCTGGAGCCGATCCAGCATCCTTCTTTTCTCGCCGGACGGGTGGGGAGTATTGTGTCTGAAGGGAAACAGATCGGTCTGATTGGGGAACTACACCCTGAAGTGCTCGAACGTTGGCAGATCGGCGTTCCGGCTGTTGCGTTTGAGATTGATCTGACGGAACTGGCCGAGCGGTCTTGAGATAGACGCCCGTCGGCGCCTGCCTCAAGATCCACACACATCTCAGTCAGTTATAGGACTCTCGGCGGGCAACCGTGTTTATGCGCCGGCAGGGACGAGATGCTGTTTGGCAAGACCGACCAGCTGCTCGAAACCCGTCGCATCCTTGATTGCCATATCGGACAAGACCTTCCTGTCCAAGAGGATATTGGCCTTCTTCAGGGCATTGATAAATCGGCCGTACGTCAATCCATGCGCGCGAACTGCCGCATTGATACGCGCAATCCACAATACGCGGAAATCCCGTTTCCGGTTTTTCCGTCCGGTATAGGCGTAGGCCTGACCCTTATCGACTGATTCTGTTGCGGTCCGGAACAGCCGGCTCTTCCCTCCATACTGTCCTTTGGCCAGTTTCAGCCGCTTTTTCCGCCGATGTCTTGTTTTGGGGCCACCTTTAGCGCGAGGCATGAGTCGATACTCCTTTTGGTTAACTCGATTCTTACGTGTGAATTTAGCTGTACGGCAATAGGCGATCGAGTGCCTGAGTCTTGGTCTTATCCACGAGAACCGTGCCGCTCAATCGTCGTTTCCTGTCCTGCGTCTTACTGGTGAGAATATGGCGTTTTCCCGCCTTTCTCCGGACCAACTTTCCTGAGCCGGTGCGGCTAAACCGCTTTTTGGCTCCACTGTGCGATTTCATTTTTCTCTTCATGATCGGTGATTCCTTTGGTTAATAGCATTCAGGCCGACTGTCTCACTTCGGAGCCACGATCATGATCAAGCTTCGACCTTCCATGCGCGGAGCGTACTCAATCGTACCTATCTCTCCCAACTCTGCAATGACCGTATTCATCAGTGTCCGACCCATCTCCTGATTCGCCATCTCACGGCCGCGATACGTCAAAAGGACTTTGGTCTTGTTCCCATCGGCCAGAAACCCCTTAATCTGTCGAATCTTGATCTCCAAGTCATGCTTATCTGTCCGTGGGCGCAACTTAATCTCTTTGACCTGCGTCGACTTTTGATGGCGCCGGTTCTGGTGGTCCTTCTTACTCAGTTCGAACTTGTATTTCCCGTAGTCCATAATGCGGCACACGGGGGGCACGGACGTAGGCGCGACCTCGACAAGATCGTAGCCGCTTTCTTGTGCCTGTTTGAACGCATCCGCCGTGAGGAGAATGCCGAGCTGTTCGCTCTCCGGACCGATCACCCGGACTTCGCGCACCCTGATTTCTCGGTTCACTCGTAGTTTGGGGACGATAAGCCACCTCTATTTAGGTTAGTGAATGTTGCTGCCCTGCCGATTTGAGGTCTGCACGGAGCAGGTCGAGCGCTCCCGCGACAGTCATGCTGCCGAGATTCGCTCCGCTCCGGCCTCGTATGGCCAGAGTTCCTCCCTGCACTTCTCGATCGCCAACCACAAACATAAACGGCACCTTCGCCTTCTCCGCTTCTCGAATCTTGAGCCCAATTTTTTCATTCCGAAGGTCTGCCTCTGCGCGAAACCCTGCAGCCTTAAGTTGGTTCACGACCTCGGCGACGTAAGGCCTCTGATTGTCCGTAATGGACATCACCATCGCCTGGACCGGGGCAAGCCATGTTGGGAACGCGCCGCCGAAATGCTCAATCAGAATGCCAAAGAACCGTTCGATCGATCCCATCAGCGCTCGATGGATCATGATCGGCTGATGCGCCTTGCCATCTTCCCCAATATAGCCTAATTCGAATCGCTCGGGATTATTGAAATCGACTTGAATAGTCGAACATTGCCAGGATCGCCCCAGGGCATCCTTAATTTTTATGTCGATCTTAGGTCCGTAGAAGACACCCTCGCCCGGATCGATCTGGTAGGCAACCCCTCGTCCCTTCAACGCGGCTTCGAGCGCGCTCGTGGCCTGGGCCCACCGTTCTTCAGAGCCGACGGACTTTTCCGGCTTCGTCGAGAGGTACACCTCAAATTCGGTAAACCCGAAGGTCCCGAGAATAAAGAATGTGAAATCGAGGACCTGGCTGACTTCGCTTTCAATTTGATCCGGCCGGCAAAACAGGTGCGCGTCGTCTTGTGTGAAGCCGCGAACCCGTAGCAGGCCATGGAGGACGCCGGTCCGTTCGTATCTGTAGACAGTTCCCAGTTCACCGTAGCGGATCGGGAGGTCCCGGTAACTGCGTAGATGCGACTTGTAGATCATGATGTGGAACGGACAATTCATCGGCTTGAGCTGGTACTCGCTATTTTCAACCTTCATGGGAACGAACATGTTGTCGCGGTAGTAGTCGACATGGCCGCTGGTCTTCCAGAGATCTAACCGGGCGACGTGGGGGGAATACACCAGTTCGTAGCCGTTTTGAATATGCTGGTCGCGCCAAAAGTTTTCGATCAACAGCCGGATCGTCGCGCCCTTTGGGTGCCAGAGGACTAGTCCAGGCCCGATTTCATCCTGGACCGAGATCAAGTCGAGCTCTTTACCGACCTTTCGGTGGTCTCGCCGTTTAATCTCTTCTAACCGCGCGAGATGCGCGTCGAGTTCTGCCTGGGTCGGAAAGGAAGTCCCATAGATCCGCTGAAGCATGGGATTGCGTTCGTCACCGCGCCAATAGGCTCCGGCCGTGTTCAGGAGCTTGAAGGCTCCGACATGACCGGTCGTCGGGAGATGCGGACCACGGCAGAGGTCGGTGAACTCTCCCTGGCTATAGACTGAGATGGTCTGCCCATCTGCCAGTCCTTGTATCAACTCAACCTTGTAAGCCTCCCCACGTTCCTGAAAAAGCTTCACCGCGTCTTCCTTCGATAATTCTGCCCGTTTCACGGCAAGAGCGCGTTTGATGATGTCCTTCGCTCGCGCCTCAATTTTTTCAAGATCTTCCGGGGTAAAAGGGCGCTCAAACGCAAAATCGTAGAAGAACCCGTCTTCAAGGGCCGGACCGATCGTCAGTTGTGCAGTGGGAAAGACCTCTTTGACAGCCTGCGCCATAACATGCGTGCTGCTATGGCGGTAGACCTCACGGCCTTCTGCACTGTCGAACTGCAATGGGGTCACTTCCGCATCTTCCGTCAAGGTACTTGAGAGATCGACGGTCTGGCCATTCACCTTCGCCGCAAGGATGCCGGGCCCAAGTGTCAGGCCGAGAGCCGACAGCGCAGATCCAACGGTCTGTCCGGCTGGAATATCTCGGCTGCTGCCATCTTTCAACGTAATCTTCATGCCCTGCCTGATGCCATCGAGCGCTAGAAACAACAAAGGCACCCCGCCCACGAAAGGCAAGCGGATGCCCTCAGCTTGGTGGTAGGCGCGGACGGTCTTGAACCGTCGACCTCTACCGTGTCAAGGTAGCGCTC
>CAZVEZ010000088.1:0-10025 GCA_964626135.1 uncultured Nitrospira sp.
ACGCTGTGTAAGGTGCGAGATCCTAGAGTCTTTTTCTGCAGTGAATTCTAACCATGGAGGGGAATAACGATGATCAGCAGATTCTACCGTGGTGCCCTCATTCTGGTTGCGCTTGGAATGTTCGTTAGTGTGCCGATGGTGAATGCCCAGCCGTCCCCCATGGGTAATGTCAGGGAGGCTATTGAGCATGCGAAGCAAGCGGTGGCTCATGGGAAAGAGGGGCATGCTGATGAACTTGTGAAACATGCGGAAGCGTCGCTGCAGTTTGCGAAGATGGGTGGTAAAGGCTCGCATTTGACCGAAGGGATTAATCATCTCAAAGAAGCCATAGAACATGGCAAAGCCGGTCACGCCGACGTGGGTACCGAACACGTCGAAGTCGCCCTACAACACTTGTCCGAAGTCAAGTGACGGACATTCTCACGAGCGCATGCAGGGGGGCGGTAGAATGCTCTCCCCCTTCTCGGTTGCGGTCTGATGGGACTGGCGGGGTGGACGCGGAAACACGCAGCGGAACCTAAGCTCCTTTCACGTCGTCACAGACGGCGGCTCCAGAAATTGAGCCGCCGTCTGCTCTTCCTTCTTGATTATCCATTTTGCAGAAAAATCAGCGCTCTTCGAGCTTCCACTTGCCAAGAAACAACGGTAGCCCTCGCACGAGACTCTATTAAGAGGTCCTCAGCGGCCTTCCTCTAGAATGGATTGACGGAACACGTGACAACTTCAGCAACCGCCGTATGGATGATCCTTTCGAACGAGAATTGACCGATGGCGGCTCTGTTCGGGTCTGCGCGAACATCGTCCGAGTCACATCTGTGGCCTTTCTCTGTACAGTGCTCCTCTCGTGGCGCGCCTATATTCCCAGCCTGAGGATTTTTGCATTCTCGCCGGTGATTGACGTTCTGGGCTCAGCGCCCGTCTGGGTCGATTGGAGCCTTCTGATCCTGAATATCGGATGTTTGGGTTGGCTCATCATCAAGCCGTTGCAACGGGCGCCGGCTTGTGGAGTCTTGGTCTGTACGGTGTTTTGGGTATTGCAAGACCTTCTCCGTTTTCAACCGTACACCTATATGTATTTCTTCACGATGGTGTGGGCGGTTTTTTTTGCATCGCGCAGCATCGATGCCCTGAAAATCATGGTGGCGAGCGTCTATGTGTGGGGAGGGGTGCACAAGATCAACGCGACGTTCTTTCTCTCGCTTTTCCCGGAGTTTATCGAGCCGCTTTACACATTTCCTAAAGAGCCGTCCCTGCTTGCCGCGCTCATCGTTCTTGTCATGTTCCTTGTGCCCGTATTCGAGGCCACAATCGGACTATTGCTTGTCTTTTTCCCGCGTCAAAAGCGACTCGCGACAGGTATGGCCTTCATCATGCTCGTCGTGGTGCTCACCGGTCTCGGTCTGGACGGCGATGCATGGAACCTCATCGTCTGGCCATGGAATATCTACCTCTTTCTGCTCGTCCTCATGCTCTTGTATAAGCCTGCATCTGCCGATGAGCGCGTGCGATTCCGGTTCGATACCCCCACGCTCGTCACGATGGTGTTATTTTCCATCATGCCTATGTTCGCTCTTTTCGGCTGGGGGCATTCCTATCCTGCATTTAAGCTCTATTCAGGGAACACCAAACGAGCGGAAGTTATTTTTGGGCAGCAGGAAAATATTGCGCGTTTGCCGGCCAATCTGGGCCAATTGGTTGGCCGAGCGCGCACCTTATCATTGGTCGATTGGACGGCTCATGAGTTTGAACTTATTGTCTATCCGGAGTCGTATGTGTTTCGACGAGGGGCGGAGGGATTGTGTCCCTATTTAACCGACAGGCAACACGCAACATTGCGCATTTATGATTCGCCGTCTTTTCATCGTATTGACACGACAGCACAGGATTTTCCTTTGTGCAAGGAAGAGTCGAGCGAAAAACTACATTGAGGCGAGAGAAAGCGTTGTTATGCCGGCTCTGTGATCTCCGCTGGCGTCTGCGTGACCTTACCTCTGTTCTCTTCTAGCCCGGCGTGTGAGCAAATAGCCAAGGCCCATAACAATTCCTAAGAATATCAAGAGTACCGCCAGTAACCATCCGAGCAAACAGTAATAATCCTCTCCGCAGGTATTAAACATATACTCCCAAAACTTGAGCATATCGGTTTTGGCTAGTACGTTCTGTACAAACATCATGTCCGCTCCTCGGTCCGTCTCTTATACGTCAGCATAATATCTCTGTAGTCTCATGTATTTCCAGTCAGATTTGTACGGGCGTCGTGGTCATGCAGAATCCGGTCCCCCGATCTTTCCCGGCTTCATGCAGACCAGGTCTCGTTCAATGTCATCCTATCACTTTTTTGGCTCGCTGCATGCAGCCATCACCGGTATATGTTGCAAGGATCTGATGTCGGGTCTGTTGAAATCGAAGAAATGTTTATCCATATGTTTTATCGGAAAATGGTCATCGCATGGATGTGTCTGGTTCTGCCGGAGTGAGATGCCCCTGATATTCCTGGAAATATCCGGTAGCCTCAAAAGATCACGGCGGTACTTGACAACCCCCAAGGCACTGTTGAACAATACAAGGCCTTATCCCCCTCATGCTGGTCGGCGTCGTCACCGAGCACGACGTGTGTGCGGCGTGGCGGCTGATGACCGGCGCGTGTCAAAAGATTGCGTCGAAAAGATCATCCAGCCCATTGTCTGCTCGTTGTGGGGCGAGTGAGACGGTTCAAGATGCGCGCCGGAAAATCAAAGAGCATCGCGCTAAGCGCATGCCCGTTGAATGATCAGGCGAGTGAATGTTGCAGGGCAGTGGGTGTCACGGCATAGAGGGGGCGTTGATCGTCTGACGATCGCATCGACAATCTCAACGAGCCATTCGATAAGCTAATGGAGATTTCTGTGATGCGCAGTCGTGTGTTTGATGTTGTGCCGCAACGAAGAAGGCATGATTGCGACTCTGTCGGACGATGGAAGCCGAGTAATGAGGTTCGCCTCACCTCCACTCAAGCAGGGCGCGGCCCGCCTGACCGTTTCAGGTTCAGTGTGTTCCGGGGACAGTGCATTCACATCACTTAATATTATTAATGGAGGATTAGTGAAGCCATGGTGAACTACAGAAATATCGCAATCGCAGTTGTTGGACTCTTCCTGTCCGTGTCATTTCTTGCGACCGCCGTTGTGGCTGCTGAGAAAGACGGCGTCATGATGAAGAATGGCCGGATTCAGAAGTTGCAGGAAGGGAAAGATATCGGCCCGATGGATCGCATGACGGTCATGGCCAATGGCACGAAGGTAATGATGAACGGCAAGATCGTGACCAAGGACGGGCAGGAGTCGCAGTTGGAAGAAGGTCAAGTGATGATGCTGGACGGGAAGCTGATCGAGGGCAAGTCTGAAGCCAAGTAGTGTTTCGGAATCGTCGGATCTGTCGACTCCCGATATTCTGATGGCGAGCAGGGCTGAGCGTGGCTCTGCTCCATCAGTCTGCCGGGTCTTTTTGGTCTTTCGCTAACAATTCAGAATGGGTGGATGGATGATTGTGAAATCATCCATCCACCCGTTTCACCAATCCCTCTTCAACCGTTTCTCCTCAGCGCTTGTCATGCCGTCGTATCTGCACGTTCCCTCTCTTCTCCAGCCTGAATGAACACTATTATCTGAACGACAGATGTTCATGGGTTGGAGAGTCTGTATGAGTCAACCGCTTCAAGATGTGAAGCGAGGTGGGACAATCCCGAACAGCCGTTATGGAGGCGCATCGGTCTGTCGCATCCGCTTGACTACGAGCGTAGCCCGGTACTAGCTTGCTGTAAGACTTTATGCCGTCGGGCGACTCTCGTTTTGTCCCTGTTCTACCGAAGGAGTCGTATGGCCTCTCAATATCATCAGACCGTTTCCACTTCTCAATCATCGATCCTGGCAGAACAGGAACGTCTTGCAGCGGACACGCAACGCCAGCGCCACTGGAAACGCTGGGGACCCTATTTGAGCGAACGGGCTTGGGGAACTGTGCGCGAGGACTATAGCCCATACGGTACGGCCTGGGAAGCGTTTCCCCATGACCACGCCAGATCTCGCGCCTATCGTTGGAACGAAGACGGTCTCGCCGGGATCTGCGATCGCCACCAGTTGATGTGCTTCGCCCTTGCCTTGTGGAACGGACGCGATCCTATTTTGAAGGAACGTGTGTTCGGCCTTACCGGTAACGAAGGCAATCACGGTGAGGATGTGAAGGAGTATTATTTCTATCTCGATTCGACACCGACGCATTCGTACATGAAATATCTCTACAAATACCCGCAGGCGGCATTCCCCTATACCCAATTGGTCGAAGAGAATCGGCGTCGCGGGCGCCAAGATCCGGAGTTTGAGTTGATCGACAGCGGTGTCTTCGACGAAAACCGGTACTTCGATGTCTTTGTCGAGTATGCCAAGGCAACGCCGGAAGATCTGTGCATCCGCATCCAGGCCGTCAATCGTGGTCCCGAGCAGGCAGCGCTTACACTGCTTCCGACTCTCTGGTATCGCAACACCTGGTCCTGGGGATCGGACATTCGACGCCCCAGGTTTAAGCAAGGGGAGTCGAGAGAGCAGATGAGCGTGATCGAGACACAGCACGATTACTATGGCCTGCGCCGACTACTCTGCGAGGGACGGCCCGCCTTGCTCTTCACGGAGAATGAAACCAACACCCGTCGTCTTTATGGCGATCGGGGAGGCGCCCGGTACGTGAAGGATAGCTTTCACGATTATGTGGTGCAGGGCGAAAAGGAGGCAATCAATCCGGATTGTCTGGGCACCAAAGCCGCAGCCCAGTATGTGTTTGCACTCGCGCCCGGAGAGACCAAGACGATCCGCCTGCGCTTTACCAATGAAGAGCAGGCGCCTGAGTTCACGGAGCGGGACTTCGAGGCTGTCTTTACTGCGCGTCTCCAGGAAGCGAATGAGTTCTACGGCAGTCTCGCGACGGGCCCGCTCTCGGAGGACGCGCGCCGTGTCCAGCGCCAGGCGTTCGCCGGCCTGCTCTGGAGCAAGCAGTTCTATTATTATGACGTCAATCGCTGGCTCAAAGGCGACCCGATGATGCCGGAACCTCCGCGTGAACGACTCGGAGGCCGCAATACCGACTGGACGCATCTCTACAACGCTGATGTGATCTCCATGCCGGATAAGTGGGAGTATCCTTGGTATGCGGCATGGGATCTCGCTTTCCACTGTGTTCCGTTGGCACTGGTTGATCCGACATTCGCCAAGGAACAGCTCGTCCTGATGCTGCGCGAATGGTACATGCATCCTAATGGACAGATTCCGGCCTACGAATGGGCGTTTAGCGACGTGAACCCGCCGGTCCATGCTTGGGCGGCCTGGCGTGTCTACAAGATCGACAAAAAACGCAGCGGTGTCGGCGATCGCCGGTTCTTGGAGCGCGTGTTCCACAAACTGCTGTTGAACTTTACCTGGTGGGTGAATCGCAAAGATGCCGAGGGGAAGAACATTTTCCAGGGCGGATTCCTCGGTCTCGACAACATCGGGGTGTTCGATCGCAGTTCGCCGCTGCCGACCGGCGGCCACATCGAGCAGTCGGATGCCACCAGCTGGATGGGCATGTACTGCCTCAACATGTTGACGATCGCGCTGGAACTCGCCCGCGACAATCGAGCCTACGAAGACGTCGCCAGCAAATTCTTTGAACATTTCGTCTACATCTGTCGCGCCATGAACAACATCGGCGGCGAGAAGATTGAATTGTGGGATCGCGAGGACGGCTTCTTCTACGATGTGTTGCATTTGCCGAATGGGACAACGACACACATGAAGGTCCGGTCAATGGTCGGCCTGATTCCTCTGTTCGCGGTTGAGACGCTCGATTCTGAACTCATAGACAGCCTGCCCCGGTTCAAGCATCGGATGCAGTGGTTCATCGAGAATCGCCCTGATTTTGCGCAGCATCTCGAAACGCAGTCCTACGAAGGAGGTGTCAGGCGCTTTCTGTCGCTCGTGAATCGTGATCGGCTGAAATCCGTGTTGCGGTACATGCTGGACGAAGAGGAATTCCTGTCTCCTTACGGCATTCGCGCCCTCTCGCGTTATCACAAAGATCATCCCTATGTGGTCTCGGTCATGGGTCAAGAGCATCGTGTAGACTATGAACCGGCGGAATCCGGCACAAGCTTGTTCGGGGGCAATTCGAATTGGCGCGGACCGATCTGGTTTCCGGTCAACTATCTCCTGATTGAATCGCTGCAGAAGTTCCATTACTTTCTCGGCGACCAATATAAGGTGGAGTATCCGACCGGCTCGGGATGTCAATCCACGCTCTGGCAAGTGGCGGCTGAAATCTCACGCCGCTTGACGCACATCTTTCTTCAGAATGCCGAGGGAAAACGTCCTGTGTTCGGCAACGCGGGGCGATTCCAAGACGATCCGCATTGGCGCAACCATGTCTTGTTCTACGAATACTTCCACGGGGATAACGGGTCAGGCATCGGGGCAAGCCATCAAACCGGCTGGACCGGCCTCGTGGCGAAACTCATCCAACAGAGTGGAGAATGAACGCGTGAGGGGTGAAGGGTAAGGAGTGAGGGGTGGAGGTTGGAACTGCAGATTGTCAGAATCTCGACCGGGCGCTGAGTCTCGAATGGCTTGAGACGAACAGGCGAGGAGGATTCGCCTCCGGTACGATCGCGGGTGCCGACACACGCCGGTATCATGCGCTCTTGCTGACGTCCCGGAAACCGCCGGGAGAACGCTTTGTCCTGGTCAACCACATCGAAGAATGGGTCGAGGTCAACGGCCAATCTTTTCCACTCTCCACCAATTGCTATCCAGGTGCGGTCCATCCGTCTGGGTATCGGTACTGCACAGGCTTCGTTACAGACCCCTGGCCGACGTGGACCTTCGACTGCAACGGTCTCATCCTGCAACGTGAGATTTTCACCGTCCACGGCTGCGATATCGTCATCGTCCAATGGACGAGACTCGATAAGAAGAAACAACGTGCCGTGTTACGCGTGAGGCCGAAACTGACCGGGCGCGATTACCATGCGACACATCACGAGAATGTAAGCCTCCGGACGGAGGCATCGATCGGGGAAGGAACTGTATCCTGGCAGCCCTACCACGATCTCCCTCAAGTCCGAGCCATCCATTCTGGAAGATATCGCCATGAACCGGAATGGTATAGACAGGTGCAATTTCCCCTTGAACAGCAACGGGGGCTCGACCATGCAGAAGATTGGTGGTCACCGGGAGAGTTCACGCTCGATCTCCTATCGGGATCGGCCCAGGTCTTAGCCTTTATGAGTGGAGGCCAGGAACAACTCGATGTTCCCACTCTCATCAAACGCGAGAAGTCTCGCCGCGAGGCAGTCCGGCAGACTGCGCCTTCTTCTGATTCCTTGGCCGGCGAACTCTGGCGGGCTTCGGAGGTATACCTTTCCGAGCGAGGGATTCAGCGCACGGTGATCGCCGGATATCCCTGGTTTGCCGATTGGGGCCGCGACACGTTTATTTCGCTGCCCGGTCTCTGTCTGGTCACCGGTCGACTGGATGTGGCTTGGCAGGTCATTGCCGCCTTCGCCGCGCACGTGTCAGATGGTATGGTGCCGAATCGTTTTCCCGATACGGGTGAGCGCCCCGAATACAACACGATCGATGCATCACTCTGGTTTATCCATGCCATCGATCGCTATCTCGCAGCGTCGCAGGATGATGCCCCTGTGCGCGAGACCGCTTGGCCTGCGGTGAAACAGATTCTCGACGGCTACCGCCGAGGTACGCGATTCGGGATTCGGATGGATGGGGATGGTTTAGTGCTGGGCGGAGTTCCCGGCGTGCAATTGACCTGGATGGATGCGAAAGCCGGCGATTGGGTCGTCACACCGCGTCAGGGAAAACCAGTGGAGATCCAAGCGCTCTGGATTCGAGCATTGGAAACCGGTGAGACTCTTGCTCGACGATTCGGCGAAGGGGACTATGCCGATCGGTGTAGGCATGACCGGGACAAGGCGATCGCGTCTTTCCGTGCGCGGTTTTGGTACGAAAACGGCGGGTATCTCTACGATGTGGTCGATGGACCGGACGGGAACGACGCCTCGTTCCGTCCCAATCAACTCTATGCCGTCTCGCTGATTGATGGACTGGTCCCGCGCGACCGCGCACAGCAGATGCTTCGCCTCGTCGAGGCGCAACTCCTGACGCCGGTCGGACTCCGGACGTTGTCGCCGCACGATCCTCGCTATTGCTCTCGCTATGAAGGCGGCGTGATGGAACGGGATCGCGCCTATCACCAGGGCACGGTCTGGCCCTTCTTGTTGGGGCCGTTTGTGACAGCCTGGATGAAGGCATTCGGACGGGGTGCCGCGGTGCGGAGCAAGGCCCGCAGTTTTCTCGCAGGCCTCGAAGCCCATCTGCATGAAGCCTGTCTGGGCCAAGTCTCGGAAGTGTTTGATGCAGAGGCTCCGCACCTGCCGCGAGGCTGTTTTGCTCAGGCATGGTCAGTGGCCGAACCGTTGCGGGCTCTTATCGAAGATCTTGGGGTCACTGGCGAGATCGCCCAACCCAAGGTGAAGACCGTCATCGTGCGCCGGCGACGTGAATCACGCGCAGCCGAGAACTCACCACCGAATCGCACTGACCCACGCCAGGAGGATGACGGCGTGAAAGGTCGCGACATGCGCGATCCTCTGCCATGATTCGGGCCTGGCGTGCTCCATTTCCTTGCAGTAACGCTATGAATGTCCTGCTCGCCCGTATTACTCTTCCCTGCCGAGACGTGATACGGCTCGCGTCTAAATCTATGGCCCTGGCGCTCCCTCTTTCTCTCAGGATACAACGATAACTTAATCCTACGCAGCCGGATAATGTCGGACAGAGTGTGTCATATCGATGTTCACGTAAGCTGCAGGCCGATTGCGAACGTAGCTGAATAGCCGTCGGCCGTTGCCGTGGGAGC
Organism: uncultured Nitrospira sp.; assembly: GCA_964626135.1. Taxonomy (GTDB): domain Bacteria; phylum Nitrospirota; class Nitrospiria; order Nitrospirales; family Nitrospiraceae; genus Palsa-1315. Next base: position 8,941 of record CAZVEZ010000088.1, read on the forward strand.
CAGCATAAGCTGATCTCCACCGCGTCGGAAGATCCCATCGTGCCGGTTTCGCGTCGTGCGTGTTCCTTTCACGGCATAAGGCAGGGCAGCGTGGACGCGATCCGTCAGCTCATCGTCGAAATATAGTTGCGATGTGAAGTCAAAGCTCCGTCTGGCCATAGGAGCCGTGCGAATCTTGAAGTGAGTATGCACCGTCCGGCCCGGATACCAGCCAGGGTATATCGTGACAAACTGAACAGAACCGCGTTCGTCGGTGACTTGATAGCCACGCAAAAATTTCTGACCGATGCTGTTCACAGGGAAATCTCGTACATCCGAGTAGACACCCGACGCATCACAGTGCCAGATGTCCACCTGGGCTCCTGGCAGCGGTTGACAGTCTCCGGCGGTGAGACGAGAGACCAGCAGCGTCAGAGTCAGTGTCGTTCCGGGCTTTACTCGTCCGTCCGCCGGATCTGAACGAATGTCGGAGCGATTCATGCGCTCGTCGACGAAAAACGGGCCTTCAGTTTGCTCCGGTCGAATCACGCAGAAAGGGCTCTGCGTATCTGCGGCAGCGCGCCTTGGAATCAGACTGCCGGTCATCAGCCACGCCGCGCCTGTGGCGCCGAGAAGCGTCATAATTTCACGGCGTGAGAAGAGATGTCCTGCAGGCCGGTCATCATGTATCATGGGTGTTCTCCCTTCGAGCGTCCGGCACTGTTCTTTCGGCGCAGGCTTTGAAGAGGTTGTATCACTCCACCTACGGCTTTGATTTTCCATCATACCGCATACCGCCGGAACTGGTCGATGCACCACCCGATTGTAGATATGCAGGTGGGATGCTGCGGACACGAAACGGGAATAGTGCGACCCTCGATCAGTATAGAGGGAACTGAAGAGCCCCTGCGCCTCAATGACCTCCCGCAGGCCGCGAAAGCTGCTTCGGGTGCCTTCTTCCTCGACGACAAAGGCCGAATAGATCTCGCTCGTCGCATCATCGAGCGTCACGATCAGATCCCACTGACAGCCCGGCACCCACTCATGCGTGGAGCCATCCTGATGCAGCAGCATCTCGGGCAAAGGTTTGCGCGGGCGCTTCTTGC